>JAUZRY010000030.1 GCA_030949995.1 Ardenticatenia bacterium
CCCTTCTCCTATTCAACCCATCAACCCGGCAGCCATCGAGCCACACCGCCGGGTCTATCCCCATCCAAAGACCAGGGCCGTCGGTGTCACCGGCAGGGTCACGGTGAACGTGGCCCGCGAGGGCGGGTGCATAAAGAGCACCGCCCGCCGCACCGGCTCCTCCGGAAGCCACCACCCCGCCGGCTGTCCCTCCGGCGCGTCGGGGCATCTCCCACGCCGCCGAGGCCACAAAGCAGGACTGAGGCATCTCCCCTTGCCTGCAGTAAGGGGTGTCCAATAGAGCACGTCAGGTGTCTCGATCACGGCCATCGAGAGCGGGACGGTCATCGGCGGGCGGCGCCTATTATATCCCCACTGGCCCTCCCCCGTCTAAGTCTCGGGGCAAACGCCACCTCAACCGCCCCACTCCACCCTCCGTGCCCAGCCGCTCGTAGGCCAGGCCCAGTTCCCACCAGCCCAGGGGGTTCTTGGGCCGCAGGCGGGCGTAGGCGGAGAAAGTCAGCACGGCCGCCTCGGGGTCATCCAGCAGGAGAGAGGCCCGCCCCAGCCAGCGGTAGGCCTGGCTGTTGGCTTTGTCCGTCTCCACCGCTGCCCGGAAGCGGGCGGCGGCCTGCTCGGCCAGCACCCGGGCTTCCTCCGCAGTCAGAGGCTCCCACAGCAGGGAACGGACACCCCCCGATCGTATCACCCTCCGCCGCGAGGGCCCGGTCCAACGCCCGCCCGCCGGCCTCCAGGTGGTAGAGGGCCAGAGCATAAGGCCGCAGCCAGAGCCCCAGAGCCAACACCAGCGCCAGCCCCGCCCACCACGAACCTCTCATCCCCCCTCTCTCCTGTCTCCTTGTCCCCCTGTTCCCTGTCCCCTTGTCTCCCTCTCTCCTTGTCTCCTCCGCACGAGCGCCCCGTACAACCTGCTCCTCATTACAGCTCCAACCCGGCGTAGAAGCCATGCAGATTCAGCGCTACGCCGTCCAGATAGAGATCATCGGATGACATCTGTGCTCGGCGCCATCCTTCCTGCGCGCGGTCGAGCACTCGGGCCATGTCACCCAGTTCATCACGAATGCGCCGGGCGACCTGGAGCAACTGTTCGTTCACAAGTCAACCCCTTCCCGCTCGATAATCTGATGCAAAGCGGGCCGACAATCTTCAGGTGCTACCAAGTCAATTTCAAACTCTGGGCTAAGGCCTGTCACAAGCGCCACCGCTCGATAGAACGCATCAGGCGGTATCCCCCAGGCTGCCAGGTCTATATCCGACCAAGGCGTAAACCACGCGCGGTGCACCAGAGAACCAAAGGCCACCACCCGCGTGGCCCCGAACTCCTCGCGTAGCAGACGGGCAGCAGCACGCGCCACCTCCCAGGCACGGCTCCCTTCGCCGGGCCAGTTCCGCTGCTGCTCCTGCTCCCGACGGAGTCGCGCGGCCCGCCTATACTGCGCCACCTCCTCTGGTGTCAGGTCCAATGCCATCCGCGCCATGGCCTTCCTACCACACCTTTATAGATGAGCCGGCAACTCAAAATACCCCAGTCTATTCAACCGCTTACGGATGACCTCAACCTTGACCACCTAAAATCCTCCTTTTATAGGCCTCGCGTTGCACATCCAGATAAGGAAGAAAGTCCAAGTACTGACGCACGATCTTGGAGTACATCGCTCCCCGATCGAAATCCTCCGCCTGATAAACCAACCGATTATGACAGATAGCCTCGTATTTGAGGACGATGTCGTCGGTGTCCAGAAACACCAAATCCACGTCGCAGAAGCCATGGCGGGCCAGGTCGGTGAGGATATCTACCCTGCGATCTCGGAGAGCCCCCCTCCGGCGGGGCAAGATCGCCAAGTCGAGGTCACTCTCGCGGTGCGCGTGGCCGGCCGCATAGGAGCCGAATAGATACACAGCGGCGATATCCCTGTATGGTCGAAATATCTGCTCCAAAAGAGCCAAATCGGGCATTGCCGCCTGTTGTTCCTTTGACCTCAATTGCATGGAGTTTCCCTGTTCATTCCCATGAAGCCAGAGGCGACTGTCACCCGCCAAGATAGAGTTCCTCGCTCATCCGGAACCCCGAAGCCACTTCAAATGCACCCGGACGCTCCTGTACCGAGGTGAGCACCTCTTCCCGGACGGCGGGAGGGATATACAGCTCTCCGTATAGAAGCCACAGCAAATCGAGACTCGTGTCATTTTTCCTCTGCCTCCAGCCCCTCCAAATATTGAAAGATACACTGGATGGTCCTCCCGAAGGTATCCAAGTGGTCCATAATGGTCCTGTACAGCAGTGCGTAATCGATATCCCAGTAGAGATGTACCAACACGTTGCGCATACCGGCCATAGCTTGGAGCTGGCTGCCCAAGTCAGCAGGCACAATTCCTTGCTCCTGGAGAATCTTCCCCACCTCCCTATATTCATGTGGCAGACCCAGCCCCGTCTTGACAACCACATGTCGTCCCAAGTCCAGGGTTGCTTCGATGGCAATGCGTAGGTAATGTTCGGACAGGGCCTTGGCCCGCTTGTCTGCCAGATACGTTTCCAATCCCATCTCCTCCAAGCCCAAGCCCTCTAACTCGCGAACGGCATCCCGGATCAAAAACACGAACCGCTCGACTCGCTCCCTGTCTATCATGTTTATCTCTCTGATCATACCCTGTCGGCTCAATCCCCGCGTGACAATCCAATTCTCCCGACGCCACCCAGCCAAGTCGGCGTAACGTGCCAGCACTCGTTCCTCCCACTCCATCACGCCACGCCCTTCGAGAATACGGAGTCCACTGAGTACCACGTGAGCCTGCAAGGAAAGGGGTGCCTGATCCAGCAGCACCAGGTCTATGTTATCGGCCTGAAATACCCGGCACAGATCTCCATGCACATTGTTGTAGTAGTCAAGCCAGTCGACTTCCTCTGGAGGGGGCAAAACGGCGATGTCAAGGTCACTCAAGCACCTGTCGGGATCCTGAAGCACAGATCCAAAGATGTAGGCTCCTCGTGCATGGTGCCGGAGGAGCACCTCACGCACAGCCGGTATCATCTCCTGAACCTCAGCTAAGGTGAAGAGTTGAGGATTCAAGCACAAATCCACACGCATTGGCCAGCACCATTTTTATATCATGTCCCTCCCCACTGCGAGGGTCCCGTACAGCATCGCCCGCCCCGCTCCTGGTATAAAGGCTCAAACCGGAGCACCAGCCAGCCCCCCAGCACCCCCTCCCCTTGTCCCCCGTCCCGGTCGGTCACCGTCAAGGAGCCGGTCCGGCCACCACAATGACCGGTTCAAACCCCACTGCCACCCCATTCGATGTCACGTTCACTTGCTCGCCACGGTAGGAGTAGAGGGCAACGGCATCATCCGGCAGCTCAAGAGAGGTCACATTGTCGTCATTGCGCCAGTAGACGTAGATGCGCTTCTGTCCTTGGCGAAAAACATACGCTTCCAGCAGGTCCGTGCCCGTGGGGAGCGCCATCTCGAACTTGGCGCCATCGAAGAGATCGACCAGGAACTTCATAGTCGTGTACGCCGGCCGAGGTTGCTGGTTCTCGTCTAACAGCCCCCCTTGACGCCAACCGGGGCCGTTCAACGTGTACCACACCACACCGTCAAGCCCGTTGGCCCACCCGCGCACGTAGAGACGAACCACGTAATTGGCTTGATCATCGCGAAATTCGTCCTGGTAAGCCCCACCTTCATTACAATCTGGCGTGAGCGGGTGGCACAACAGACCACCTTCGTTCATAAGAATGGGCTTAGTTACACCGTAGCGAGCTAACACTTCCCGAAGGAAATCCAATTTCCCCAGGAAAATCCCCCCTCGATGTCTCCACGACGGGTGGAGCAGATCCCAATCGGCCGGAGACGTCAACGTTTCCCAATTCAGTTTACTCCAGTGGGGGTACGCGTGGTAGGCTAGGATGTCAAAATAGGCTGCCCCTCCGTTACGCAAGACACCCTCCAGAAAGCGTCCCGAGGAACAGTCTTTGCCCGGTGGCGGATTTTCGGGATCACAGTCGATCAGCAATCCTCCGAAGATTACACGGGATCTTGGGCTAGTCTCCTTAACAGCTGAGTAGAAATACTCAAGCATTCTGGCGTAGTATCCACCTCCATAATATGGAGCTGTAAGATCTCCCAAACACCCAAAGGGCCACATGGGCTGGGCGATCTGATATGCCACATCCGGCTCGTTCCAGAATTCCCAGAACCGCACATTGTAAGGCGGTTCACTGTAACGGCGCACGGCGGCAGCCACGAAGGCCTTGAAGTCCCTCAAAGCCTCCTCCTGAATGGGCCCACATCGATACCCGGGCACCTTTTGGGCCCATTCCGGAGTTCCCGCAATCACAAGGGAGACGTTCATCCCTTGCGATCCCAGATCTGCTAACATCTTCTCCAGCGTAGCCACTTGGCTCCAATCGTACACGCCGCGTTGAGCTTCCACAGCCCACCAAGAGAGACCATTGATCCGCACCCAACCGGGCTTGAGCTCAGCCACACGCGTGATCACCTGTGGGGCCGATCCACGGGAGATTTCTACCCCGAAGATACTCGGTTGGGGGGGGTAATTGCGGAAGGTCAGGGGGAGGTAAAGGGACGATGGAGAGCTGACACCGGTCATGGCCCTGTGATCACCCTGCTCAGCAGCAGGCGTCGCGGCGTGTACGCCCACAGGAGATCGCACTGTATATTGAACCACACCTGCACCACCCACGGCCACAGCGACAATCGCCCATAAGATTATGGCCCATATCCGCAACTGAGCAAATAAAGACCCCATTTCGCCTTTCGCCTTTCGCTAAGGGCCAAAGTAACAGCCACCTTGAAAGCGGCTGTCACTTACACACGGCTCCGCCACAGGAGAAGAGAGATAAAGGGCCTCTTCTCCTAAACGACACCATGTACAGGCCCCCCGGAGCAGTGGCTACAACGGAAGGGCCGTTCTGTGAGGGGAACGTCGGCCCACTGTTCAGGGTATCACTTGCGGCGATACCTGTCGTGTGACACCGGGCTTTCCCTCTTCTGCGGCTGTTGCCGACCTCGAATCCATCGCCCTTTGCCGCGAGTGCGACGCGGCGGACGAGAAGCACAAGGGGGTGTATTCGCGATAGGGGTCACATGTGTGACCGGCACATCGGCCTGGTGAACCTGCCCCAAGAACTCCAGCAACACCCTCACACGATCCGAAGCCCGCAGGTACCCATCGAAGACAGCCTCCAAGCCTTGAAATGGCCCGGCCACAAAGCGCACCCGCTCTCCTGGCTGAAGCCTGTAAGGTCGCAGACCACCTTGGGCCTCTAACTCCTCCAACCGTTCCCGAATGGCCCCTATAGTCTCGTCTGGCACCACAGCCGGCTGGCCGCCAAAACCAACAACCCGATGAACTCCCGGTGTCCAGACCACGACCGTGAGCGGCACATCGCTCCAATCGGCGCGCACAAACAGATAACCGGGAAAGAGGGGTTCTGTGAGGTATCCACGACGAGGCCTCCAGGAGCGAATTTCAGGGAAAAAGACCTCTATCCCCTTCTCCTGGAGCAAGCGAGCCACTCGGTACTCGGCATTCGGCTTCGTGTGGACGGTGTACCAACTCATTGCAAGTGCATTCGCCCGGCCAGCATGCGGCCATGACCAGACACACACCCAGTTACATTTCGGCGGGTTGCGGCACCCCCGCCTCTCTGCCCTCGTCGATGACCTGCTCTTGCTCCTCGGGTCGCAGGAACTCGGCAACAAAGACCGCAAATGCGCCCAAGAATCCTCCCAGCACACCGGCCAAGAGCGTGTTCAGCAGAGGCTTAGGACGTGCCGGTTCCTCGGGCGGCGCCGCCCGGCTCGCCACTTTGAATGTCATGGCCGGCGCTTGAACGGCCAGACGTGCCTCCTCAAGTCGTCGGTTCACCACCGAGTACTTCTGGCGAGCTACGCTCACCCGCTGCTCCAAACGCGTTCGTTCCAGCTCCACAGCAGCGATACGCCCTTGGAGCTCCAAAATCTGGGTGTCCAAGTTCTCCAACTCGGCCTTCAGGACCGCCGACTTCTCATCAATGATCCCCAGCATCTGATCCAACAGCGTGGCCAACTCACGGGACGTACGACCCCGCAACTCCTCCGGGCTCACTTGGAGTTGTACACCGGTGCCGCCCGCGTTGAACACCTGGATCTGTAAGAAGAGGGCTGTCAACTCGTCATTGACTTGCACAGGCTCATTGGGCGGCTGGGCTGCCACCTGATCCCTCAATCCCTGCACGTCCTTGGTGATGAAATTCAGCTGGCGCAATTCGCCAAGTCGTTGGGCGTACGCCTGGCGCACGCTGTCCAACTGAGCCCTGAGCACACCCAGCTCATTCTTGGCTTGAAACTCCACCACCGCCTGCTCGGCCACCTCGCGTTCCTTTGCCACTCGGGCGAGCTGACGTTCTAAAAGCGCCACTTGGTTGGCGCTCTCACCGTACACCAGGTTGGCGTGCTCCACGAACACCTCGCCCCACACGTTGGCCACTTGAGCCGCCCACTCCGGATCAACGCCGCTCACGCGCAACTCCACAATGCTCGGGTCACTTCCCGATTCCGCCGAAACACTGTCCTTGAGCTGTTGAAGAGAGAACCCAGGCTCCGGAGCAGGAACTCGGGCAAGCACCTTTTGGAGCACCTCATCAGAAGTAGCTAGCTGGGGGAGGGCCTTCTGGGCCACCTCAATCTGGGGGATCTCCTCGCCTGGTGTGAGGCGCACAACGTAGACTGGTGGAGCCACAGCGGCCATTGCCGTGGCCTCATACGTCGGTGTGAGCACAAAAAGACTGACCACAGCCGCCGTCACCGCGGCTACCACCGCAAGCCCGACCGGCCAATACCAGAAACGCATCAAAAGCAGCACGTACTTGCGCAGGTCAACTTCATCCTCGTAAGCCGGATACCATTCGGGTGGGGGCTCACGGCGCGGTGCATCCATTGGTCTCTATCCCTCCTCAGTTTGGGCGTTCGGCATTATATCAGCACCAGAACGCCTGTCAAATTACACTCTCCCACCTGTTCTGTGTTCTGACACATGGCTTCGCAGAAGGCGGTCTCTTCACAGCAGTAGCCTTGCTTCCCAAAAGCTCTCCAATCATACACCAAAACAGGGGGCGTCAATCACTTTCGAAGGGCAGCACGCCTGTTCCAACAGTCACGTCTACAACTCTGTCAGCCGCGCGCACCAGGCGGTCGTGGACGGCCAAGCCGAGGCCTTGGCGGGGAAAGTCGCGGGCCAGAATCAGGTCAGGATTTTGGGCGTCCAAGGTGCGCAGCGCCGCGAAGAGACGTTGAGCTACGACAGCTCCTTCGTGGCTTGGCCCTACAGCTATGACCACCACGTCCTTCGCCTTGGCGCGCACACGCGCCACATCCTCATCGGCCACAAGTGCTGCCACACGCCTCCCGGCCTCCCGTGCGCGGCGAACCTCCTGGCACAAGGCCTCAACCACGGGTTCAGTGGGCCCTGTGAACAGCCACAATTCAGCGCGCGGGGCGTAATGGCGTTCGAGCAGGCCGGGCGAGCGCAGGGGCATATTCCTGCCCGGCCCACGCTCCACCACAGCGACTTGGCCGAGTACGGCCTCGAGCGCCTCGCGGGGTACTCCCCCGGGCCGTAGGATAGTGGGAATCTCGGCTGTGAGGTCGAGCACGGTGGACTCGACGCCCACGGGTGTCGGACCGCTGTCGAGCAACAGGTCAAAGCGGCCCGCCAAATCGTCCAAGACGTGCTGAGCTGTTGTGGGACTGGTGTGGCCAAAGCGGTTAGCACTGGGCGCCGCAATAGGCGTTTGGCTGGCCCGGATTAGGGCTAAGGCCACAGGGTGGGCCGGACAGCGCACGGCCACGGTCTCACCGCCGGCTGTGACCACCGGGGGAACCACGTCGGCCTTGGGCACCACCAATGTCAGCGGCCCGGGCCAAAAGATCTCGGCCAAGTGCTGGGCTACCGACGGCACCTCGCGGGCCACCCGTGCCAGCTCGTCCACGCCAGCCACGTGGACAATAATGGGGTCGTGAGCCGGCCGCCCTTTGGCCTCGAAGATGCGGGCAACCGCCTGCGGGTTCAGCGCGTCGGCGCCTAAGCCGTAGACCGTCTCCGTGGGGAAGGCCACCAGTCCGCCTCGCCGGATCACCTCCGCCGCCCTGGCCACAGCCTCCACATCAGGTTGATCCGGGTTGACTCGCACTCGCACGACCTCAGAGCTCATTCTAGCTCACCTAACACGGTACTCGGACGAACTTTCGCTCAGTGCCACGTATTGTACACGGCTTTGCCGTCACCTTCAAGCCCAAAACAGCGAGCGGGTGGACATGTGTCCACCCGCTCGCCGGCGCTGTGGCCGCGTTCATTCGTTCTTATTGAGCCTACCGTATCACCAGCGGCAAGTACATGAGCGCTCCTCCGGCTTCACCCATGAGGGCAAAGCGCGTGAAGTGGTCAATCTGCATGGTGACGCGGTCGGCGGCCGTGTCCACCACGAAGCTTTCAGGGAAAGTCCACTCGTTCGTCGTGGTGGAGAAATAGGCAGGTTTGAGTCGGGACTCCAGGATGCCACGCTGCTGCAGACGAGCTTCATCGTAGGGGAACGTGATGATCACGTCCTGGTTGAAGTTGGCCTCGATGGGCTGTCCGCGCTCGTCAGAGGCCAAGAAAATGTAGCCATACGCCACCACACTGGCATGGCGCTGGCTGGGCAACGCCGCAATGGGCACCACGCGCAGAGTGACCGTGCCGCTTACCGGCATGGCCCCGGCCGGAATGAAGATAGTGGTACCGTCGGCCAGCTCGACGCGCTGGGGCTCAGCCGCGTCAAAGGTGACCACTACCGGTGCCGGCTTGGGGGTGGGTCCGGTGAGTTCCAGGTCCAACGTGGCGGTTGTGTCGGTCACCACCACGGTGCCAGCCCCCTTCCAGTAGGCTCCCCTGGGCCTCGAAAACGGCGCCCACATGCCACACAGTGCCCGAGGTAACGTCGAGCTGATACGTTCCAGTGGCCTGGTTCGCACCACTCACCTGGGTCACAGTGAAGAGCTTCGTCGCGAACGCCCCGTCCTCCGACCAAGCCCAGACGAGCACCGGCCCCCTCAGCCACCGTGTCGGTGACAATGAGTGTGCCGTTCAACTGAGCATCAGGCTGGCGGAACTGGAGCATGTGACCGCCGGAGACACCACCGGCCGGCACCATCACCTCACGCTCAACGGGCTTCAACCAGCCCGGACGCCGGTAGACAGCCCCCAAACGATAGCGGCCATGGGGCACCCAGAGCTCGAAGGTGCCATCAGCTCGGCTACGGGCGTGGAGGCGCACCCCGCGGATGTCATCGTCGAGGCCACGTGCCACCACCACAGCTCCCGGCAATGGCGAACCATCAGGTGTCATCACGGTGCCGGTAATGCGGCCATCCTTGGCCGTCACAAGCAGGGGGGGGCACCACGGCTGTCTTTCCGGATTCCACGGCCACATTCTGGCCGCCTGAAAGCTTCACGTAGTCGGACATGGGCTCAATTCGGTAATTGAGATGCCACACGCCAGCCGCCACGTCGAGCCGGTAGGTGCCATTTTCCGGCCGAATGGGCCCAACCGCCCAGTTGGCACCGGACCAGGCGGCGGCCACGCCGGAGACGCCCTGCACGATCGAGGCCCCCTGTCTGGGGTCCACGAGCGCGCCGACAATGGCCGCGTCCTTGGCGCGTACCGTCAGCGTGATCTCCACCCGCTCCCCGGCCGCGACCGCGACCGAACGCTCACCGGCGGACATGTAAGGCCCACTGGGCTGCAGGTGAGCCGCCACCACATAGGTGCCGGCGGGCACGAGGACCTCAAAAGCACCGTTGAGCACAGGAGCCCCAGCATGCCACCCGGGCGAGCCGGTGGGACGTGTGCCGTGGCCCAGCCCTGCGCGTCGGCCACCGGTCGGCCGTCGGCGTCCACCAACACGCCGGCGATGGTGGCCTCGGCCCGCTCCAACGCGAAATCCACGCCGGTGATCACCTGGCCGGCACCAACGGTGACCTCCCTGCCCTCGCCGGTGAAGACGAACGGCTGGCGGGGTGTAGGTGCCGGCCGCACCTGCCACGTGCCGCTGCTGACGGCCAGTGCGTAGATGCCCCCGGGGCCACTGTGCGCGCGCACGCTCCCGGGCACGCCTGGACGCCAGGCAATGACCGGAATGCCTTCTGCACTGGCCGGCGCGCCTGTTGTGGTGATGCGGCCCGTGATCATGGCATCACGCGCCACCAGCTCTAACGTCCCCAAACTCACCGTGGCGTTCGGCGGCACATTGATCGGCGCTACCGCCGGCCCGAGGTAGTGCGGGGCCTGGCGGGCACCACGGTCACCTTGTAGCCTCCGTGGGGCACGCGGGCCGCGAAGGACCCATCCGTCGGGTTCGTTTGGACTTCTATTCCCACCCCCTCATCGTTTCGCAGGGCCACCGTCACCGTGAAGCCCGGCACGCCGCCTCCGGGGAGAGCCACTGTGCCGGTCACTTGGGCATCGGCCGTCACCACAGTGAAATTCACCTCTTGGACCTCGGGGTCGGCGGTGGGCGCAAAGCGCACCAACGTGGGCGGGCGAGGAGACACCCAATCCGACGGCGCCGTGTCAGTCACGTGACGCACGGTGAGCGCCCACACGCCGGGCCCCAGCCGCATCTGGTAGCCTCCATCGGCACCGGTACGCTGCTCCACCCGTCCCCGGTGATCCACACGGCGGGCAACCACCAGGGCGCGGACAACCGGTATGCCCGTGTTCGTCTTCACGGTGCCGCTCACCACTTTGGGGGGGAGTTTCCAAGGTGAGCGTCATGGGAGCTGCAGCCCCGGGCACCGTGGTTGAGACCGGCGTGGAGGGGACTAATCCGTGTGCGTACGGCGGGGGCAGCGCGCCAACCCAATACGTTCCTGGCGTGAGCCCGCCAACAGCCCAAAAGCCGGCCGGCCCGCTGTAGTCCACGGCATGAACGCCGCCCCGGTTGGCCACGCCCACCCGGGCTCCGTTCACAGGAGCATTGGTCTCATCCACCACCACGCCCCACAAATCAGCCTGGCGCAGTGTGAGCGTCAGCGGGCTCGACGTGCCGGGCACAGTCACACTGCGGCGCGCTGAACGCCAGAAGGGGTCAGCCGTGGCCCGGCGCGCTTCCACGGCGTAGCTGCCGGGCACGAGCCCACCCAACGCAAATTGGCCGCCCGGCGCCTCCACGCGGAGCACCGGCACCGTGCCGCCGGCGTAAACGTGTACTGTGGCGGTTACGGGCGTGATGCCATCAGGTGCCACCACCGTGCCCGTAATCTGGGGCGTGGTGAGCACTAGCGTACCCACGTTCGCATTGCCCCCGAAGACCGAAACCGCCTTGGGCAAGGAAGGGGTCAGGCCACTGCTGGTGGGTGGAACAGCACGCACGACGTAGAGGCCATTGGGCACAGGGCCGATTTGGAAGCGTCCGTCCGCGATGTCAGGATGGGCCATGCCGTACACGTCCTCGCTACCGGGCTTGTACAGCTTGACGACCGTGCCGGCGGGCAAGGGGTAGCCCAACGGCGAGCTGACGACACCGCTGATCGTCCCGCCTTGGGCATAGACAATCAGCGCCGACCACGCCAACAACACAGCCGTCACTCCCAGGACAAGGCCAAAGCGCCAAAACCGTGAGGGCTTCATCTCGCACCTCCCTGTTGCGCGGTTCATGCCTGCCGTTGCACCTTGAGGGAGCCCGGTCGCCTGGCGTCATCAGGCGACCACGTGACTCCGAGTTCTGTACACGTAGGCTGTGATAGACGTGTTCAAGAAGTGTAAAGGGCCTGTAAAATCTCACTCCTCAGCCAACACGTGGCGCGCGGCCTCGATTTGTGCGCGAACGGCGGCACTGGCAGTGCCACCCTCGCTGCTGCGCGCCTCCACAGCCCGTTCGGCGTCGAAAACGCGGTACAGGTCGGCGTCGAAGAGAGGGGAGATCGCCTGAAAAGCATCCAGGGGGAGTTGATGGAGGGGTAGACCGCGCCGTTCGGCCTCGGCGACAGCCCGGCCCACCACGTGGTGGGCTTGGCGGAAGGGCATTCCCCGGCGCACCAGGTAATCGGCCAAGTCAGTGGCCAGCGTGGCCGTGTCCAAAGCTGTCCGCATTCGCTCGGGCTGGGGCTGCAGGGTGCGCACGACACCGGTCAGCACGGGCACCAACATGTGGAGGGTGTCAAGCGTGTCGAAGAGCGGTTCCTTGTCCTCCTGCAAGTCCTTGTTGTAGGCCGACGGTACTCCCTTGAGCACCACCAGCAAGGTGACCAAGTTGCCGATCAGACGGCCACTCTTGCCCCGGGTCAACTCCAGGGCATCGGGGTTCGCCTTTTGGGGCATCAGGCTCGATCCCGTGGTGTAGCGGGGGTCCAAGCGCACAAAGCCAAACTCCCGGGAGGCGTAAAGGATGAGATCCTCGGCCAGGCGGCTGGCATGAACGCCGAAAATAGCCGCCCACGCTAACACCTCGAGCACCACGTCCCGGTCGCCCACAGCATCGAGGCTGTTCGGGCTGACGCCGTCAAAGCCCAAGCGTGTGGCCAGGAAACGCCGGTCCACACCCAGGCTGTGGCCGGCCAGGGCACCGGCACCCAAGGGCAAGATGTTGATACGCCTGCGGGCATCGGCCAGGCGCTCCCGATCACGCTGAAACATCCAGAAAAAGCTCAGCACCCAGTGGCTGTATCGGATGGGCTGTGCCTGCTGGAGGTGCGTGTAGCCGGGCATCACCAGGTCGAGGTGACGCTCAGCCTGCTCCACCAGGGCCTCCTGCAGGGCGCGCAGGAGACCGTCCAGACGGTCCAACGACTCCCGCAGGTAGAGGCGTTCGTCGGTGACCACCTGATCGTTGCGGCTGCGGCCCGTGTGCAGCTTGCCGGCCACGTCGCCCACCAGCTCGTGAAGCCGGCGCTCCACGGCCGTGTGGATGTCCTCGTCACTGGGCTGCACCTCGAAGCGGCCGGTGCGCCACTCCTCGGCCACTTGGTCCAGCCCTCGCAACAGGGCCTCCAACTCCTCGACCGTCAAGAGCCCGGCCCGGTGAAGCCCTTCGGCCCAGGCACGGCTTCCCTCGATGTCCACCTCCCACAGGCGGTAGTCAAAGGGAAGGGAGGCGTTGAAGCGCTCCATCAACTCGTCCACGTCCACGTCGTAACGCCCGCCCCAGAGTTTCATGGCCCTGTGTGCTCCTGTTGAACGGTCATCGCCACACGCCAGATGCCCGTTGTCGTCAGCAGGTACAGCGTCCCGTTGGGCTCATCGGCGGTCAGGTCGCGGATCTCCCCCCACGGTTGGCCTTCCTCGGGCCAGAATTGCACCACCAACTGCCCCTGTTTGTCGAACACCAAGACACGGTCGGCCTCAGCCACGTAGAGATACCGCAGGGGGACGTCAGGCGCCTGCTCGTCGGTGAAGAGAGCAACCGGTGCGCTCAGGGGAGGCACAGGTGTCTCCAGCTCGAAGGGGCGCTGCTCGCCCACGGTCATCTTGATCACGTCCCCGTCAGCCTCCAACACGTAAATGTCACCGTCAATGGCGAGGCGAATGGGGTCTTGGACGGCGGCCTGCGTATCAGCCTTCATCCAGGGGATGGGCGGATCACCATATCCGCCGGTGGTATCAGGGATGTACTTCCAGATTTGGTTCTCCGTCCGGTCCAAGACGTACAAGTTGCCGTTGTAGTGGCCCACGTCCATGAGCTCACCGGTCAGGGACACGAAGTTGAGGCGGCGCAAGGGCTGGGCCACGCGCTCGGGGGCGAACTCGAAGGCTCCGCCTTCGGCCAAGGCCACAAGGGCGGGGTACCCCCGCGTGCCACCCGGGGGCATCCAGGTGATGAAGAGGATGCGCCCGGAGACCGGCAAGCCAGGGGCAGCCAGGGGAGCGCGTTCGTTGAGGGGAAGCGTCTCCCCGTCGTCAGGAGTTGCGCGGAAGAGAGCACCACTGGCCAGGTCAAGGACGTAGAGCACGCCGTCGGCGTACACCAGCTCAGCCGGGTCGGCACCGGTCGAGAACGGTGCCACCTGTGTTGCCCGCACTCGCCGGATGCGCCCCAGCCGGGCTTCCAGTTGGCGAAGCTGCTCGCGGAGCCGGCTCACCTCCTCCGAGCCAGGGCGTAGAGCCTCCGCCTGGGCGACTTTTTCAGCCATGGAGAGCAACAACACGCCGGCGGCTTGGGGATCGGCTTGTTCAACCTGGGCCATTTCAGCCCGCACAGCGGTCACAAGTTCCTCAAAGCGGGCCACGTCCGTGCGGTCGGCACGCCAGTAGAGCCCCACAGCGACCGCGATGAGCAACAGGGGAAACACGAGGGCCACGAGGGGATAGAATGTGTGCCCCTCGGGCGAGGGTTGAGGCCGGGGCTTGGGCGGCAGGCGGCTCGGCTGGTCCGCGTGCGTGCCGGGCAGCGTGTGGCGCACGACGGCGATCAGGCGCCGAACGAGGGCACGGCCAAGCACCACGATTTCAATGGCCAGGGCGTCAAGCCACGGCACCACGCGGCGCCAGGCGGGCACCAGGTAGCGCCGGTAGACCTCTATGCCCCCTTCCACCAGGCGCACGACCCAAATCAGCCCCCACATCCCCCACGCGATCACGTGGCGCATGCTACTCACACCCACGCCCAGGAGGGGGCGCAGCCGGCTGAGCGTTGTCCGTCCCCAATGGGCTGACGGCAATGGTCGCCGCAGGCGCGAGACGGTCTCGCGCCAGGCCGGCGCGGCGGGACGACGGGGCGCTCCCTGCGGCCTTGGCCGGGGGCGGGAGGGCGCACTTGTCCGCGGGCGCGACATATCGGCCTGCGCCGGCTCCGACCGAAGCTTGGGAGCCACCGGCGGCTGCACGGGCGTGGGGCTCGTCCTGGAGACCTCGGGGAGCACGGTCACCACATCCTCAGCAACGCGGGGGCCAGCGGCCTCGGTTCCCACTTGCAGGGCAAGGGCCGAATAGTCCTGTCCCTCCACCAGACTGGCCAAGGCCTCAACGGTGTCACCCACATCGCCCCGGGTGAGCGCGGCGTGGATGGCCGACTCCGAGGCCAGAGAGGGAAGGTGGGAAGCACTCAACACAATCAGGTCGCCTGGCTTGAGGGTAAACCGCGCCAGGCGCACGTGTACGCGGCGATCGTCGCCCAAGGGGGCCGCCGACGCCTGTGTTTCGGCCTGCAGGTCATCGAGTGCCTTGGGAAACCGGGTAACCCGCGCGCCGCGGGCAATGTAGGTGAGAGCCGGCCCGGCTTGGGCCAGAAAGAGCGTCTCCCCCTGTTGACAGGCCAGGTTGAGGCCGGCCCAAATTTGGTCTTCGGGGGGAAGGCGTTCGTTTTCAATGAGCAGCGCCCGGTTAACCCGCTGGGCGGCCTCGTGGAGCGCAGCGGTCACCGACCCCTTGGCCAGGGTGACCGCCTCAACGGCCACGTCCACGAGCAGGGAGCTCACGTCGTCCCACATGTCGGCCGGCGCGGAGAGTTCAACCAGCACGAAGAGCGTGCCGTGCGGGGTGTCGGCCCACGCCATCTCCGGCGGCGCGGCGCGGCGCTCGCCATCCACGAGGCTCAATTCAACCACGCGCGCTTTGAGGGAGCTCATGGCACCGTGACGTGGGTTGTGGGCGAAGGAGGACTGACCGCCTCTCCAGCCTCTTCACCCCAGATTTCTTCCGCGTAGCGCAGCAGGATGTGAGCTTCCCGGGGCTCCACCTGCCTCTGCTCCAAATATCGTTCCAACAACTCCCTGGGACTGCGACCCGCAATGGAGCCCAGGTCACCCAGCCGCAGGCGTCGGGGGCGCTCCACATGTCTCTGGATGGAGGCAATATGTTCGGCCTCGGCCAACAGGCGGCGAAGGTCGATGTCCCGCAACCGGTTGGCCTGTTCCAAGGTGTGGCGCACGGTCAGCTTGACGACAGCACCGGCAATCTTCTGTTCCCCAACGGCCTGGCCCACCGCTTCCAGCGGGTCCTCGGCGTCGCGCACGTCCACGTCAACGGCCACCAGGGGGCGCGTCTTGACTTCCACAAACGTCCACGTAGTGCCCCCCCCGACGCACATCGGCCACCACGAAGCCCTTGGGTTCCTGGGCCTCGCCGAAATCAATGCGCTCGACGCTGCCGGCGTAGACCACGGGCGGCTGTTCGTGAAGGCACTGATGTCGGTGAATGTGTCCCAGGGCCACGTAATCAAAGGCAGGGTCAGCCACCACCTCCTTGGGAACGACGATGTCGTGGCCCAGGAGCACATGGCGTTCTGCGCCGGGAGCGGCGCCCTCAACAGTCAAGTGGGCTGCCAGCACCGTGGGGGCTTGACTCTGCCGCGCCCGGTGGGCGAATTCTTGAATCACACGCACCACGGCCTCCTGGAGCTCCTGCACCAGCTCCTGGTTAGAACGCCCCCGGGCTTCCTCCCGGGCGAGCAAACGGCTGCGCGTCACCCAGGGAACCGCGAAGATGGAGAGGGGGCCCGAACGCGTGGGGACATTCACGGCGGCCGGCTTGTGGGCGACGTAGAGCCCGTTAAGCCCCAAGGTCGCGTAAATCTCCATGCTGTGTGCCCGGTTGGCGGCATTGGGCATGTCGTGGTTGCCCACCAGCAGGAAGACGGGGATGTCGGCCTCCCGGAGACGGCGGAGCCGTCGGGCGAACTCACGTTGGTGGGTCGGCGTGGGATCGCGATTTTTGAAGGCATCGCCGGTGAAGAGGACCAGGTCCACCTGCTCGGCGAGAGCGTACTCGACCACGGTGTCGAGGGCCCGCAAGAAGTCCATCAAGCGCGTGCTCAGGCCGGTGTTCACGTCCAGGCGACCATAATTTTCCACGCCCAGGTGCAAGTCGGAGAAGTGCAACACGCGCGGCATGATGTTGCTCCCCCAAGTGATGTGGCCCGGCAGTTAGCCCCGGTGCAACGCGCTAGGGCCCCACAGTCACATACGGGCGCAAGCGCTCGAGCAGCTTGTCACCGATGCCCTTGACCTGTTTCAACTCGTCCACGGTGGTGAAAGGCCCGTTGACGGTGCGATACTCCACAATGCGAGCCGCCAGCGTGGGGCCGATGCCCGGCAGCGCCTCCAGCTCATCCTCCCCGGCCGTGTTGATGTTCACGGCCCCGCCGGGTTCGTCTGGGCGGGACAGATTTGTCGGCGGCGCCACGTGGGCGCCCGCGCTCAGCTCCTCTTGGGATGGCACGTGGACTTGGACGCCGTCCTGCAGAGGAGCCGCTTGGTTGATGGCCTCTGGCACGGCCTCGTCCGTGAGGCCGCCGGCAGCAGCCACCGCGTCCACCACGCGGCTTCCGGAAGGTATCTCGTAAACGCCGGGCCGCCTCACAGCGCCGCTCACGTACACGGTGAGAGGGGCCGGTGTGGGTGTCGGCGCCACGGTGGGTTCGACCAAGATCAGGGGTTCGGCGGGCACACGTCCTGTCCACCAGACCAGCACGCCGTTGACGCTCACGGAGAGGACGAGCACCAAGAGTGCCCACCGCACCATCTGAAAGCGGTCAACCATGTACTACGCTCCTGCGGCCAAGCTCGTGCTCCGGGTGGCATCGGGGCACTCACCACCGTTGGGAAGTGTAGCCCGTTTCGCCCCTTTGCGCAACCGGTGGGGGGCCTCTTGGCACCGGGGACGCCAGGCGAGGCGGGCAAAGCCGTCTACGTGAGCCCCCGTTCCAGGAGAGCGTAGATCGTCTCCATGTCAAGCTCGAAGACCACGTGGGCGTTGGGCGCTTTCCCGCCCACACCGTGGTAGTCCACAATGGTCTGGCCCCGGCAGTGGCGGCCACAGAGCTCCACGTGGACGGGGAAGTGGTGCGCCCGGCGGACAGCCTCGGGGGCCATGGCCACGGCGGCTGCCAAGGGGTCTGGGATGGGGAACCCCGGGAGGCGGAAGGTGTGGCGTACTACCTTCTCGATGTGGCCGGTGATGGCACGGGCAAAGCGCGCCTTGGGCGTGGGTTGACGCAGCAGCTCGCCCCATTGGCCCCAGGGAATCAGGTGCTCCAGGGTGGTTTCCCAGGAGATGAGCCACAAGTTCGCGCCGCTGTTGAGCACAATGTGGGCCGCTTCCGGGTCAGCCCAGACGTTGTATTCGGCCGCCGGGATCACATTGCCCTGCCCGCGAATTGTCCCCCCCATAACGATCAGACGGTTGAGGCGGGAGGGCACCTCGGGGTCCAAGCGGAAGGCCAGGGCGACGTTGGTGAGCGGCCCAAGGGTGAGGAGGGTGAGGTCAGGGCAGGCACGACTGGCCTCGACAATGGCCAGGGCCGCGTGCGCGTCGGACACGGGACGGGAGGAGGGCGGAAAGGCCGTGTTGCCCAACCCGTCGGCGCCGTGGACCCCACCGGCATCCCGGTGCTCGCCGACGAGCGGGCCGGCACATCCCCGGTAGATGGGAATGGGCGGGGCACCGGCGGCATCCAAGACCACTCCGATGTTGCGCATGACGTGGTCCAAGCCCACATTGCCGGCCACACCGCAGATGCCCACCACGTCCACCTCCGGCGCGGCCAGCACCATCATCAGGGCCAACGCATCGTCAACGCCCACGTCTGTGTCCACCAACATTCTCATCGTTGCTCACCTCCGCCGGATTCTTTGACCGCCAAACGCCCGGTGGCCACAAACTGCTGATAGAGCTCGTCAAAGGGCACCCTGCTGTAATACCGGTTGGGGTCCAAGCGTTCGTCCGGAGGAGCGGGCACCACGGGCTGGCGGAGCGCTTCTTGGATGGCAGCCAACGCCGGCTTGGGCGTGCCGTCAGCCCGCACAAGCCCCATAGTGCGCTCAGCCGGCGCGACGTTCAGGGGCGGGTGGTGCCACAACTGACGGTCATAGTCGCTCCACGTCCACCAGTAGAGTTCGGACACGCCCAAGCGGCGGGCCAGAAGCACCATCTCCGCGGCCCAGGCGGCCTGCTCCTCCTCCTCCACGCCCATCCCGCCGGGCGGATGCGCCGTGGGCGCGCCCACAGCGTGGAGAAGGGGAACCTGGCCAGCCAAGGCTGTGACCAGGCGAACCACGAACTCCACAAACTCGAGTCCCGGCGGGTGGCCACCTTCCCCCCTGTGGCACCACTGAAATGGCCGCCTGCCCTAGGATGCGGGCCATGTCGTTAACGCGCAGGCTGCTCTCCTCGCGCAGTTCGCGCAGGGAGGCCCCCATCCAGATGGTGGCCCCAGGGGCAGAGCGGCGCATGGCACGCACCAGGGCCGAAAGCCAGTTGCGCCCCTCCTGCGAGCGCCCTAACGGGCGCCAGCCGTCGCCAGTATGGTGTCCCACGTCCCAGGCGTGCAGGGCAGGATGAGCCGCCAGGGGAGCCACTACGCCCTCAACGAAACGATGTTGGGCTGCTGTCAGCGACGTGTCACGCCAGATGTCGCGAATGTACCGCTGTTGGGGGCGTCGGCCGGCGAAGAGGCGCAGGCCGGCGGGCACATCGCGGCCGCCGAGGGCCCACGGGGGGCCAGAAGACGACGTTGGAACCCACAGTGCCCGTGAAGAGGGATGGGACCACGCGGAGCGCGGTGTCCGCGGCCACGTCCAGGACGCGCTCCAGCCGGGCCACCATGGCGGGGTCCACGCGGTCGCGTTCCGGCTGAAAATCCTCCCAGAGGAGGAACAGGCGCACAGCTTGGAACCCGGCTTCTGCAATGGCCGTAAAGTCATCGGCCACTTCATTCCGGTCGAATCGGCGCCACCACTCCACGCCCTTGCGGGCCGGCCAGTAGTTCACTCCCAAGCGCATCTCCATGCCGCCTCACCTCCCCGGTGTGTGGAGCTCCTTATTTTACTCCGTTCCGCGGATTGACCAATTTCAACCAATTCCGCTCGGAGGCTTCCCGCCAAGTAGCACTTTCTCTTTCTGCAGAACCTGTGCTATTATCGGGCCGAACGCCGAGGGAGCTGCTAGTTATGAGATATCTCATCATCTCCGACATTCACGCCAACGCCGTCGCCTTGGAAACCGTGCTGGAAGCCGCTGCGGTGCAGGGCTTCGACGAGGTGTGGTGCTTGGGCGACATTGTGGGATACGGTCCCGACCCCAACGAATGCGTGGAGAAAGTACGAGACGTGGCCACCGTTGTGTTGGCCGGCAACCACGATTGGGCTGCTCTGGGCAAGTTGGACGTGAACGACTTCAACCCCGAAGCCCGCCAGGCCGTTGAGTGGACTCAGGAGCAGCTCACCGATGAGAGTCGGGCCTACTTGCTCCAGCTTCCTCCCCGCGTTGATGCCGTGGCCGAGCTCTTCACCCTCGCCCATGGCAGCCCACGCCATCCCATTTGGGAGTACATCCTCTATCCCTCAACGGCCTCCGAGAACTTCGAGCACTTTGAAACCCCCTTCTGCTTGGTGGGCCACACCCACCAGGCAGTCCTCTTCCGCCGCGACCCGGTTGATGGGGCCGTCCAGGCCCTGATGCCCGCCCTCGAGTATCCTCTGCCCCTCCACCGGGCCGCGGAACAGGGCGTACGCCTCATCATCAACCCGGGGTCCGTGGGCCAACCCCGTGACGGTGACCCGCGCGCCAGCTTCGCCATTTACGACGCCGCGCAAGGAGTATTCACCTATTACCGGGTGAGCTACCACATTGAAGAGACCCAAGAACGAATGCGAGCGGTCGGCCTCCCCGAACGCCTCATCACACGGCTGGAGTACGGTTGGTAGCGCGGAGCTCACCCGGATGAGAGCGCTTGACACACCTCTTCCCTTCAAGTATAATAGCGCTACACTTTGCCAGGCCGAAAAAGGGAGTCCGCTCGAGTACACTTTGCGCGTCGCGTTGGGTATGGTGCCGCTCATGAACAGGTAAGGCCGCAGTCACGGCGACAACCCCAAAGCGGTCCACCGACAAAGCGCGTCCGCTGTGGCGCGCTTTGTTGATGAGAGGCAACGCTCATTTTGATGACTCGGGCACCATCGGCTCGCACAGCGGTGGCAGGCCGGGTCTTTCTGTTCTCTCTCAGAAGACTCCCCGAGACGGCGAGGGCAAAAAACTTTTCTCAAGGAAATGAGGTGCCAAACGTGAACGAATTTACTGGAGCTCAGCAGGACAAAGAGACTTCACCGATGTGGCAGTACTTGGAGCACGAGGAGTACAACTATCAGGCGCCATCCCCAGGGGACATCAGGGAAGGGATCGTGCTCAAAAAGACGAACCATGAAATCCTCGTTGATTTGGGGCTCAAACGCGAGGCCGTCGTTCCCTACCGGGACATTCAGAAGCTCACCCCCGAGGAATTTGAAGCATTGGCTGAGGGGGAGCCAGTTCGGGTCTTTATCCTCCCCACTGAAGACGACGAGGGACGGCGTCTCGTCTCCATTAACTTGGCACGAGTCCGTGAAGATTGGAAGCGGGCTGAGGCCATGCACGCCAACGGCGAGATCTTTGAAGGTGAAGTCATTGACGCCAACAAGGGCGGAGTCATCGTGGCCTTTGGCAGGTTGCGGGGCTTTGTGCCGGCCTCCCAACTCGTCCGGCTGCCCCCACAACAGGAGGGACAGTCACACCAGGAACGCCTCAAAGGCCTCGTGGGCCGGCGCCTGCCCCTGAAGGTGATTGAAGTGGACCCCCGACGCCGCCGGCTGATTCTCTCCGAGCGGGCCGCCCACCGCGAACAACGGGCCGCCCAGCGGGAGAAGCTCCTGGCCGAGCTCCAGCCCGGCGATGTCCGCCGGGGCACGGTGACTAACCTCCAATCCTTCGGCGCTTTCGTGGATTTGGGCGGCGCGGACGGGCTCATCCACGTTAGCGAGCTAGCCTGGTACCGGGTCAAGCATCCCCGAGAGGTCCTTCACGTGGGCCAAGAAGTGGAAGTCTACGTCCTCAACGTGGACCGGGAGGAGAACCGCATCGCCCTCAGCCTCAAGCGCCTGCAGCCAGACCCTTGGGTTCAAGTGGCCGACAAGTACACCAGGGGCGACACCATCGAAGTGGAAATCACCAACGTGACGAGTTTCGGCGCCTTCGCCCGCGTGGAAGAAGGCGTTGAGGGGCTTATCCACATCTCGGAGCTCTCCCATGAGCCCATCGAAAATCCGGCCCACGTGGTTCGCCGTGGTCAGCGGGTTGTGGCCCAAATTATCAGCATTGACCCGGACCGGCAGCGCATCGGGTTAAGCCTCAAGCGCGTCCAAGGTCAAGATGTCAGTGTGGAGCCGGAGGTTGAGGGGAAGCCAGCACATGTCGGCGAAGAGGCAGCTGCCGAGCACGCCGAGCCTCCAGTATCCGGCCAAGAGCCGGCGGACGGGCTCTCCGGGCCCGCACCGCCTGACCAAGCCGACGACAATCACGCCGTGACCACCGGCCTCAACACCGAACAGTGAGCCCGCACGGGCCAAGCGCCCCGGCATCACCCAAACCCAAGCTCATTGGACCGCACGTACATGCCAGGAATATGCACACGAACACGTGTTGGTTCCATCAAGCGGTGAATTCAACAATGGGGAGGTGAGAAAGACGTGACTGTACGATTGCGCCCAGGTGAGAGCCCGGAAAGCCTCTTGAAGCGCTTCCGCAAGGAAGTCTCGCAGGCCAGAATTCTCAGCACATACCGCCGGAAACGGTGGTTCATCAGCAAGAGCGAGCAGCGCCGCAAGGACCGCAAGAAAGCGTTGCGCAAATTGCGCCGCAAGCTCGCCAGACAACAGCAGCGCCTTCAACAGCGCCGGTGAACTTTGGCCGCCTTCACGAAGGCCCTCGATCCTGATCGGGGGCTTTTTTGTGTCCGCCAGCGGGGGCACCCACATGGTGGAGCACGAAGGGAACCACGTCGGTCAGGCGCCGCATTTCGGGCGCATGGGGATCGATGCGGCCCCATGTGAGTATGGGCACAGGGTTGAGCGTGTGTTTGTTCGTGCTCAGGTCCTCACAGTTGCCGTGATCACTGGCCACAATGACCAGAGTGCGCTCGGGGTCCACATGGGCTAACAGGCCGGTCAGCAGCCCGTTCACCACCTCAATGACCCGAATGGCCCACGCCATCTCCTGACGGTGGCCCGCGTGATCGGTCTGGAAGAACTCGAAGGCCGTCAACGTGTGGGCACGCGCCAGGCGGGCCAGACGTGCGCCGGCCTCCTGCGGTGAGATCACAGGGATGGAAGGAGCCACCCGGTTCCAGCGCTCGTTGGTCACAAAGGCGGAAAGGGCCAAACCCCGCTCCAGCTCGCGGGCGCCTCGTAGCCGGACGCCGGCGGCCAACGCTGCCCTCGTCATGGTGGTGCGACGAGCGCGTCCCCGTGCCAGGCGCTCCAAGTAGGATGGAGGAAAGGCGTTGGCCAAAGTCACCGTGCCCCCTAACGAGCGTACGCGAGCGAAGAGGTTCCGCTCTCGAAGCACGGGGTGAAGGGGAGATGGTGGGAAAGGTCCCTCGTGGCGCCCGAGCAGTCGGGCTGCGTTCACCCCGGTGAGCAAGCTCGTGGTGCCGGTGCCGCTCTGGGGCAAGCCGGAGACACCCAAGGAGGCATCGGCCGCGTAGAGGCGCGCCCTGTGACCTCGCCACCACAGCCCGAGCTCAGCCTGTTCCTCCACGACGGGCCAGCCGGTGCCCACAAGATCACGCAGTGCTCCGGCCGACGCCCTGAGAAAGGGGTTCACGTGTGGGTCGGGCGGGCCAATGCCCACGCCATCGAGGAAGATGAAGACCACATGTGTCTGGGCGTCCACGCCGTGATCATCCTCCAGCCGCTTCACGTCCACCTCGGGAGAATGGTGAGCTTTTCTCCGCCGGGCGGGCGTGCTACAATCAAGGTCGGGAAGCCCAGCGCACCACGTAACTTTTCCCCCGGCGGAGGGTTTTCACATGCAGATGCCCGGTCCTGCTTCGCAATCGAACGACCATCACGGCCTGAGCCGGGAACATGAACTCGTCGAACGCGCCAAACACGACCGTCAAGCCTTTGGCGAACTGTACGAACGATACGTAGACCGCGTCTACCAGTACGTATACTACCGGGTTGGCAACCGTCAGGATGCCGAAGACCTCACCGCGCGAGTATTTTTCCGGGTGTTGGACGCCCTCCCCCGGTACCGGTGTGGTCGGGCCCCCTTTGAGGCGTGGCTCTTCAAGATTGCCCGCAACCTGGTCTCGAACTGGCACCGTGACCAGAAACAGCGGCGCCTGATCTCCTTGGATGACATGCCGCTCCTCCAACGCTTGGTTGACCACGAGCCACCTGACCGCATTGCCGAACGCCGAGACGAGTACGAGCAGTTGTACCAGGCCATCCGGGCGCTGGCTGAGGAGCGTCAGACGCTGCTCTACCTAAAATTCATCGAGGGCATGAGCAACGCTGAAATCGGTGAAGTCCTCGGCAAGAGCGAGGGCGCTGTGAAAGCCCTCTACAACCGCACGCTTCACACTTTGCGACGTGAGCTCCGCAAGCGGGGCGTGCACGTGGGACGCCGTTGACCTGAAGCGAGATCGGTTTGCCCACCGGGACACCCACCGTAAGGAGGTTATCTGAAATGACACCTGACGTCTTGGCTGAACTTGTGTCCGGCTACGCGGATCATCGCTCGCCTGCTCATCGTCAAACCCTCCTGCGCCTCTTCCCCGAGCAGGCCAACGTGCTGCGCGAACTGCTGGACATCACCGACGCGCTGGCGGCCTTCTTCAGCGTCCACACCCACCGCCCGACGCCCGTGTTCCGGGCCGAATTGAAGCGGGAGCTGCTGGCAGAAATGGAACGCCGCCTGGCACAGGAGGACAAAGCTCCCCCGTCCAGCTCGCACTCGGGGCGCCGTTACCTGGCCGCGGCCGTGGGCGTCGGGTCGGCCGCCGTGGTGGTAGCCGCGGGCGCCCTCGTCTACTGGCGCCACCGCCACACGGCCATGGCCGCGTGAGCGCGCAGGCGCCCCATCACTGCCCCTTGGGAGCCACATGGCCCAACCCGAGCTGCTCCATAATGTGCGCCTGGCGAGCCCACATCCGTGCCCGTGCCTCTGGTACCTCATCGTCGTACCCCAACAGGTGCAACACCCCGTGTACCACGAGCAAGTCCACTTCATCTTGAGGCGTGTGCCCTTCCTCTCCAGCTTGGCGTGCGGCTTGGGGCCAGGCGATCACCACATCGCCCAAGTACTCGTACTCCTCTTCCTCCCCTCCGGACAGGGGCTCGAAGGGAAAACTGAGCACGTCGGTAGTGCCCGGCTCGCCCCGGTAGGTCACATGCAGTTGCTCCATCTCCGCATCGTCCACCACTGCCACGGTGAGGCCCACCGGGCACTTCACCTCCTCTGCCAGCAGCACCGCGCGGACAGCGCGGGCCAGCCGGCGGGCATCAACTCGAGTGCTCAGCGATCCGGTGATCTGGAGGTTGAGCTGGCGCATGGTCATCAGCCTCGGACCGGGAGGACACAGGCCCATCTGTTGCCGCATCGGGCGTCGGGTAGAGCACGCGCGTGTGGTACATTCCCGACAGGGTGGTCACGAAGGCTTGGCGAATCAACTCCAAGTCGCGCAACGTCAAGGCGGTGTCCACGAGTTGGCCTTCGTCCAACTTCTGTTGGATGATGCGGCAAACGAGCCGGTCAATGGTTTCCACGTCAGCGGGCTTCTCGGCACGCACTGTGGCCTCCACCGAGTCAGCCAGCATGAGCACTGCCGTTTCCCGGGTCTGTGGGCGTGGTCCCGGGTAGCGGAATTTGGCCTCGTCTACGTTTTCAGGGCCGTAGCGCTCACACGCGCGGCGGTAGAAGTACTCCACACGGGTCGTGCCGTGGTGCTCCTGGATGAAATCCACGATTCTGGCGGGCAGCCGGTGCTTGCGCGCCAGGCGGACGCCCTCCGTGACGTGCTGGATGATGATCTGGGCGCTTTGTTCCGGGTCGTCCAGCTCGTCGTGGGGATTTGTTGGGCCTGTCTGGTTTTCCACGAAGTAGTGGGGCGCCGAGAGCTTGCCGATGTCGTGGTAATAGGCGGCCACGCGCACCAGGAGGGCATCGGCCCCAATGGCTTCGGCCGCCCGTTCGCCCAAGTTCCCGGTCATGATCGAATGGTGATAGGTGCCGGGCGCCTCGACCAGCAGGCGTTTGAAGAGCGGATGCGTGGGCCGGGCTAACTCCATGAGTTGGAGGAACGTGGTCACGCCGGCAAAGGTGGAGAGGACGTAAAACCCGGCCAAGGTCAGGCTGGCGCTCAGGGCACCGTTGACCAGGGCCAGAGCCCCCCGCACCGCCAGCGCGAGGGGCGACCAGCTCGCCTCCTGGAGGGCAAAGGCCAACACCACACCCAAGTTCGTCAGCCCAACCAAAAAGCCGGCGGAGACAAAGCCTTGGAGGCGTTCGACCCGCCAGAGGATGAGAGCAGCCACTCCACTGCCCACGAAGGTGTAGGTGGCCAGCTCAAAGGAACCCGTGAACTGTATGACCAGAAAGGCTAGTAGGGTGGAGGCAATGAGGGCCACATCAGGGCCGGCCAACATGGCCAACAGCATGGTAGCCGAGGCCGTGGGGGTGAGGTAGGCCAAAAAGGAGCGGTCGGACATGATCACGCGCACCCCCGCCGCGGTCAGCCCCAGTGTGACGACCAAGGCGGCCATCATGCGGGAATGCGTCCAGATGTGTGGGTGGACACGGGCCACGTAGAAGCCAAACAGCAGCGCCAGCAACGTGGCCATCAGCCCGGCACCGACCAACCGCTCCCGGGTGACGGTGGCGCTCTGCAGTCCCAGGGCCTCAAGGGCCTCGATGTGTTCAGGCTGTACGATCTCCCCCTCGCGCACGATGATCTGGCCCTGCTCGTAGGTCACCTCCACATCGGGCACGCTGAGGCGGGCGTTCTCACGTGCCTCTTCGGTCTTGGTCTCATCGGGGAAACTGTTGGGCTGGAGCAGGGCCGACACCCACTCAGTGACCACGAGGGTCTGGTCGTTGTCGAGGGTGACGTTCACCTGGGAAGCTACCTGCCGGCGCACGGCCGGCAGTTGGTCTTCCCGAATCTGGCGTCGGTTGAGCTGTTCAAGGAGGCGCTGGGTTTCCTCGACCACTTCCACCCACTCCTGGTCGGTGAAGTCGAGGATGGCCTCGATGGCCCGCTCCGAGAACTGGACCGGTTCCAGAGCAGTGATGCGTGCTGCCTTTTCGGCACGCGAAATGGTGGAGTCATCGCGCACCTTGGAGATGAAATCGGCCACTTGGCGCGCCGTGGCCAACTGCTTCATGGCCAGAGCCCGGTCTGGAGGCGTGTAGATCGTGGCAACGGCCGCCGCTGCCGCCTCGCGGGCTTGCTGCGTGCGCACCTGGCTCACGAACGTGATGCGCCGTGGCGCACGAATGTCCTGGGGGCTGACGCTTCCCACTTTCAGCGTGGCCGAGGGGGACGGGTTGATCACTACGGCTGCCAACAGGGCTCCCACCAGCAGTGCCGTCCAGAAGAGGCCTTGGAACTGCTGGCGCAGCGAAAGGGAAGCAGAGGCCGGACGGATTGTGTGTGACGAATTGGACGTGTACATGGCTTCCTGGTGAGGCGCCTGGGGGGCATCAACCGCGGCATGGGCCGCGCGCGAGCCACCTTATGTCATTCGCCCCGCCGTGCCAGAAGCTCGCGCACCACGCGCTGAACCAGAGCGCCATCAGCACGGCCCCGCAGTTTGGCCATGAGGGGCCCCATCACCTTGCCCATGTCCTTCGGGCCGGTCGCCCCCACGGCCTCGATCTGGGCCAGAGCTTCCTGTCGAATCTCCTCCTCGCCGAGCATCCGGGGCAGGTAGGATTCAATCACGGCCAGTTCGGCTGCCTCTTCCTGGACGAGGTCCTGCCGTCCGGCCTTCCGGTACTGTTCGATGGACTCGCGGCGCTGTTTGGCCTGTTTCTGCAGGAGCACCACAACGTCCTGTTCTGTGAGCTCCCCACCCTTGTCGATCTCGGCATTGTGTATGGCGCTCAGGAGCAGGCGCACCGTGTTCCGCTTGACCGTGTCGCCAGCCTTCATGGCCGCTTTCAAGTCACTTTGCAACTGTGCTTTGAGGCTCATGGCAGCTCCTCTCACCCGGGAGGCCACCCCATGCGGCGTCCGCCCAACACGTGAAGGTGGACGTGATAGATGAGCAAGCCGCCCTCCTTACCGTAGTTGAGCACCAGGCGGTACCCCCGGTCGGGCGTGTGAACACCTTCCTGTTCTGCCACCTTCGTTGCTACACGCAGCATGTGGCCCAAGAGCGGTTCGTCCTCGGCAGTGATCTCAGCCACAGTGGCAATGTGCCGGTTGGGCACGATGAGCACGTGAACCGGCGCCTGGGGGTTAATGTCCCGGAACGCTGTCACCTGTTCGTCTTGGTAGACAATGTCGGACGGCACCTCCCGGACACAATCTGGCAGAAAATGCACTCCTGGTTCGCCATAGGCACCTCCACGGCTTGTGGGTTATTGCTGTGCGCTCGCCCTTCTGCCCGGTTGTCGGCTCACATCTTAGCACGGGAACCGGGCGTGACCAAACGTGGGCCCAAGGGCCCTTTGTCACGCTTCCATATTCGCCCCCTGCCAGATGAGGAGTAGTGGGTTATCCGCGTCGGGCTCATCGTCGGTCTCTTGGGCCTCGATGCCGATGCGGGCCGCGGCCACGGCCACGCCAACGAAGAGCCAGAAAAGCGCTACACTGTGAGGAAAGGTAATGTTAAAGAAATAGTGGTCAAAAATACCGCCCACCATAGCGCCCAAAATGGCCGACGTGGCGCCCAACAGGAGCGGCTCGACGCGCTCATCCCCCTGCAGGGCGCGCACGGCACGGGCCGTCAGCACGAAGAACGCCACCATCGTGGTCAGGAAGGTTCCTAATCCCACCAAGCCCATGAATTCGGCCATGAGCAGGTAAACACTGCTCACACCGATGTACAGGTCGATGTCGGGCGTGCCGGAAAAGCCCACCCCAAACCAGGGGTACCGTTGAATGAGCCGCCATGCATCCTTGTACTCGCCGAAGCGCATCTGGGTGGCCAAGTCCTGACCACGAAAGCCTTCCACAAAGCGTTGCAGGTACACTTGTGCTTGGGGCAACAGCAGGAGCAACAGGCCGCCGGCCACAGCGTAGGGGATAAGTCGACGGTAGCGCAGCACCATGAGGGGGGTAAGCCCTGCGACCAACCCCAGCATGGCACCTCGCGAAAACGTCAACACCATGGCAAGCCCCATCGTGACGACCATGCCCACACGACCACCCATCTGGGGAAAAGTGGCTTGGGGGCTGCCAATTGGGGGGCTGTAAAGGCAGTGACCAAGATGAGCAGCCCGCCGAACACGTTGGGGTCCACACTGGTGCTGATCGCCCGCTGGGGTAAGCTCGGGTTGTCCTCGATGAAACGGAGGACGCCTGGGCCGGCCGGGTAGTCGAAGACGCGCAGGGCCGAGAGCAGGCGCACACTCATCGCCTGGGGCAGCACGTACAAGACCACGCCGATTAGGGCCGCGAGAAAGCCACACAGGATGATCACTGTGGCTAGGCCTTCCAATTGACGGCGGTGTCGCACGTGGTCGACCACCACGAAGAAGAGAGAAACGCCCAACATCACCTCGCCGAATCGGCGGAGGGTGTTCTTGTCCAAGGGAGCGTGCTCCAGGCCGGCCACGAAGGCCACCATGGCCACGCCCATGAAGGCCAACACAAAGGGCGCCAGGGGCGTCAATTGGAGCCGGCGCACGCGCCCGGCGGCTAGGCGCATGAACCAGACGAAGAAGGTGATGCCTAAGGCGCCGTCCAGGAAGGTGGGTTTAAACCCCACGTTGACGGGCACGGCGCCAAAGGGGAGCAGGATGGCCACGGCCACCACGGCGTAGAGCCCCCACTGGGGTGAACGCAGCATGACGGCCAGCCCCACGGCCGCTACCAGCCCCATGCCAGCCACAAGGGGCGAGGTGAAGGCCACCGCAGCGCCGGCCACGCCCCCGCCGACCACACAGGCGGTCAACAGCGCCAGCAGCGTGCGCCGGTCACGCACCAAGAAGCTCAAGCGCACGGAGCGGAAGATGCTGTGCAACGCCCGCCGGGAACGCAGGCGTGGGAACGTGCGCGAAACCATTGCCCCCTCACTCCGACGGCCGAATCACCACTGTGCCCAGGAACACACGTCCATCCTGCCGGCCTTCCACGGGCAGGCGTTCTCCTGTACTAAAATCGTAGAGCCCAGCCCACAGCAAGTAATCACCGGGCGGCAGGTCATCCGGCACGTCCAGCCGGTGGCGGTCTGGCACCAGTTCACCAGCTACCCAGCGGCTCGTGGGCGTGTAACCGCCACCAGGATCACCATCTGACTGGGCCAACGGCCGGCCACCATCTGGGCCCGTTAGGTGGACGAAGACTTTGTAGTTCATCGGTGTTGGCCGTCGGCTCAACCAGTATAATGTAATTGAGAGGCTCTGTCCACTCTTGGGGGCCACGGGGACCTGGCGCCACCCCACAAGCCACGCCAAGTCACCGACGGCCGCTCCGGCCGGCGTGAAACGTTCCGGCTTCGGTGAAGGGTGCACACGCCCCGCTGCCATCACGACTGTGATCATCAACGTGCCCACAACACCCGCACGCCAGACACGTCGGCTGCCCACGCCTGGCCATCTTCTGGCAACGCCAACCAACACAAGCCCCACACCAACGGCCGTGAGCCCAATGCCGACCGCCACTGGGCGTGTTGCCCGCCACGCAAAGGTGACCCTGTGACGCCCCGGGGGCACGGCAGTCGTCACGAGCCCCAAGGATGTGGAGGGCCATGTGGAAACAGGCTGACCATCTATCCATGCCTGCCAGGCAGGCACGTAAAACTGGTGCAGGCGCAATGGGGCCGGCGCACGCAGCTCCACGTCCAGTTCGTACCACCATGGAGTAGCCCTCACGAGGCGAACCCGCTCGGCAGGCAGTCCCCCTCCCACCTCCGGCCGTTGAACGGGCAGAGGCACGGCCCACCGTTCCTCGCGCACCCATCGGGGCAGGTATTCAGCCGTCCACGTGGCCCCGATCTGGCGCAGGCGGAAATCCTCGGCCCACATGGCCTCTGGGTATCGGCCCACCTCCACGGTCATCGTCTCCGTGGACAGGCGGGGCAAGCTGCTGCCCGCCAGGACGACCAGTGCCCCCAGCACCACGCCAGCGCGCGCGCGCCGGCCGTGCGCCAGCATCACAGCCGGGCCACTCAGCAGGGCGGTGAGCAGCACGATGGGGCCCAGCCATCGCCAGGGATATTGGATCATGCCGAAGGGCACCGCGATGAGTGTCCACACGGGCTTGGACATGTCGGTGAGGAGGAAGAGAAGCCCGGCCAGCAGGGCCACCAGGGGAGCGCTCGGCCACCGGCCGCGCCGACGGCGGTGCCACCACCACACCGGCACCAGCATGAGGAGCAATGCCAAGTGCACCCAGCTCAGCGGGTGCTCGGCGGCCACGGCCTGTTCGGGCACATACTGGTAGACGAAGGTGCGGGAGATCAGTTCTGACCAGGGGTAGAGGTGGCGGAGAAAGCCCTGTCCACCCACGTCGCCGGCCAGCAGCACCCACGTGGTCTCCAGGAGGACCGGTAACCAGTAGAAGGCGCTCAACAGCGCGGCCAGCGCGACGTCGGCAATCACGCGTCGGCCGAAGTCCCACACGTGCGGCCAGAGCGGTGCCCCTGGAGGCCGACGCGCCCAGACGACCGTGCCCCACCAGACCGCCAACACGGGCGCGAAGAGCAGTGCCGACAGGTTGTGGGTGAGCACGAGCGCGGCCAACCCTACGACGACGGGCACACGGCGTCCGCGCCACACGCCCCACATGACCAAGGGCCACCAGACGAAGGCCCAGCTCTCGGCCAGGGCACCGCGCCGGTAGACATCGGCCAGGTGATAGGGCAAGTAGGTGTAGATCAGCGCGGCCATCAGGCCGGCGGCCTCATCGGCCCACACGTCCCGGGCCAACCACCACATGGCGAGGGCAGAGGCCACCAGGCTGAGGCCAAAGGCCCCCTTCATGGCCGCGATGTCCCCCGCGCCGGCCCACGTGAGGAGGAGGCCCACGTAGTAGGTCAGAGGCGCATAGTAATGGAAGACGGCAAATCCGTACTCGAAGGCAAACTCGGGGAAGAGGCGCGGATACCAGTTGCCGGCTTCCACCGCCTGGCGCAAGGCCATCAGGCGGAAGAGGTGAATCAGGCCATCGTCGCTGCGCCAATAGCCCGGACGCGCCAAGGGCCACAGTGCTGGCAGCGTGAGAAGCACAACCAGCACAGCCGTCGGCCAAGGCCAACGCCCCTTGTTATTCGGGTGTTCCACGCTCCACTCCTGCGGGCAGCTCGATCGCGTCGCCACCGCCATCCAGGGGCAGGCGGGCTTCACTGACAGGGTCGTAGAGTCCCACGCGCAGGCGCCAGCCGGGCTGTGGGTCAACAGGCAGTGTGAAGGGATCGGGGACGACGGTGCCAGGTTGCCAGCCCGATGTGGGAGCACGCCCTGCTTGGGGCACGTGGTCAGCTTGGCCTACCAGTCGGCCTTCATCGTCGAGCAAGTGGACGAAGACGGTGAAGTTCAGGGGCACTTCCTGACGCGCTTGCCAGTACAAGATCACCTCACGTTGGTCACGCCATTCGTACCCCACGAAATCGATAATGCCTCCAAAGGTGGCTTCCAGGGATTGTGCTCCGTCGGGAAGGTGGGGAAGGCGCTCGTAATCGGCCACCTTCACCTCACCCAGGAACACATCCCGAGTGCGCCGCCAAAGCCCCACACGGGCCGGTTCCACAGTGGCCCCTGGCGGGCGCAACAGGGTAAGGATCAGGCGGTAGGAGCCGGGCCGGACGGACGACGCCAGACGTAGGCGTAACGCTTGGCGCCTCACGTCGGTCACAGGGTCAGACCAACGTCCCCCTACCCTCAGGGGCACTTCCCACACTTGAGCTTCTGTTTCTCCGTCTGCCGGCACCAGTCGAAGCTGCACAGTGTACTGGCGAGGCCGGCGTCCCACGGAGAGCCACGTAAGCGTGACCGGTATTTCCTGGCCGGGGAAGAAAGTGGTGCCCTGCACCTCAACACTTCCGAGCCGAAGCGTCCGCCACAACGCTCTTCCCTGAAACCCATGAGCCCGCAAGGCCTGCGGTTTCGGCGCCTCGGGAGCGGCCTCCACGGCAACGGGCCATGCCACCGGTGAACCGTCTTCAGCAACGCCCGGCCACGTTTCGCCGGTAACGGGATCGAAGAGCGCTAACTCCAGCGTGTACCGGCCGGCCGCCAGTCCCCACGGCACGGGCACCATGGGCCTGCTGACAATCTCCTGGCCGGGCGGGAGCGTGGCGCGCGGGTCCCACAAACTGGCCAGCCGGCGGTGCCACTCAGCCACCACTTGTTCGGCCCCATCGCGCAGGCGCAGGACCAGGAGCATGTCGCGGGAAACGGACTCCTCGGCAACCCAGCGGAACGCCAACGAGACAAGTTCCCCCTTCCCGCCATGTTCGGGGCACCTCGTGGGCAGCCAATCGCACGGTTTCGTCAAAGCGGGCGCCCTCCTCCGGCAGGAGCACCGGCTTGTCGGGCAGTTCCACGCGCACGAAGAGCCCGTCAGGCACCAGGCGGAAACGGGTTGGCAGGTCAGTGCCCCAGTCGATCAGTGGGCCCGCCAGGTAAAGCGGACGCCCAGCCTGCAGCCATGCTTCGGCCAACTCGACACTTGGCGGGAAGAGGCCCACCAAGTCCTGGCGTCGGCCCAAGGCGTATTGCTGGTACCAGAAGGGCGTCAGATCCCCCCAGTGGGCCATGAGCCCTGCGCCGGGCGCCAGGGGTTGGGCAAGCGCTTCATCCCAGTACGCTTGAATGGCCGGGCTCTCCTCCTGGTCGCCCGAGGAGGGACGGGACACCAGGGCAATCGCCTGAGGGAGGAAGAGGAGCAGTGGCAGCCCGATGACCAGCCAGCGGCCAGGCAAAGTTGTGACTGTCGTCCGCCCGCGCTCCCAGATGGCGGCTGCGCCCACGCCGATGAGAAGCACGTGGATCACGTGGACGGCCATCAAGTGCCCCTCCACGTGGGCGATTTCCTGATTCACCGCAAAATCCCGCCAATACTTGAGGGCCAAGGTGCCGCTGAGGGCGTAAACACTCATGAGGGACAACACCACCCCCCGCCGCCAACGCCAGAGGGCAAGAAGGCCCACCAAGGCCAGAAGCAACCACCCGGCTCCCAACGGCTTCCACACTCGGTCCCACCACAATGGGGGCAAGTCGGCCCAGCCTGTGCTTATATCGGTGAGCAAGGAGCGACCGAGCACGTAATCCAGGAAACCGCTCAGGCCAGGCCGGTAGAAGGGGCTGATCAAGCCCTTCGCCACGGCCGGCGTTAAGCCGGGCACGTCGGGGAACGTCGGGTCGGGCCGGTTCAGGACCCACGCCCGCCAGGGCAGGTAGGCGTAGGTGAGGGCACCCACACCCAGCGGCCACATCAGCCGGAGGAGGCGCCAGCGTCCACCTCGCCGTGCCTCAGCGCGGAGAACCACCAGTACGAGAGGGGCAAGGCCTAACAGGAAGATGTTGAAGAGGTCAGGAATTTGGTTTGCGCGGGCCCCGGGCGCCACCGGAAGTCAGGAAAAGGTGTGCGCTGTGCGGCTTGATGGCTCACCAGCCGTTAGGCGCTGCCACCAGGCGTGAAGGCGTTCCGGGGTGACCACGAGGAAGAAAGCGTGCAGGCTGTAGACGGCTGCAGCCGTGCTGTAGCGCCAAAAGTCGGGCCAGACGGCTAAGGCGACGCCGGCCACCAGGGACGCCCCCCAGAGAGGCAAGGCTCTTTTGAGCCAGGCCATTAACCAGGCCACCGCCAGCGCCCCCCAGAAGGCACTGAAGAGGTTCATCTTCCAGGCAGGTTCACCAAAGGGCACCAGACGTTGCCAGAGGGCACCTGTCAGCAGGTAGAAGGGATATCCATTTGGGTGGGGAATACCCAGGACAAGCGGATGATAGCCGAACTCGCCAGAATCGCCGCTGAGGACGCCGGGAACCAATGTGGCCGCGAAAAGCGCAAAGGCCACCAGGAAACTCGTCGCCGGCACGAGCACCTCGTGCCAGGGATATCCGGTGGCACGTGATGTAGGCCGGATGCCTTGCCGAGGCCGACTGCCAGTTCTAGGCAATACCTCCATCGTTATCGCGGCACCTCCACATCAGCCTGCCGGACAGATCGGGAGCGCCCCAGCAGGAGAGCATTTTCAAGCGTGTAGAGGAGCCCTCCAATGAGGCCGGCCAGTAAGGTTATGGCGTAGAAGGCCAGTGACATGGCCAGGGCACTTTCCTGGGAGACGCCAACTTGGCCAAATAAGGCCACATACCCACTCTCGCGCACGCCCAGCCCGTTAATGGACACCGGCAGGACGAGCAGAAAGGAGATAATGGGCACAAAAACCAGATAGTACCGCAGGGGAACATCCAAGCGAAAGGCCGCGCCCAGGGCCACGTTCACCAAGATGATGAGCCCATTGAAGAGCAGCGAGACCAGCGCAGCGCGGCCAACCACCGGCCAGGAATAGGCATCGAGGGAGGCGTAGAGCCCTCGCACCCCCCGCCGGTGAATCAGCCACAGGAAACCCGGAACATGCTGCTCAGCCCATGTGCGCCACTGACGGCTGAGGAGCATGACAACCGCCCCGACACTGCCGAGGGTAAGGCCTGATAACCCCAAGAGGACGGGGGCGGAGAGAGGACCAGACACCCACGGCATGGCGGCCACGCCCATGATGAACAACACCACCAGCCCGCTGGCCCGGTCGGCGATGACGCTGCTGGTCACACGGGCCTCGAGGTGGGACAGCTCACCAGCGCCGCCGCGGCTCAGCTCGTACACCTTGACCACGTCCCCGCCAACGCCGCTGGGTAACACCATGTTGAAGAAAGAACCCACGAAATACAGGTAAGCCAGCCGCCGGGTGGATACTTGGACACCTTGGGCCCCCACCAGGATACGCCAGCGCACCGCGCGCACCAGCAGGGTGAGCATGTAGAGCCCGGCCGCGCCGGCCAGGGGAACCAAGCGGGGCCCGCCGCAGAGCACCCCACGTCTCCTGCCACCCCACAGCGCGCAGCAGCAGGACCATCAGGCCAACGCTCACGGCCATTTTCACCAGGCTGAAGAAACGTCCACGCACGAATGTGCTCCCGTCGGTTGTCCATTGGCACATGAACAAACTCGTATTCTACGCGCTTTTGCCCAAATGTCGAACGCCGCGCTGCCCCCTCCTCGGTCATCGCGGCGCCACGGAGAGGCCCCGAACCCGATGAGGTTTGGAAAAACTCCTTGGATGGCTATAATCCTTCCAAACTCCAACTTGAGAAAAATGGCACAAACGGTCAAGAGAACAGCAGGGGGAGAACCGTGACGACCATCACCTACGAGCAACCCAAGATCGGCCCGATACCCAAGCGGAAGCTCAAGTTCGTGATCGGCGGCGTCGTGGCCCTACTCTCCATTGTGGCCCTGATCGTCAACGGGTTAGTGAACGCCAGCAACTATTACATCACGCTCGAGGAAGCCCTCTCCCAAGGCAACCGGCTGGTGGGCAAGGGCCTTCGGATTAACGCCGTGGTGGACAAGGAATCGGTGCAGTATGATCCCAAGAACATCGTGCTCACCTTCGATTTGGTGGATGAAGCTGGCCGACGTGTACCGGTCGTTTACCGTGATGTGATGCCCGATCTCTTCATGAAAAGCGAGAGTGTCATCGTGGAAGGGCGGTTGAACGAGAAGGGCGTGTTCGAGGCAGACATGATTTTGGTGAAGTGTCCCTCCAAGTATGAGGAAGCGATTGAAGCCGGCGAACAGGTACCAACTAACCACCTGACGATCCCCACGCAATCGCAATAAGGGAGGCCCAATGAGTGACATCGGATACCTCAGCCTCTTAGGCGCATTGGCCCTAAGCGTTTACGCCACGTTGGCGCTCTTCTTCGGCGCACGCCGTCGTCTCCCCGAGCTGATTGCGAGCGGCCGGCGGGCGACTATTGCCATCGCCATCTTGAACGCTGTGGCCTTCTTGGCCATGGAGTATCTGCTTATCGTCCAGGATTTCAACGTGGAGTACGTAGCCCGCCAAACCAGCATAGGTCAACCCCTCTTCTATACCATCACGGGTATTTGGGGTGGGCAAGAAGGTTCCCTGCTCTTTTGGGTGCTGCTCCTCTCCCTCTACACGTTGGGCGTCATGTGGGTCCACAGGGACGACGCGCCGGAGTTGATGCCCTACACCCTCGCAGTGATGAACTTTGTCATGACGTTTTTTCCTGATCGTGCTTAACTTTTCCGCCCCTCCCTTTGAGCGCCTCGACTTCGTGCCGGCCGACGGCCAGGGGCTCAACCCCCTGCTCCAGAACCCGGCCATGATCATGCATCCCCCGAACCTCTACGCCGGGTTTGTGGGGTTCACTGTGCCCTATGCCTTCGCCATGGCTGCCCTGCTCAGCGGCCGCACAGGGGCGACGTGGGTGCGGCTCTCACGCCGATGGACTCTTATCGCGTGGATGTTCCTAGGGCTAGGCATGTTGTTGGGCGGCTGGTGGGCCTACAACGAGCTGGGATGGGGCGGTTATTGGGCGTGGGATCCGGTGGAGAACGCCTCGCTCATGCCCTGGCTCATTGGCACGGCGTTCCTGCATTCGGTGATGGTGCAGGAACAACGGGGCATGTTCAAAGTCTGGAACATGCTGCTCATCATTCTGGCCTTCGTGCTCTCCATTTTCGGCACGTTTCTGACACGCAGCGGCATTCTCGACTCCATTCATGCTTTCGCAGTGAGCAGCATTGGCGTGTACTTCCTCGTCTTCATCTCGATCACTTTGCTGGGCTCCTTCATGCTCCTCTACGACCGCCTGCCCCTGCTGAAGAGCGAACACGAACTGGACGCTCCTCTCTCCCGGGAGGCCGCGTTCCTGCTCAACAATATCCTGTTCCTGGGGATTTGGTTCACCGTCTTCTGGGGCACAATGTATCCCATTATCAGCGAGCTGGTGACCGGCCGGCGTATTTTCGTGGGCCCGCCCTTCTTTAACATGGTGGCCGGGCCCCTGCTGCTGGTCATGTTGGTGCTCATGGGCATAGGCCCGCTATTACCCTGGCGGCGCACGTCATGGACCCATGCCAAGCGCCACATGGTACCCCCACTGATCTTCGCCTTTGTGCTCATGGGCGTGTTGTGGCTCGTGGGCGTGCGCCGGGGGGTTGTGGTGGTGGCCTACGGAGTGGTGACGTTTGCCACAGCCGGCCACCTCCTGGAGTTCTGGCGCGGGTGGCGCGCCCAACGGGAACGCAGCGGTGCTCATCCCGTGGCGGCGTTCTTTGAGCTGATCGCCAAAAACCGCCGGCGCTACGGGGGCTACATTGTCCACTTGGGCGTCCTCTTGCTCACCATTGGCGTCATTGGCTCCAAGTTCTACGAGCAAGTGGTGGACATCACGCTGGCTCCTGGCGAGCGCACTCACGTGGGGGGGTACACTGTGCAATTTCTGGCCGCTGAAGGCTCCCGCGATCTCGTGAAGGAACGGGTGGCCGCTCCCCTGCACATCTGGAAAGGGGAACGCTTCCTGGGAACTTTGACGCCCTCCCTGGACTACTACTTCAAAGTGCCCGGAGGACAACGGGAGACCGAGGTGGCCGTGCGATCCTCCCTCTTCGAGGATTTCTACGTCGTCCTCACGGGCGTGAACCGGGACGGATCAGCCACGTTCAAGATCTTCGTGAACCCGCTGGTGGCGTGGGTCTGGATCGGCGGCCTGCTCCTGCTCTTCGGCACGTGGGTGGCCATGTGGCCTGACCCACGCGAGGAGCGCATCCTGGAACGCCTGCGCGCCCGCGAGGTCAGCCGTCGGTCGCTCTTGAGCTCATCCCGGGCCTAAACGGGGGGCCGAGGTACAGGAAAGGGGGAAGACACTGTGGAGGCGTGGGTTCCCGTGTTGATTGGCATTGGAGTGCTGGCCGGGCTCATGGCGTACACGGCCGGCCCCTCTTCCGACTCGGCCGTCAGCCCACCGAGGCCGAGTCGTGGCTTTCCCAAGAGGGAGCTGCGGATGAGTTGGCCGAACTGCTCTTCCAGCGTGATGCCCTGTTGGCCGCGCTCCACGACCTGCAAATGGACCTCCAGATGGGCAAGATCGGCGAGGAGGACTTCCGACGGCTCGACGCCCTCTACCGCGCGCGGGCCGTGGAGGTATTGCGCCGGCTCGATGAACTCCAGGAGGAGGACGCCGGAAGCGCCACATCGGCGTCGGCTGCGGAACACACGTGGGAGGCGTGGATCGAGCGCGCGGTGGAGCGAGCTCGTCAAGCCACCTCCTCCTCGACCCCAACGTAGGCCTCGTCGGGCGATGACACTGCCGCCCCTCATTGAGGTTGAAGACCTTCACAAGAATTACGGCCTGCGTCGGGCCCTGCGGGGCATTCACATGAGGGTGGCCCAAGGAGAATGGGTCACCCTCTTTGGTCCCAACGGGGCCGGCAAGACCACGCTGATCCACATCATTGCCACCTTGGTGCGCCCCTCACGGGGCACAGTGCGCCTTCAAGGCCACCCCCTCACCGGCGACTGGACGGAGGCCCGCCGCCACATCGGCTTGGTCTCTCACAGGAGTTTTCTCTATCCCGATCTCACAGCGGCCGAGAACCTGCGCCTCTACGCCCACCTGTACGACGTGTCGAGCCCCGAGGCGCGCATCCGTGCCCTAGCCGAGCGGGTGGGGCTGGCCAAGCGGCTTCACGATCCTGTGCGCACGTTCTCGCGCGGCATGGTGCAACGCCTCACCATTGCCCGCGCACTGATACACGATCCCCAGATCCTGCTGTTGGACGAGCCCTACACCGGCTTGGACGCCGGAGCCGTGGCGTGGCTCACCCGCCTCTTGGGCCAAATGGCACGTGAAGGGCACACCATCCTCATGGCCACCCACAACGTGGAACAGGGTTTGGCCCTCTGTGACCGCGCCATCATCCTTCACCGGGGCCGCCTGGTCTTCGAGTCGTCACGCCAGGCACTCTCCCCCGACGAGTGGCAGGCCGTCTACCGCGCCTACGTGGAGGAGCCGGCGTGAGGGCCTACTTGCGCAAGGCGTGGCTCATCGCCTGGAAGGACTTGGTGAGTGAATGGCGCTCCCGGGAAGTGTTCAGCATTATGGCCGTCTTTGCGCTGCTCACCATTCTCATCTTCAACTTCGCGCTGGAGCTCTCCTCGGTGAACCGCGTGGAAGTCGCGCCTGGCCTGCTCTGGGTTACGTTTATCTTCGCCGGCCTTTTGGGCGTGAACCGGAGCTTCACTCGCGAGCAGGAGCAGGGCAATTTGGCCGGCCTCATGATGGTACCGGTGGACCGCAGCGCCATCTACTTGGGCAAGCTGATGGGCAACCTGGCCTTTATCGTCAGCGTAGAAGCCGTGACGCTGCCCCTCTTCGCAGCCCTTTTCAACATCAGCGTGCCTGTTTGGCCCCTGCTCGTGCCCCTGCTGTTGGGCACGTTGGGATTTGCTATTATCGGCACTGTTTTCGCCGCCATCAGCGTCAACACACGCCTGCGCGACGTGCTCCTGCCAGTGCTCGTGTTACCTATCTTCGTGCCCGTGGTCATCGCCGCTGTGAAGGCCAGCAGCACCGTCTTCGCCCGCCGTTCACTCCTCGAGGAGGCCCGACACTGGATCGGATTGCTGGTCACCTTTGACGTGCTCTTCTTCACCTTGGCCGTGCTCCTCTTCGACGTGATCTTGGAGGAATAGGGAGGAGGGATGGCATGGAGTGGCCCCTGCGCGTGGAGCTCAGTGACGGGAGCACAGGGGTCTTACAGCCGATGCGCCGGCGCGACGTGTGGCGGGCAGCGGCCGGCCTGGCGCGCCTCTCGCGGGAGGATGTCAACCTGGGCGTGGAGCACGTGAACGTGGGTCACGTGGCCGACCGCTACCTGCGGACATTGAATCAGCCCGGTTATCTCTACGTGTTGGCCGAAATCGAAGCCCAGTTCGCCGGTCTGGCCTCCGCCCGGCCAGGCCGTTTCGGCCAGAAGGACCGTCACGTGGCCACGCTCAGCCTGTGGGTCCTGCCTTGGGCCCAAGGCCGTCGGCTGGGGGCCTGGATGATGCGCGCCCTCTTGGCCTGGTGCCAGGAGACGGGATACGAAAAGGCCGAGCTGGAAGTCTTCGCCAGCAACACGCGCGCCCGTCGTCTCTACGAGCAACTGGGATTTCACGTCGAGGTGCGGCAACGGCGAGCCATCAAGCTGCCCGGAGGCAGGTACACCGACAACTTGATCATGGGTCGTTTCCTGCGCCCGCCGAACTGATTTGGGTGGGCTCATCCCATGTGTTGCTGGCGCAGGCGTCCGATTACCAGCTGGGCTGCGGCCCGGATCTCTTCCAGCCCCAGGAGGGCAGCCATCAGGGCGTACACGCCCATTCCCACGAACGCCGGCACGGCCACGACCACCAACCGGCCGCCCAGCCCGGCGACGGCCAGCCCTTCAAGCCACACCAGCGTGGCAGCCACGACCACTCCCATGCAGAGTGAGGCCACGGCTGTCCTGCCGGCCATTGACACCACACCCTCTATCACTTGGGCCCCTACGGCGCGACGAGTGAACCAGAGCATGATAAGGGCATGTCCCACCCACTGGACTGAATTGGCCAACACCAGGGCCAACATGCCCAACATTTGCACCAGGGGCAAAGCCACGGCCAAGTAGATGCCCACGGCCACTGCGCCCACCGCGGCCGGCACGAGAGTGTTCTGGCGAGCATAGTACCCGAAGACGAGCACTTGGTCCACTGCCGCGAAGATCAGGCCGATCAGGTAGAGGCGCAGCGCGCGGGCCGTCCAGAGGGTGTCGAAGGCCGTGAACTCGCCGTGTTCAAACAGGAGGGCCACAATCGGAGTGGCCAACACGAAAAGCCCTACAGCCGCCGGCACAATGAGCACGATCACCATGCGGATGCCCGTGCGCAGCGTCTGGAGGTAGCCGTCGCGCGCCTCCTGGGCTGCCAGGTGCGAGAGGTTGGGCAACACGGCCAAGGAAACAGCCGTGGCCACTAAGCCCAGCGGAAACTGGATAAGCGTGGTGGCGTAGCGCATCCAGCCAATGCTCTGTTCGCCCGTCGTCGAGGCCAGGCTGCGATCAATCACGATCCCCACGTGGCTCACCAGGAACCCCAAGGCCACCGGCACGTACAGGCGTACAATGCGCCGTAGGGCCGGATGTCGCCAGTCAAAAATCAGCATCAGGCGCTGATCCCGGAGCTCTGGCATCAAAATGAGCACTTGCCCCAACGCACCGGCCAACATGCCCAAGGCCAGCCCGTAAATGCGCTCGGGGCCGACGAAAAGGCGGGAGAAGAACACCGCGCCCACAATAAGGCCCAAATTGTAGATGGCCGCGCCGAAGGCCGCAAATGTAAACCGCCTGAGCGCGTAGAGGAGCCCCGTGAGCACCCCGCTGACGCTGAGCAGCATCACTGCGGGCGTCACCAGCCGAATGAGCCGGCCGGTGAGCCCCTGGAGTTCGGGCTCAAAGCCGCTCACCAGCAGGGCCGCTAACCACGGAGCAGTCAACTCCACGAAGACCACCAAAAGGGCCACCACAGCGGCCGTGGCGCTCAGGACAACGCTCGCAAGGCGCCATAGCTCGGCACGCCGCTCCCGGTGTTCGCTGAAGACGGGCACGAGAGCCGAGCTGAGCAGCCCGCCAATGAGCATGTCGTACACCATCATGGGAATGGCCGAGGCGGCCACGAAGGCACTGTACGCCCCACTGCTCCCGAACTGATTGGCGAAAACCGTCTCTCGCACTAAGCCCAGCACTCGGCTGGCCACGTTACCCAAGCTGATCAGGCCGGCTGCCCGCGCGATGTGACGGCGTTGGGGCACCAAGTGCCCATGTTCCTCCACCTGGTTGAGCGATGATGTCTCCACAGTCATGATGTGACGTCCCTAGTCTCGGTGCTGGTGCACGATGCGCTCCACAAGCCCACTGCTCGACTTGCCCGGCACCGGGGGCACCAGGACCAGCCGGATGCCCAAGGCCCGAACCACGTGTATCTCAGGCAAAGTGGCCGGCGAATAATCTCCCCCCTTCACGTAGACCTCGGGGCGAAGGTTGGCCAACAGGGGGGCCGCCGTGACGTGTACTATCGGGAGCACACCGTCCACAGCTCGCAGCGCGGCCACCACCCGTGCTCGTTCCTCCCAAGGCACCAGTGGACGCAGCTTTCCCTTCAATAAACGCACGCTTGTATCGTCATTCACACCCACCCAGAGCACATCCCCGTGGTCGGCGGCCACTTCCAAGGTGTGAATGTGCCCCACGTGCAACAAGTCAAAGCAGCCGTTGGTGAAGACCAACGTGTGTCCTGCTAAGCGGAGGCGATCGCGCGCTTCGACGGCGGCATCCAAGGTGAGGAGGCGGCTCATGGGGGATAGGACTCCTCAGCAGCGTGGGAAGCGGCGTGGGCAACCAACTCGGCGCGGGTCGGGGCGTAGTTGCCCAACACTTGCAGCACCAGACCGGCGGCCACATTGGCCAGCCAACACGCCCGGGCTAGAGGCAGGCCGGCCAGAAACGCCAAGGTCAACACGGCCATTACCGTGTCCCCGGCGCCCGTGACGTCGAAGACAGTCGCCCGGCGTTGAGGAGGACACTCCCCGTACCCTTGGCGGTCAAGCCAGGCAATCCCCTCCTCGCCCAGAGTGACCACCACAGCTCCAGCCCGGCAGCGGGCGCGCAGGGCAGCCAACTGGGCGGCCCGCCCATCACCGGCGGGGCGCAACGGTTCGCCCAGCTCGGCTTCGGCTTCGGCACGATTGCACTTCACCACATCGAACCCCTGGAAACGGCCCAGCCCGCCTTGGGAGTCCACCAACAGCGGAAGGGCGTGACGTGCCCTCAGGGCCAGACAGCGCTGGATGAGTTCGTCGGTGACCACGCCGTTGCGGTAGTTGCTGATCAGAATGGCTCCGGCGCCGGGGACCAAGCGGGAAAGCCGCTCGGCCAGAGCGCCTTCGACCTCGACATCAAGGGGACGCCGGTCCACGTGGTCAATGCGCGCGAGGTGCTGACCGTGAACGAAGCTCCCCTCGGCAAGAATGCGCGTCTTGGTCGTGGTAGGGCGGGACGGGTCCACAATGAGGCCCTCTGTGTCCACACCGGCCGCCAGGAGGGTGGCTTCCAGCTCCCGGCCGGCAGGATCGTTGCCAATGACGCCCACGGCCACAGCCTGACCTCCGAGGCGCACGATGTTGACCGCCGGGTTAGCCGCACCGCCCGGCACCACATGGCGACGTGTGCGTTCCAACACAGGCACAGGGGCCTCCCGCGAGAGGCGGGTGGCTCGCCCGATCAGGTATTCGTCGAGCATCACGTCCCCGACCACGAGGACTGTTGATAACACCGGGGGCAGCACAAGCTCCTCACAGCGGTACAGGCATCCGCCCTGGATGTGGTGTTCATGGCCCGGGAAGATTCTACACCAGAAGAGAAACTTTGCGAAAAATCACACCCGAGGTATAATTGGAAGTGTCAACCGAGCCCCCGTAGCTCAGAGGAGAGAGCACTGGCCTCCGGAGCCAGGTGCGCAGGTTCGAGTCCTGCCGGGGGCACACGTCTCTGGCCCGGCGTAGCCGGGCTTTTCTTCATGGTCTAACCTGCTTTTGGCCCACCCCCGAGAAACGCATATAATAGTCCAAACTGGGCAGGCCCCCCGATCATGAACAACGTGTTCGTCACCCGTCCCATTCCCCAAAACGCCTTGGACCACCTACGACGTGAGGCCACCGTGGAGGTGTGGCCAGGCCCCCTGCCGCCGCCCTACGAGGAACTGCGCCGGCGCGTGGCCACGTGTGACGGGCTGCTCTGTTTGCTCACCGACCGTGTGGACGCCACGCTCATCGCGTCCGCTCCCAAGCTGCGCGTGATCAGTCAAATGGCCGTGGGCTACGACAACATTGACGTGGCCGCTGCCACATCCCGGGGCATTCCCGTGGGCCACACGCCGGGCGTGTTGACCGAGGCCACGGCCGATCTGACGTGGGCCCTCATCTTGGCCACGGCACGGCGAGTGGTGGAGGGTATGCGCTTCATCGACGCCGGGCAGTGGCAAACGTGGGATCCGCTGGGCCTCCTAGGGATGGAGCTCCATGGAGCCACATTGGGCATTCTGGGACTCGGTCGCATCGGGGCTGCTGTGGCCCGAAGAGCGGTCGGCTTCGGAATGCGCTTGCTCTACACCGGTCCCCGGGAGAAGCCGGATGTGGCCGCCGGCGTGGGGGCCATCTACACGGATGTCGACACCTTGCTGCACGAGAGCGACGTGGTGAGCATTCACTGTCCCCTCACGCCGGCCACTAGGCACCTCATTAATGCCCACGCCCTGGCGCGCATGAAGCCCGGGGCCATCCTCGTCAACACGGCTAGGGGCGGCATCGTAGACCACGCTGCCCTGCTGGACGCCCTTCGGAGCGGTCACTTGGGAGGTGCCGGCTTGGACGTGACCGAGCCAGAACCCCTGCCCGCCGACCACCCCCTCATGGGCGAGGACCGGGTCATTATCACCCCCCACATTGGCTCAGCCACCGTGCGCACCCGTGCTCGCATGGCCGACATGGCTGTGAGCAACCTGCTGGCCGGCCTGCGGGGCGACCCACTCCCCCACTGTGTGAACCCGGACGTCTACACCCGATAAGGGTGGAGAAGCGGAGGTAAGAGGCCGTGGAACACTTGTGGACTCCCTGGCGAATGGAGTACATCGTGTCTGACAAGGAACCGGGATGCCCTTTCTGCCGGGCGCTGGACGCCGGTGACGACAAAGCCGGCCACATTCTCCACCGGGGCACACGCTGTTTCATTATTCTCAACAAGTATCCCTACAACAATGGCCATCTCATGGTGCTGCCCTACCGTCACGTGGCCGAGCTCCACGAGCTGACGCCCGAGGAGCGGCTTGAACTCATTGAACTGGTGGAACTGAGCGTTCGCGTGTTGCGAGAGAGCTCCCGCCCTGATGGCTTCAACGTGGGCATGAACTTGGGCACGGCGGCTGGAGCCGGCGTGCTGGGCCACCTCCACATGCACGTGGTGCCCCGTTGGAACGGCGACACCAACTACATGACCGTGATCAACCAAGTGCGCACCATCCCCGAACTGTTGGAGGAGACATGGGGCCGACTGAAGCCGGTGCTCGACGTGCTCATCACCTCCCCTGAAGACGGCACATCTCCTGGGGCTAACCAGTGAACTCCGTTTGTCCCTCGCGCCAGTGAGATCGCACCCCGGATGAACCTGAGAACCGTTTCGGCTTTTGCCGAAGTTTGGTATAATCCTGTTAGGTGGCCCTCAAGGGGCCACGCTTCCATTTCCAAAGCGCCAAATGCAGACGGAGGCAATCATGGACTTCACACTCACCGAAGAGCAACGCATGATCCGCGATGTGGCCCGAGAGTTCGCCCAACAGGAGATCGCGCCCGTAGCGGCTCAACACGACGAGAGCGGCGAATTTCCCCTGGAGACCGTCCGCAAGATGGGAGAATTAGGCTTGCTGGGCATCGAAGTGCCTGAGGAGTACGGTGGCGCCGGCCTCGACACTGTGGCCTACGTGCTGGCCCTTGAGGAGATCAGCAAGGCCGATGCTGCCCACGGCACCATCATGTCGGTGTGCAATTCCCTCTTCTGCCACGGCCTGCTCCATTTTGGCACGGAGGAGCAGAAACAGAAGTTTTTAGTCCCCGTGGCCAGCGGAAAGTGGATCGGCGCCTACAGCCTCACCGAGCCGGGCAGCGGTTCGGACGCGGCCGGGATGCGCACCCGGGCTGTGCAAGAGGGCAATGAGTACATCATCAACGGGCGGAAGAGCTGGGTCACCAACGGCCCGGTGGCCGACGCCATTGTGCTCTTCGCAGTCACGGACCCAAGGGCCGAACCCCGCCACCGGGGCATCACGGCCTTTGTCATCGAAACCGACAAGCCGGGGTTTGTGCAGGGCAAGGTGGAACCTAAGCTGGGCATCCGCGCCAGTGCCACGTGTGAGTGTCTCTACGAGAACTATCGCTGCCCGGCCGAAAACCGCTTGGGGGCCGAGGGTGAAGGATTCAAGATCGCCATGACCGTGTTGGACGCCGGGCGCATCGGCATTGCTGCCCAAGCCGTGGGGATCGCCCAAGCGGCCTACGAGGCCAGCGTGCAGTACACCAAGGAGCGGTATGCCTTCGGCCGTCCCATCGCCGAATTCCAGGCCATCCAGTTCAAGTTGGCCGACATGGCCACACGCATCGAGGCCGCCCGCCTGTTGACCCTCAACGCCGCCTTGGCCAAGGAGCGCAGCAAGAAAACAGGCGAACGGTACACCAAGCTGGCCAGCATGGCAAAGCTTTTCGCCAGCGAGACGGCCATGTGGGTCGCCCATCAGGCAGTCCAGATCCACGGTGGCATGGGATACTCCAAAGAATTGCCCATCGAGCGTTACTTCCGAGACGCCAAAATCACCGAAATCTATGAGGGCACCAGCGAAATCCAGCGACTCGTGATTGCACGGAACGTGCTCCGCGAAATAGGCCACGCCCTCTGAGGTCAAGCGCGCATGGAGCACACGAGCGGCCACAGCCACATCCCGCGCCGGCATGAGCGCCTCTTCCACTCCCCTTCCTTGGGCCCAGAAAACGCGCTCAGCTATTGGTGGAAGACCGTTCACCCGCTGCGGGTCATGTGGAACTTCACCTGGATCTACGCTGCTCGCTATTGCCCCTCCTTGGCCATCAAGCGGAATCTCTTGCGTTTGACCGGGATGAAAGTGGGCCAACACGTCTCCGTGGGGCTCGCTGTGGTCTTCGACATCTTCTTCCCCGAACTCATAACCATTGGCGACAACACCATCATCGGCTACAATACGGTCGTGCTAGCTCACGAGTTCACAGTGAACGAGTGGCGAAAAGGGCCAGTAATCATTGGGCGCAACGTGAGCATTGGCGCCAATTGCACCATTTTGCCCGGCGTGATCATCGGTGACGGCGCCACCGTTTCGGCCATGAGCTTAGTCAACCGGGACGTGCCCCCGGGCGCTTTTGTGGGCGGCGTGCCCGCCCGCGAGCTTGTGGGAGCGAAGAAGGAGGCACCATGACACTCGATCCCAAAATCGAGGAACTCCGGCGCCGTAAGGCCCAAGCCCGATTGGGCGGGGGGCGCGAGCGCATTGAACGCCAGCACAGGGCGGGCAAGCTCACCGCCCGCGAACGCCTTGAGTTGCTCCTCGACGACAATTCCTTCCAGGAAATCGACATGCTGGTCGAGCACCGGGAGACCAACTTCGGCATGGCGAGCAAACGCATTCCCGGCGACGGTGTAATCACCGGCTACGGTACCGTGGACGGCCGGCTGGTCTACGTCTACAGCCAGGATTTCACCATTTTTGGCGGCTCGCTAGGCCGAGCCCACGCTGACAAAATTTGCAAAATTATGGACTTGGCCATGCAGAACGGCGCGCCTGTGGTCGGCCTGTTGGACTCCGGGGGCGCGCGCATCCAAGAGGGCGTGGTGAGCTTAGGTGGATATGCTGACATCTTCCTCCGCAACACACTGGCCAGCGGCGTCATCCCTCAGATTTCGGCTGTTATGGGGCCGTGTGCCGGGGGAGCCGTCTATTCCCCAGCCCTCACGGACTTCATCTTCATGGTCAAGCACACCGCCTACATGTTCGTCACCGGGCCTGAAGTCGTGAAAACGGTGACTCACGAGGAAGTGACGTTTGAGGAGCTCGGCGGCGCCATGGTCCACAATCAGACCAGCGGGGTAGCCCATTTTGCGGCCGAAAATGAGGTGCAGTGTCTGGAGATGATCCGCACGCTCCTCTCCTACATTCCCCAGAATAACATGGAAGATCCGCCTCACCAAACGCCCTTAGACGACCCCCTCCGCATGGAAGAAGCCTTGGACACCATTGTGCCCGAGAACCCAAACAAACCCTACGACGTCAGAACAATCATCCGCCACATCGTGGACGACGGCGAGTTTTTCGAGGTGCAAGAGCACTTTGCGCCCAACATTGTCATCGGCTTTGCCCGCTTCAACGGGCGCTCTGTGGGCATTGTGGCCAACCAACCGGCCGTGTTGGCCGGGGTGTTGGACATTAATAGCTCTACCAAGGCCGCCCGCTTCGTGCGCTTCTGCGACTGCTTCAACATTCCCATCGTCACCTTGGTGGACGTGCCCGGCTTCCTGCCCGGTGTGGCCCAAGAGCACGGAGGGATCATCCGCCACGGGGCCAAATTGCTCTACGCTTATGCCGAGGCCACTGTCCCCAAGATTACCATCATTGTGCGCAAGGCCTACGGCGGCGCCTACGACGTGATGAGCAGCAAGCACTTGCGAGGGGATATCAACTATGCTTGGCCGTCGGCGGAAATCGCCGTCATGGGGCCTGAGGGAGCCGTCAACATCATCTTCCGACGTGAACTCGCCGAGGCTGACGACCCCGAGCAACGGCGGGCTGAATTGGTGGCCCAGTATCGCGAGCAATTCGCCAATCCCTACGTGGCCGCTGCCCGGGGCTACGTGGACGACGTGATCGAGCCCCACCAGACACGCCCGAAAATCATCAGCGCCCTGGAGATGTTGCAGAACAAACGCCTCACCAATCCGCCCAAGAAGCACGGGAACATGCCGCTGTAGCTCCTGAGGCTGAGGGAGTCACACGCCATGGACGATACCTTGATGCCCACGAGCGACATTGGATGGACGCTGAGCTCCTGTATCATCACCAACGCTGGGCAAACGCAGATCACCTGTATGACAATGAGAGCTCGCGGGTGCTCCCAACATCTACAACTTGGAACAGAAGGCCTTCGCTCCCTTCGTGGAATTCGCTAAAAAGCCGACTGGCGTGATCGCCGTAGGCACAATGGACGGGAAGCACCACCCCCAAAAGATAAGACAAGCACTCCTGACAGCTCTGCCAACCGAGGAGAACCTGTACAGTGATCTCCCGCCGGGTCGTGGCCGCCGTCGGAGCACCCCCTATACGTGGATCGCCAACCATTTGGCGATGCCCGTGGCCGAGTTTCCCCCCGCACCTTCCTCACAGCCGTGCGGGAAACCGCTGAAGACTCATCACAGCGGTATGAGGACTACACGTTTCCGTTGCACTACGAGAGCATCAAATGGGGAGTACAAAAAGCTTCGACCGTTCGCGTACATGAAGTGGCCGAGGATTACGGATTACCCCTGGGTTGGGCACTCATGCAGCCCCTGCGCGGCCTTGTCGTCCCCTGCAAGCTCAATGAGATCGTGGACAGACGGTTTGCTGCATTCAACATGCCGTCTACGCTCTTTGATGCTGGTCCGCTCACCCTCTCCGGCCTGCCCCCTGAACATTGGCAAGAAGGCTGGGGGGTATCGTGAAGGACTTGGAGCTTTGGGCATCTTCTACAAGCTCAGCGACGGACGAATCAACGTACCCGACATCTACCGTATCGGCTCGGGCTAGGCCGTCGTGGTGGCGTCAGGCCCGTGCGCTAGAACCCGATCGAAGGTGAAAGCCTATGTTCCGCAAAGTGCTGGTCGCCAACCGAGGTGAAATTGCCGTGCGCATCATTCGCGCGTGCCAGGAATTGGGCGTGCAGACGGTGGCGGTCTACTCGGAGGCCGACCGCCGCGCCCTGCACGTGCGCTACGCTGACGAGGCATACTTCATCGGTCCGCCACCGCCTGGTGACTCCTACCTGCGGATCGACAAGCTCATCGACGTGGCCATCCGCTCTGGCGCAGACGCCGTTCACCCCGGATACGGCTTCCTGGCTGAAAACGCCACCTTTGCGCGCGCCGTGGCCGAAGCCGGCCTGACCTTCGTCGGCCCGTCGCCGGAGGCCATTGCCCTTATGGGCGATAAGGTAGCCGCCCGCGAGAGTGCCCTGCGCGCCGGGGTGCCCGTTGTGCCGGGTACTCCCCGCTCCCTTGTCGACGACGAGCTCATCGCCGCCGCCGAACGGTTGGGCTTTCCCCTCATGGTCAAAGCAGCAGCCGGCGGCGGCGGCAAGGGCATGCGCGTTGTCCATGATCCTGCTGAATTGCCATCCGCCCTTCAAGCTGCCCGCCGGGAAGCCAAAGGCGCCTTCGGCGACGGCCGCATTTACTTGGAAAAACTGATCGAAGGTGGACGTCACATCGAGATCCAAGTCCTGGCCGACGAACACGGGAACAGCATAGCCCTGGGCGAACGCGAATGTTCCATCCAACGGCGGCATCAAAAGCTCCTGGAAGAAGCCCCTTCCCCCTTCGTAGACGAGGACCTGCGCCAGCGCATGAGCGAGACAGCCTTGGCTCTAGTGCGCGCCGTGAATTACACCAACGCCGGGACTGTGGAATTTCTCGTGGACCGGGACAGAAACTTCTACTTCCTGGAAATGAACACCCGCCTCCAAGTCGAACATCCTGTCACTGAAATGATCACCGGCGTGGACATTGTCAAGGAACAACTGCGTATTGCCTCCGGTCGCCGTCTGCGCTACAAGCAGGAGGACATCCGGCTCAAGGGGTGGGCTATGGAAGCTCGCATCACGGCTGAAGATCCGTACAACAACTTCCTGCCCTCCACCGGCCGGATTACCTTGCTTCAGGAACCCACAGGGCCAGGCGTGCGCGTGGAAAGCGGCGTCTTTGAAGGACTTGAAATTTCCCTGTTTTACGATCCCATGATTGCCAAAGTCATTGCATGGGGCGAAACCCGAGGGGAGGCCCTGTTGCGCCTCCGCCGGGCCCTCCAGGAATACCGCATTCTCGGCATTAAGACCAACATCCCCTTTCACCGCCGCCTGCTCGACAACACGAACTTCATTGGCGGCGTCTATGACACTGGATTCCTGGAGAACACACCCGAGCTCTTGACCTCCTCGGCCCGTCATCACCTGCACCCGGCGGCCATTGCGGCCACACTGCTCATGCACCAGCGCCGTCAGAGGGCCCTCGTGCTCGTCAGTGGCACGGGTGACGACCGCTCCAGCCTGTGGAAAATCGCTGCCCGAAGGGAGGCCCTGCGATGAGCACCCGCTACATTGCCTACGTGGACGGCCAACAGGTGGAACTGCTGATCCACCCCCACGGTGCCCTCGACGTGGACGGACACCCGGTGGAAGTCCACCTGGAACACATCGCCAACGAGACCATCTACTCCCTAATCATCGAGCATCACTCCTACGAAGTGTACGCTGAATACTTACAAGAGGGCCGATGGGTTATCCTCGTGGACGGTGAACGCCACGAAGTCGTGGTGGAAGACGAGCGCATGCAACGCCTCAAACAACTCGGCGGTGGCGCCGCCAAGCCCGTGGGCGACGTGCAGATCAAGGCGCCCATGCCCGGCCTCATCGTCAAGGTGCCCGTGCAAGAAGGCCAACAGGTGACCGCCCACGAGGCCGTTATCATCCTCGAGGCCATGAAAATGGAAAACGAAATCCGTACGCCTGTTGATGGTGTGGTGAAATCCATCCTCGTGAAGCCGGGACAGGCTGTGGACCAGAACGAGATTCTCGTCGTGCTAGGGCCACCGTGACTCCGGCTCCTGTGAAAGGGTGATGTCCGAGCCGTGCTCGAGTGGGAAGTCTTTGAAGAACCACAGCCGCTACCAGATCTGCCGCCGGATGAATCTTCGCCGACGCGCTCTCGTCGCTTTTGGCTGGTGCTCGCCTTGGGCATCGCTCTCCTCGTCCTCCTGATCCTGTGGGTGCTCCGACAGGAAATGGAGCGGCGCCAGGCTGCCATGCGCGCCGACCTGACCGAATTCATCCTCCAGGAGGAACAGGCACGTGCCTTTGGTCTCAGGGACCAGGCTGCCTACCTGATTACGCCCGGCGTCACGTGGGAGTGGTGGACGAATTACCTGAAATCGTTTCAGCTACCTGGCGTGGACCCACGTCCTGTGGACGTACAGGTGGCCGAAGTCCGCTTTGACGGCGAGGGGGCCCTCGTCACCGTGACCATCAACGGGCACCCCCAAATGCGATACTACCGGCTGATGGGCCAGGAGTGGCGACGCGCCATGCTTCCTGTCGAGCAAGTATGGGGTATCCGCCGAGTCGCCATTGCCCCCTTCGAGGGGCTCTCCATCATCTACCGTCCCCCCTTGGATCGTCCCTTTGGCCAGCAATTGGGCAAGGATATTAACGCGCTCTACGACGAGGTGTTCCCATCCTGGCCGGCCACGCCACAGGTCACTCAAATCGAGATCGAGCCCCGCGATGTGGGCCCAGCGCTTATTAGCGCCCAAGACGACCGGATCGTGATCAACTCCCCCCTGCTCGTCGTCCAGGACGGGGTGCTCGGCGGCGAGGGCGCGGTACGCCTCGCCCTTGCCGAGGCCCTTCTCGACCAGGCAGACGGGATCGAGACGCCCACCACAGCGGTGTCCCTTCTCAACGCCTCCCGCTTCCTCAAAGCTATCCACGTCACAGTGGCCATGCACTGGGCCCTGACCCCTGAAGAACATGAGGCGCTCGTCGCCTCGTGGCGCCAACACCTGCTGGAGACTTGGACCTCCCCCTTCGAGGCCATCACCTCGCCTGAACTCGCCTCCCAAGGTGCTGCTGCCATCATCCGCCAGGCCAACGTGGCCGCCCTTTTCACCGCCGAATACCTGTACGAGAGCGCCGGCCCCCAAGCCCTGGCCCACATCGTCCGCCGCTTGCCCTTCACCGACACGTGGGATGAGCTCTTCCAGGACACCGTCGGACAGCCACGCCGCGCCGTGGAGGCGGGCGCGGCCACGTTTGCCGCCAACGTGTCCACGTCCCAGGCCCCACCCACCACGCAGCCTGTCAGGCGTTCCCGCGACGGGGTGGACGCTGAACTGCTGACCTTCGGCCCAGGCCGAGTCGTGCGAGGGCTTGTGGAGAACAGGAACGTGGAGATCCGCCTTCCCGACAAGCGCAATTCTTTCTACGCTGACGCCAACCTGTGGCGGCCGGCTGTTTGGGCGTTCGCTCCCAGGTGTTCGTTGAGGGGACGTGGCAGCTTGAGGGCCAACAGTTACAAGCCGAACGCCTGACTATCACCCGGGCCAAGCTGCCCTTTCTCCTGCGCACCACGGCACCGCCGGCGAACACCGTGGGCTACGTGGTCAGGCGCACTCCTTTCCGACCGGCCGACGTGCTGGCCATCGGCGCCAACACCACTGCCACGCCGATCCTGGAATTGGAACAAGCCATCGAGATTCGTGCCGCGGCCCGAGAAGACGGGGCCTTGGATTTTGTGATCACCTTCTTTATGCCCGGATGTGACCGGTACTGGGTGGTGGTGTACTCCCCCAGACAGGGCATCGTGGCCAAGTGGCTGGCCGAGCGCCCGTCCACCGATACCGGCTTCTTCCACACCATTTGGCGCCCTGAGTCCGGGGACATGTTCTTCCTGGTGGGAACGCCGGCCAACGGCACGTGGCAATACCGCCTGTACCGAGCCGACCGCAGCCGGCTCACGGCAGAACCAGGTGCCCGCCTCCGGCCCGGGCTCCTTCCCCTGGGCTGGAGCACCTTCTCGGAAGAGCTCGTGGCCTTCGACATGGGGGCATCCCGGCCCACTCTCGTGCTCCTGGAGCCTTCTGGCGAAGAGACCCGCCAGATTCCCCTCACAGCCACGCCATCCAACATCCGGCTGAGCCCCGACGGCCGCCGTCTGGCCTTCACCGCGCGCTTCCGACGCACTGAAGGCCCACCGGACACGCTCATAGTGTTGGATGTGGCGGATGGGAGCCAACAGGTCCTCTGGTCGAGTGCTATCGGAGAAGGGCTGGGCACACCGGTCTGGGCACAGGCCACCACTCCTGTGAAAGTAGCCGTGCCCGTAGGTCCCCTGCAGGGCGAGGGCAAGCAGCGCACCTTTGCCTCTCTCTACACCTTCACGTTCGGGGACGAAGGCCGACCTTCGCCCGAGGTGACGCTCTTCAGCCAGCTCCGCGAGCTCGTCGGCGTGGCCCTCTGCCCTGATGAGAGGCGCATGTGGGCCTACCGGGATCAAGGCCAGACAATCCTTATCCACGAGAGAGTCGGGGAACGGCAGGTTATCCCGTTAGCGTTCACCAGCGCACAGGTGTTGGGATGTGAGTAACTCAGGAGATGGCCGCCATGCCAACCCTCTATGTGAACGGGCGCATCTATGCACAAGACCTCTCCCGCCCCTTGGCCGATGCCTTCCTCGTGGCCGGCGGGCGCATTCAATGGGTCGGTCAGGAAACGGAGGTGGGCACCAACGTGGCGTGGAAACGCGTAGACCTATCAGGGGCAACTGTGCTCCCCGGGCTGCGCGACGCCCACACCCACATGATGGCCTATGCGCTGTTGAAGCACCAGGTGGACTTGCGGAACACGCGCAGCGAGGCAGAGGCGGCCCGGCGTGTGGCGGAGTACGCTGCCCGTTATCCAGACCGCCCGTGGATTCGTGGACACGGCTGGAACGAGCACTTGTGGGAGGAAGGTCGCCCGCCTACCCGGGCCTCCTTGGACCAAGCGGTTCCCAACCGCCCGGTGGTGCTCTCCCGCGTTGACGGCCACGTGGTGTGGGTGAACTCGCGCGCCCTCGAACTGGCCGGCGTGACCGACGAGACGCCCGATCCTCCCGGAGGCCACTTGGAGCGCGATACGCAAGGCGGGCTGACAGGGCTGCTGCGCGAGACGGCCCCGCGCTGGTGGATCAACACGTGCCACCACCTCCCCTCCACGAGCGCGTCGAAGCCATCGAGGCCGTGCAACACGAAGCTCACGCCTTGGGACTGGTGGAAATTCACACAATTGAGGGCGCCGAGGCCTTGGAAACGTTCCAAGTGCTCCACACAGCCGGTCGTTTGAGCTTGCGGGTGCTCTTCCTGCCCCCCCATCTCACTCCTCGAGCCCCTGCGCGAGGCCGGCGTGCGGGCCGGCCTCGGCGACGACTGGCTACGGCTTGGGCAAATCAAGATCTTCGCCGATGGAACCTTAGGCTCCCGCACGGATTGGATGCTGGACCCCTTCGAGGGCGACGCCGAACAGCGTGGCCTGCCAGCCTATGCTCCCGACGAGCTCACCAGGCTCGTGAGAGAAGCTCACGAAGCCGGGTGGCCGTGTGCCATTCACGCCATCGGCGACGCGGCCAACCGGGCAGCCTTGGACGCCCTGGAGGCCGCCCCGCCCTGTGCAAGTCCTCTGCCCGACCGCATTGAGCACGTCCAACTCATCCACCCAGAGGATATGCCCCGCTTGGCCGCCCAAGGTGTGGTGGCCTCCATGCAGCCGATCCACATGGCCAGTGACTGGCGCCTCGCTGACCTCTTCTGGGGGCCCCGGGCCCGCTGGAGTTACGCCTGGCGCTCCCTTCGGCGCTTGGGCACCGTGCTGGCCTTCGGCTCCGACGTGCCCGTGGAGTCGTTGGATCCGTGGCCAGCGTTGGCTGTGGCCATCACCCGGCAAAATCTGGAGGGGCTCCCTGAAGGAGGGTGGTACCCCGACGAGACGCTCACCCTCGCCGAGGCGCTTGAGGGGTTCACACACGGTGTAGCCCGTGCGGCCGGCCGAGCAGGCGCCGGCCGGGTGGTGGTCGGAGCGCCGGCCGATGTGATCGTGCTCGACCAAGATCCCTTTGAGCTTCAGCCAGAGGAACTGGCTCGCGCACGGCCACAGGCCACGCTCGTCGGGGGAGAGGTGGTCTGGGGGGAAATGTAGTGCTCAACCACAGTGACGTTCGTGGGTCCCATGGAATGGGTGGCTTATTGCCACAGTTCATTGTGGGAATACTAGGAGAGCGGCTCCTCGACTACGCGCAGCCAGAAGTGATGAGCATAGGAGCGATATCCCAGGCGGACGGCAATGCGCATGGCCGCTCGATTGTCCAGGGGACATGTCCACTGTGCCAGGGCTCCGCTGTTGACGATCTCGTGCGTGGCCAGGGAGACCACGCCTGTGCCAATGCCCATGCCCCGCCACCGGGGCAACACGTTCACGCCGATCTCGTGGATGGCTCTGCCCCAGGCGCGTTCACCGACCACAGCCACCAGACGCCCCTCATAGTAAGCACCCCACAGCCGCACTTGGCCGATCTCCCGCCCTCCAATGGCCCAATAATGTAGGGTTTCAGGCTCGCGGGCGCGCAGCAGGCGCACGAAGCGGGCCAATTCGGCCGTGTCCCGCCGCCGCAATCGGCGGGCGAACGGGTGGGGCACGGGGGTGAACGTAGAGGAGGTAGCGTACCAGATGGCCGTGGGGCCGTACCAAGCCAGGTGATCGAGAGAGACGCTCAACGCACGTGACCACCAGCGGGGCGCCATGAGCGCTTCGGGGGCAACTCCGTGGACCAAGCTCTCATACATGGGCGGCACGGCCACTACGCCGCCGTCTGGCGTGAGGAAGACGTGAATGTGGTCCCCATCACGGGAGACCACGCGCAAATGGCCCTGCCGCATGTGGGCGGGATCGCTTCCCACGATGTGGGCCCACAAGGCGTCCAATTTGGGCAGCGGTAACGTCATTGCCGGCAAGGTGGCAATCATGTCCCTCGTACTACTCCGTGAGAGCCTGCGCCTGCTGGAAAGGGCGTTGTGTCGCTCCGTCCTCACCATCAGGGCGGGTCTCTGCCGCCCTTGCGCGCCCTAAGTGTATCAAGAACCCTGTGAATGGCAAACTGCAGGGACTCCTGTGCGGCCTCCGGCTCAGGGCAGCACCTAAGGGGTGCGAGTGAGAAACCGGATCACTTCCTTAAGGAAACAGTCGCGCCGCCACGTTCGAGCCCCCACCACGTGAGTTGCGTGGGGGATCACCCACAGATCGGCGTGGGGCATGGCTCGGAACATCTCCACGGCGTGTTCTAGGGGCACGATGGGATCACGGTCTCCCACAATGATGAGGGTAGCGGATCTCACGGTGGAGAGTTCCGCTGGCGTGTGCAGATGTTCTGTATCATGGGCAAACATCTCGGCCACCCGGCGGATGACCGTCTTCCACGCCTCGGGGCCACCTTGGGGTTCGTGAATGCGGCTCATCCACGTGCTCAGCCCCAGGGCGTGCCACCAGGCCGGATCGGCCATGCGGGCCATGATGGCGGCTCCTTGGGGTGAGCGACGGTGTCCGGCACGGAAGAGCACAAGGCGGTCCACACGCTCTGGCGCGTGCAGACCCACCCACAGGGCCACACTCCCTCCCATCGAGGAACCCATCACATGGGCCCGTGGAATGCCCTCAGCATCGAGGGTGGCCAGGACAGCCTCGGCCAACAGGGGGATGCTCAGGCGGTTGCCCCACACGGGAGTGCGGCCGTGGCCGGGCAGGTCGGGCGCGATGACGCGGAAATGCTCTGCCAGGCTGGCCAAGTGGGGCTCCCACTCAGCACTGCTCATGCCCCCACTGTGGAGCACCACCAACGGATCTCCTTGACCTTCGACGCGGTAGAAGGGACGCGGCGACATCGTTCAGATCCCCATCAGCGTGCGTTGGACCATGAGCGGCACCAGCTTGAGCAGGGCGAAAAGAAGCCAAATGCCCAGCACAACCCCAGCCCAACGGCGCCGCGGGATGCCACTCACGGCCGCCGTGCCGGTGATCAGGAGCCACCACGAGGCCAGTTGCCAGAGGGTGAGGGCGTTGAGGAGCTGGAAGAGCGGGTTCAAGGCATCGCGGGCGTAGGTCCCCGTGGCCACGAGGAAGGAGAGTCCCTCGTTCACGGGCAACGTTCCAGTCACCAGGGCAAATCCTCCGCGGACCACCAGGCCAATTCCCAGAGGAATCCACGCCCAGGCGGCCACGTTGAACATCACGTCAAATCGAGAGCCCTCGTGGCCCATGAGCTTGGCCACGTAGTGGAGGACAGCACCCCACACCACCCAGCCCAACATCGTCCCCACAATACCTGCTGCTAAGCTCAGGGTCAACAAACCCGACGAGGCTCCCTCCTGGCGTTGGCGTTCAATGGCGGCGAGGGCCTCCTCGCGCGCCTCCGGGGGCATTTGTTCGGCAAAACGGCCGTGCTCGATCCAGTATTGGCTGATGTCAGCTTGGAGCTGGGTTTGCAGGTCTGCCGTGGCCCACGTGTGGAAGAGGACGGCGAGCACGAGCAGGGTGAGGGGAACGAGCCACAGGCGTCGGGGCTTGGCCGCTATGGCCTGGAACGTCTGAGTTGGCCGGTCCACCAGGCCAATGAGCAAGATAGGTACAGCCACGTGCGACCGGTCATCCGCGCTCACAGCAGCACCTCCTCCTGGATTGTGTGGTATGTGCTCAGGCCAGGGCTTCATCGCAGGCATGCCGCACTTGACAGGCCCGACATCGCGCCGGGTGGTTGTGACTGCGGGGGACATCAGGTGCGCCCAGCGCGGCCCTAGCCTCCGCCACGACGCTCAGCACCTCCCGTCTGGATTCCGGGGTGTAGGGCACGTCCCACCGGGCGTGCGCATACACCAGGGTACCGTACGGCGGCGGCATTCCTGTGGTTTCCTCCAAGAGCAGGCAGTAGGCCATCAACTGGATCATATCGCTTTCGTACGGGCGCCCGGCTCGCCGGTGGGGTTTCACTTCAACAGGCACCTCAGCTCGTCCCACTCGGACCACGTAGTCGGGGCGTCCGCTGAGCCCAAGGTGAGCGGCCACCAGGAGGGGCGAGGAGGTCTGCTCACATCGGCCAGCCATGTCGCGGCCGACGACGCGGCCGGCCGGCAGCCCAGCATTTCGGCGAGCGCGCTCTCCCCAGAGCAAAAGCGCCACTCCTGCGCCCACGCACATCACAGCCAGCCATACCATACGCGGCCTCCGCACCTCAGCTTCCACGGCGGCAATGGTCGGATTATACGACCCTTGCCCTCTGATGCCAAGTGTGTGGAACTCGGGCAGGCACGTCGTTCGGACTGTGTTTGCCAAAGTACACGTTAAAAGTACTATACTCTGCCATGCGCATTACGAACGGTTGAGCATTGTGGTGAGCCTGGTGTTGCTCGGGATGGTGGTTTCTCTCATCGCCACCACTCCCACTCGCTTATTCACTTTTTACATTTTCGATACCCCCTTGATTCTGGCCTCTTCGCCCCAGTGGGTCATCGGAGTGCTGTTGGTGGGGCTCTCCATGATGGGCACGGACTACGTGTTGCGGGAGCATCCCCGCTACCGGGCCACGTGGACACGCCATGCCTTTCTGTTCTGGATCGTGCCGGCGGCTGTGACATCAACGGGGGTTCTCATTGTGCCCCGCCTGTTGGCCTTGCATCCACTGCTGTGGATCGGCACCATGCTGCTCACCGGCTTCGGTCTAGCCTCCGTGATTGTGGCCGAATACCACACCCTGAGCGGCCAAGCGCGCCACGTGATCTTCGCCCAGCTTTACCTCAACTTTGTGACTTACGTGGTGGCCTTGCTCGCCTTCACCACAGTGTACAGCAGCCGCATCCGCAGCCTCGTCTCCGGCCCGGCCATTCTCCTGTTCGCCGCCCTCTTTTTCCCTGGCCCTGTTGCGCACCGAGGTGGAGCAGGTGCGCAAGACGTGGGCATACAGCGCGATCATCGGGCTCTTGTTGGGCGAGCTCATTTGGGTGCTGAACTACTGGCGCATCAGCGGGCTAATGGGAGGGACCCTGTTGATGGTGGGATTCTACTTTCTCACCGGTTTGGCCCAATTGGAGCTCCGCGGCCGGTTGAGCCGCCGTCTGGTGGCCGAGTACGCTGGAGTGGCCCTGTTGGCCCTGCTCTTCCTGCTCAGCCGGGCTTGGCCTCCTCCATGAGCTCCCGTTCACGCCTCCGGCGAACGTTGGAGGAGAAGCACGGCGACCAAGATGGCGCTGCCGCCGAGGAGCTGGAACCCGTCCAGTGCCTCGCCAAACACCCACCACCCCAGCACGCCGCCCACCACGGGCTCGACCATGGCTACAATGCTCGCCCGCCCCGGCGGAAGCCACCGTAGCCCCGAGGTGTAGAGCGCATAACTGCCGGCCGTCGGCAGGAGCCCGATCACCATGAGCCAGCCCACGGGCAATCCTGTGATGCGTTCCCCCAACCCACCTGAAGACGCCCAAATGACCGGTACCAACAGGACTGCGCCGAAGAGAAGGGCATATCCCATAGCTGAAATAGGATCGTAGCGCCTTAAGGCAAATTTCCCAAAGATACTGAAAAGCGCGTAGGTAAAACCGCTTCCCACGCCCACGAGGATGCCCACAGCACGGAACGCCCACAGGCGCGGCTCGTGCAGGCCCGCCACCAGGGCAGCGCCGGTGAAAGCCAGTACCAGAGCGCCCCCTGTACTCCACGTCAGCGGTTCGTCGAAGAGCCGCCAAGAGAGGAGCATGACGAACGCCGGCGCCGTGTAGAGCAAGACGACGGCCACTGCGATGGAGTTATACTGGACGGAGAGGGCGTAGAGGACAAAGAAGGCGGCCACACTGATCAGGCCGTAGAGGGCGAAAAAGGGCACATCACGTTGTTCTAAGGAACGCCGGCCGGTTCCCTTAGCCAGGAAGAAGAGCGCACCACCCCCAATTGATGCCCGGTAAAAGCCAATTTCCATCGCGGACAGGCCGTTCGCCTGGAGCAGGCGCATGATGGGGCCGAGGGTGCCCCACAGGATAGCTGCCAGGAGCACGTAGAGTGTGCCCCGTAGCACGTTGCGCCTGGAGGCTGAGTGCCCATCGAAGGCGTTGAGAGGGGGCCGCCGCCCTTGTTGTCCCACTGTGCCCAACCTACTTCCGAGTCTCGCCCGCCTCCCGGCGCCAGCGGCCACGCGGCGTGTGAGCTTGTCGGCCACGGTAAGGTGGAATGTTGAGCTCGATGAGGCTCCCATGCCCCACGAGCTTCATCTCCAACATGCGCTCTAACAAGCGTGGCTCCACATCGTCCACGTTGTTCAGGGTGATCACAGTGGGCAATTGGGCCATGTACCGGTAGTTGAAGAGCTGGAAGAGCTTCTCCTGGGCCCAGAGAGTCGCACTATGTGTGCCCAAATCGTCCAAAACCAGCAGGGGAGCCCGACGAATCTGTTCAAAGCGCTTGTCGTAGCTGACCATGCTGTGGGGGCTAAACGTGGCACGCAAGTGATCGAGCAAATCAGGGACCACGACGAAGAGGGCCGAGTGGCCCAAGTCCACGCGGTAGTTGGCAATGGCCGCGGCCAAGTGCGTCTTGCCCACGCCATATGGGCCCACGAGGACCAGCCAGCCACTCGGCTCTTGGGCGAAGCGCTTGGCTGCCGTCACCGCGCGCCACAAGTGGTCACGTGCTGTGGCGTCCAGCTCCAGGGCGCGCACGTCGAAGGTATGAAAAGTCATGTGCTTGAGCAGGCCCAAGCATGAGAGCTCATTTTCGCCGTGAACGATGCCCTGACGGAAGTCGGGTGCCAAGATCGTCACAATAGTGCTGATGTGTGTGTCCACCAGGCGAGAGCACAAGCGGGGGTCGATCTCGTCAAGGTCGTGGTTGGTGGTGATTACCGTGGGCAGTTGGGCGTTGTACCGGTAGTTCAGCAACTGGAAGAGCTTCTCCTGGGCCCACGGGGTGCTGGCGTGAGTGCCCAAGTCATCCAGGATGAGCAGGGGAGCGTTTTTGATCTGCTCAAAGCGCTCATCGTAGGTCACCGGGTTGGCGGGGTTGAACGTGGCGCGCAGGTGATCGAGCAAATCCGGGACTACGACGAAGATCACCGGCTCCCCCCGGTCGATCCGCTCGTTAGCGATGGCTGCGGCCAGGTGTGTTTTGCCACAGCCGTAGCCGCCCACCAGCACAAGCCACCCGTGGGGGCGTTCGGCGAACTGGCGGCAGACGTCGTAGGCGTGCTGGAGGTTGGCCTGTTTCTGGGGGTTGAGCCCCACACCCTCTTGGCGGAACGTTTCAAATCGCTGTCGGCGCAGGGCGCCCAAGTTGCTGATGCGGTGTAACTCGGCCTGGCGACGGGCGAGGAGCTCGGATCGCTTACAGCGGCAGGGCACGGCGCGGCCAAAAAGTGGATGTCCCGGGGGCACCTCGTAGCGCACAAATCCGGCCCCCTTGCAGACCGGACACGGCTGAGCTGGCTCTGGCTGCCGGGGAGCAGTCTCCCGGGCCTCAGTCGAGTTCCTCGAGGAAACGTCGGCGTGTCTCTGCGGCACGATGTGTTGGAGCGCGTCCCGAATGTGTTTCATGGCCTCGTCCTTCCCTGGCCCACCGTTCGAGGATGGTCCGAATGTATCGCCAATTGCGCACGTTGTGTTCAGCGGCAATGCGGAAAGCCTCCTCGATCCACGTTTCCGGGTATGTCGCCGCGGCTTCGCGCAATTCCTCAGCCAACACGGGCTGGAGCAGGCCAATATTTGCTCGTAGAGGACAAAAATGGAGGGGCGAGGTGCCGGCACGGCTCTGGGCTCCACGGGTTGGGCCACGGTGTGGGGAGCCAGAGCGCCGCTGTGAATCTCGGCGACGGCACGCCGGCCCTGCTCGGTATTCAAAAAATACCATGTTTGACGCTCACCGTCCACTTCAACGTCCAACTGGAGGAGCGTGCCCCGCCAGACGGCGCGCTCCAGCGCCTCTCGCAGCACGTGCCGAGGGTTCTGTCCCGGCCGTTTGAGCGCCCGGAGGAGGAGCGCATCCTGTTCGAGCTCCTGCTCGCTGAGGTGGCGATGTCTGCCCCGCCTGGTGTGGAGCCGCCAGAAGCAATAGAGGGTGAGCTTCAGCTCGGCCAAGTCGTCGATTTCCTCTAAAATCTCACTGAAGAAAAGGTCAGGTATAGGCGTAAACCTCAAAGGGCCTTCGGGAAATCCGGGAAATCCCATGCGGAAAGCCTCCTGAGTTCGGGCTCCATTTGGGTTACTTCAGAACACAATGTCTTCGACATCGGGCGGCACGTCGTCCACGTAGACAGTTTCCAAGTTCGAGAACTTGGCCGTTTCCTTCACAAAGCGCAGCTCCACGGTCCCCGTGGGGCCATTTCTGTGTTTGGCCACGATGATTTCAGCAATGTTGGGACGCTCAGTTTGCTTGTTGTAGACTTCATCGCGGTAAATGAACATGACTACGTCGGCATCCTGTTCGATGCTGCCACTCTCCCGCAGGTCACTTAGGAGTGGGCGTTTGTCTTGGCGCATCTCCACCTGACGGCTGAGTTGCGAGATGGCCAGCACAGGGACGTGCAGTTCCCGTGCCAGCCCCTTGAGGGAACGGCTGATGTAGGAAATTTCCTGAACCCGGTTTTCCGAGCGAGCACCACTGCGCATGAGCTGCAGGTAATCGACAATCACGAGATCAAGGCCATGTTCGCTGGCCACACGGCGGGCCTTGGTGCGCACTTCCAAGGGGCTTAGGGCCGGGGTCTCGTCCACGAAGATGCGCGTGCCGCTGAGAATGTCCACGGCCTGGCCAATGCGGGCCAAGTCCTCCTCTGATATGGGGCCAGTGCGCAACTTTTGTGGGCTGATGCCGGTCTGGGCAGCAACCAAGCGCATGGCGACTTGTTCGGCGCTCATCTCCAGGCTGAAGAAGGCCACACGAGCCTGTTGTTGAATGGCCGCGTGTTCGGTAATGGCCAGGGCGAAGGCTGTCTTGCCCACGCTGGGACGAGCGGCCAGGATGATCAAGTCGCCCTTCTGGAGCCCTCCCAGCAGCCGGTCCAAGTCCACGAACCCCGTGGGCAATCCTACGGGTTCACGCTCCAAGTGGAGGCGTTCAACCTGTTCGTAGAACTCGCCCAGGATATGTTGGATGGGGATCATGGCTCCGGTCAGGCGGTGTTGGGAGACGGCGAAGAGAATGGATTCGGCGCGGTCGATGATCTCCTCGATCTCCGCATTCCCTTCCTGGTAGGCCAGTTGAGCAATTTGTTCGGCAGCTAGAATGAGCCGGCGCAGGATGGCATTCCGCTCCACAATTCGGGCGTAGTACTCCACGTGAAGGGCGGTGGGCACGCGCAACATGAGCTCGCTGATGGCAGCGGCGCCACCAACGTCGCTCAGCTTGCCCATGCGGTCCAGCTCGGCGGCCACGGTGAGGGGGTCAGGCGGCTCGTTGCGCTTGTGGAGGTTGAGAAGAGCCTCATAAATCCAGACGTGCTTGTCGCGGTAGAAATCCTTGGGCTGTAAGAATGAGGCCACTTTGGTGGTCGCTTCGGGGTCCATGAGGAGCGCGCCGAGAACAGCCTCTTCGGCTTCGACGTTGTAGGGCAGCGGGCGCTCAATGGGCGCAACAGTCATGGGCGTGCTCTCCTCCTTCCAGCCAGGGGTTCCATGAGGGCCCTCTACGAGGCCACGTGGACACCTCGAGATCGGTGAGAGGCATCACCTTATGGTTCATTCCACAGGGAAAAGGTCATGGACGTGTTCTTGCCAGAAGATGCGGGGATCATCCCGGGAACAGTGGCCCGTTCAGGGGGGCCCAGCCATCAAGCAGTATCTGTGTGCTTCTGCCGGCTCCGAACAGCAAAGGAGGCGCTCCTGTGAGGGAGGTCACAGGGCGCCCCTGATGGAGTCAAACACACTTCCGGTTACTCGTCGCCAAAGTCGTCGAGGTCCAAGGATTCCACGAAATCTTTGAAGACCGACAGCTTCTCCTCTTCTTCGGGGGTTAACTCATCCTGGCCGGGTTCGGGCACGATGGCGGCCTGGTCGAGCACGTGCTCGGCCACGTAAATAGGGGCGTCCACCCGCACAGCTAGGGCTATGGCATCGCTGGGACGGGAATCCACCTCGATCTCCTGGCCGTTCACGGCGAGCACAATGCGGGCGTAAAAGGTGTCATCGCGCAAGTCGTTGACCACGATGTACGAGACGGTTGCTCCGAGAGTTTCCAGCATATTCTTGAGGAGATCGTGAGTTAGCGGGCGTACCACCCGGATGTCCTGCAGGGCAATCGTGATCGCATCAGCCTCATAGGGCCCGATCCATATGGCCAGATGACGATCGCCTTCCCGCTCCTTGAGGACGACGATGCGGTGTTGGGAAATGAGACTCACTCGGATACTGTCAATAGTCACAGGAATCATGAGATCGCCCCCTTTGCTTTACGGCACATTACACCGGTTGGTGGTGGTCCTAGCCCGCGTGTGTTGGAAATTATAGCACACGTTGTGGTGTTGTACAAGCACTGTTTGGGATCTGCGCTACGCGCTCTCTTCCTGTCCCCGTGTGGTTCGAGGCACCCCAGCGCCGTTTTTCAAGTTGTCAATATTGTGATATACTTTCAATGCACGTTGTTCATTGTTGGGAGCGTCGCGTTCTGTGCGAGCCCTGCTGTGGTATAGTGTTCTCGAATGAGATGAACTGTCCAATGTACTTGCCTGTCCACACGCCCTCGTCCGCATCCCGGGAGCCATAGCACTGCAACTCCAGCTCAGAGTATGAGGTTCCATCCCGAGGAGGTCATCTGTTCCCGCAGGGCAATGTCATCAAGGCATGTGCCAAATTGGCCGTAACGTGGACCCGGGCAGGCCGTATACTTTCGTAGAGGTCAATGCTACGGACGCAGCGTAGCAACGGAGACGCTTGAGGAGTTGGTCGGTCAAGTGTATGCCCAGAGCGTGTGGAAACGGCGAACAAACGCGATGTTGGAGCAGTGCCCTCCGAGCGTCAAGGCCCATCATCAGGACAGACGAGGTGAACGCACACGAACAGCGGAATCCGGCAAAGCCGTTATGTGGTTAGCGAGGGCATCATGGGGTCATTCCGCTTCTGGCCGCCTGCCAACGGGCGTACGTCTCGGCCCGAGGTGTTGTTCTTTGAGGCCGTGGAGATGTTGTTTAGCATTTTGTACTTGGGCGACCGGTTGGCTGCTCTTCACTCGTTGCGCACGGCTGCCTACGCCGTCCATTTAGCCCGCGAAGTCCAGACACACAGCCGGGTTGTGTTTGTCGTCCGCTTGGCAGGCCTTCTCCACGATATCGGCAAACTGGGGGTGCCCCGCTACCTCCTCTACAAGGCTGATGCCCTCCGCCCCGAGGAGTTTGAGGCCATCAAGCGCCACGCCGAATACGGAGCGTACATCCTCGAACGCTACTCCCCGTTGCACTTCCTGGCCAAACCGGTGCGCCACGTCCACGAGAACTTCGACGGCACCGGATACCCTGACGGATTGAAGGGGCACGAAATCCCCCTCGAATCGCGCATTCTGGCCGTTGCCGACGCCTTCGACGCTCTGACCACAGACCGGCCATACCGTCAGGCCCTCCCGACTGAGGAAGCGTTGCGCATTCTAAAGCTGGACGCCGGCCACCGGTGGGATCCTGAGCTCGTTCGTGTGTTCAGCCTGATGTGGGAAGAGGGCCATCTGCGCCTGCCATCCTTCTCCTTCCAGCCTCCCGATGGGGACAGGCAACTGTTCGATTCGGCCTTTCACTGGCTGCACCGGCTGGAGCAGGAGACAATGGGCGTGTCTCCTGCTGGGGACGAAAAGGCAAAGGGCGAGATTTCCACCCCGCCACGCCTTGGGCACGGGCACCGTGACGGCACTCGGGGGGCTTCTCTGACCTCACTCGCCATTGCCCGCCGGCGGTGAAACTAGGACGAGTGCCACATCCACGTCGGTTCTGGTCCCAAGGGCCTGTTGTACGGCCGTGTCGGCAATTCCGTAGGCCTCCTGCAACCACGCCACCGTGGCCGGCTTCTCGGCGTACACGAGGAGTTGATTGGCCGTGTAAACTTGGGGGTCTACCGGCTCAATCACCACCACATTAAGCCCCTCGCCCACCATGGCGGCCACGATCCCCTGTAGCCCCTGGGGGGATTGTCCTGTGGCATCAAGGAGGGCCACCCGAGCCTGTTCGGCCAGCATAGCTTGGCGCAGAGCGTCCGCGTCGGGCGTGGGCGTGGGCGGCGGCACCGTGGGAATGGGCGCCACGGGCTCGACGACATCCTCCCCCAAAGCGGTTGTCAGGAGTTGACGGATTCGCTCCCACCGGGGTACTAGCACCTCTGCCTCGTTGATGGTCCGCGGAATCACGTAATTGGCGTCAATGATGACCTGGGAAATGTCCTCGGCCCGGATTTCTTGCCCAACTTGGGCCAAGGCCAGGATCTCCTCCAGAGTCAGGTCTGTCTGCACCGACGTGCCCAGCGTGTTGATCATGTTGAGCACGTTGCGCGGCGTCAAGCTGGGCAAAATGTCCAAGCTGAGCACCTTATCCCGCACCGCCATCATCACCTGCTGTTGGCGCTTCGCCCGGTCGAAGTCACTAGTGCTCTTGCGGGTGCGGGCATATTGGAGCGCGCGCTCGCCGTCCATGTGCTGAAGGCCAGCCTCGAAGCGCACGGTGGTGTAGCCATAATCCTCGGTGGGATACTGGGTGTCCACAATCTTGCGGGGCACGTCCACTTCAATGCCACCAATCATATCAATGAGCTTGCGAAAACCGTCAAAATCGACAATGACGTAGCGATCCACTTGGATGCCGAAGTTCCGGTAAATAGTGCGCTTGGCCAGAGCTGGGCCACCTCCGGGATAATCGAACAGGTCTCCGTACACGTTGGCCGTGTTGATGCGTTCAAAGTGGGCTCCCCGGCCGTAATCGGGAATGAGCACGTAGAGGTCCCGCGGAATGGAGATCATGGCGGCCTTCTTGGCGACGGGGTCCACACGGACCAAGATCATAGTATCCGTGCGCCACGGCCCTTTCTCGCCCTGCCGCCGATCTATGCCCATGACCAGTACCGTCATGGGGCGATCCAAAGGCGAGACACTGCTGCCCACCATGGTGGCATCGACCGTGGGGTTCGGGGAAGCGTGAGGCACAGTTGTCGGTGGGGCCGTAATGAGCTCAGGTGCCCGGAGGGAAATGCGGGGGAGCACATTCGCGGAGGGGAAGAAGGGCAGTTCGCTGGTGGCCACAAAGCGTCGCACCGTCCGGTAAAAGAGGAAATCTGTGACCAGGCCAACGCCTAGGAAGAGGACGAGGAGTACGGCCATAAACAGGTCGAACCAGGGAATGTACAAGCTCGTTCTGTCGTGTTGGCCAAAGCGTTGCATAGGGGTCAACCGCGTCTGTCCCGTTCTTCGGGCCGATTGTACCGACTGAGCAGTATACCACAATCGGGCAGAGGCGACAAAGTGTCACTTGACATTCCCCCACCTCGCCCTATACTTCGCCCTGGTAATGGGCCTGGTATGCCCACGGTCGCTCTCACAGGAAGGAACACGCGCGCCGGCGGCCCCAGCAGAAGCAATTCTCTGACTCGTCCTTACGTCACGTTCCGAAGCCGGCTGCAACAACCAACGCGCTGGAGGCACTATGGCCACAGTCGGTGAGCAACTGCGCGCGGCACGCGAGGCCCGCGGGCTCACGCTGGAGGATGTTGAAGCAGTCACACGGATTCGTGTGGAATACTTGGAAGCCCTCGAACAGGAGCACGTCGACGCCCTGCCCAATCCCGTGGTCGCGCGCGGCTTTCTGCGCAACTACGCCCAATTTCTGGAGCTCGACCCTGAGCCGCTCGTGCAGGCTCTGTTGCCGGCCGATCACACCACTCTAGGTCCCACATCCTCCACTTCTGGAATCAGCCCCCTGAACGAACCATTACGTCAACCTCTTATTCCCCTCGACTCGATTATTTCGACGCTGATCGTAATCCTCATTGTGGCCGGGCTCAGCGTGGCCGCCTGGTACGTGATTCCCCGCCGGCAAGAGGCCGTAGCGTGGCTCCAGGAGAGAGGGTTGGCCGGCGGTGCCGACGTGCCGGCGCTGACACCTTTGCTAACACCTTCATCAACGCCACAGCAAGCGCGCACGGTCACAGTGCCCCCAGTGACCCCATCAGGCACCCCAAAACCGACGGCCACGCCCACGGCCACGCCCGTGCCCACGGCTACCCGACCGCCACGCACCCCGACTCCCGAAGAGGCCGGGCCAGGACCACCAGCCAACGAATTACGCATGACCCTTCAGATCACGGCCCCGGCGTGGCTTTTCATCCAAGTGGATGGTCAGGAGGCCTTCATGGGCACGCTCGAGGCCGGTGAACAGCGGGAGTGGGTGGGACGTCAGGAGATTTTTATCCGTACCGGCAACGCGGGCGGCGTGCGGCTCTTCGTGAACGGGGAGGACTTAGGCCTGTTAGGCCAAGTAGGCCAAGTGCTCAACCGGGTAATCCGGTTTGATCCCGAGACGGGTCTTCCCACCGTGGTAGAACCAACGCCCACGCCGGTGCCCACCACGACGGATAAGGCCATAAT
>JAUZRY010000031.1 GCA_030949995.1 Ardenticatenia bacterium
ATAGAGGAGAGGGAGTGAAACTATGGATATCCCATTGGCTCGGTGGCGCAGATGGGCATGGACAAGGGGTAAGATAAAGGACCTTCGATCATTTCATTTCGTGCCTCATTTCGTTCTTCTTCAAATGCGCCTCGTGGCTTCCTGGGGGCATTTGGCTCTTTGGCTTCTGGGCTCAGGGCTGGCTCTTATCCTAAGATGGCGTGGTGCCCCGGATGACTATTTGGCTTTCCATCAAGCTCTCGAAGTCCTTTTACCTCTGGTAGCCGGCTTCTTCTTCATTCCTATCATCTTGAGAGAGCAAGAGCAACGCACTTTGCCTCTTATTGGCGTGACTCAGTGTGCTGTCCCTCTTCTCTGTTGTTCGGGTGGGGATAACGATACTGTATATGACCATCTTTATCGGAGGCATTGCGCTGGTTGCCCAGATTCCTGATTCGTATGCACCCTCACCGGGGACACTCCTGGCCCATCAAATGGCGTTGGATCGGAAGGTGTGGTCGACGGGATTTTTGGGCGGACCGTATGGTTTGCTGGCTATGCTACTGAGCCATGGAGCGCCTGTTCTCTTCCTTGCCGGCCTTGGATTAGCATCGGCGCATCTCGCAGCGGATGCTCGGGTAGGATATGTGGTGATGTTCAGCGTGTGGATGTTCAACCGGGCAGCCGGTCGAACATTGAGCGCGCATCCTCTATGGCGATATGTATATCTCTTCGTGCGATTTGAGGAGGGCGGAGGATGGTGGCTTGTCCCTAAGCTTGTGCAATTGGTGCTGGGGATAGGGCTGCTTGTTCTGAGCTGGCTGTTGCTGTTCCGGTTAGAGCACTTTTTGCGAAAAAGGGAAGATGACTATCTCAAGGAGCAAGACAAGCTGAGCTGTCCAGCCCGATTGGCAAGCCCCCTAACTCTGCGTCCAGCGGACGGGCTTCGCCTCGCTCCGCTCGGCTTCGCCCGCCGCTGACGCCATCGTTAGGGGGCATATGCTATACATACTATGGACACAGCAGTTTCCAAACAGGAGGCGTGAAGAAATGAGCACGCGCAGCGTCTGGTTTTGGAAATTCCGAGAAGGTTCTGTTGGCAGAGAAGATGGATACCGAGGCTTTTGCCCGCGAGTTACGCATGTTGGCCGCGATGAAGTTGTATGAGATGGGGCGTTTATCCTCTGGTCGTGCGGCGGAACTGGCCGGTGTGCCACGGGTGGAGTTTTTGTTGCATCTCAGGAGGTATCAGGTCTTCCCTTTAGAGGCGGAACTACAGGCGCTGGAGGCTGAGAGTGAGGAAAGCCATCAGTAATACCTCACCGTTGCTGTATCTTTATCGGATTGGGGTGGTGGAATGGTTGGGAGCGCTGTTCGATGAAGTTTGGGTGGCCGATGCTGTGCTCGAAGAGTTGGAAGAAGGGCGGCGAAAGGGAATTACGATGTGCCACGCCCAGAAGATTATGAATGGGTGCGCAAAGTGAATCCCTGAACGGATGCCCGCGGAGTGGTTTGCATTGGACCTGGGGCGGGGAGAGTTGGCAACTATGGCGTTGGGATTGGAGCATCCGGAGAGGATTGTATTGCTGGATGATCTGCTGGCGCGGCGCGTGGCGGAAGCAGCAGGGTTGCAGGTTTGGGGTACGTTGCGGGTGCTGTTGGAAGGCAAAAAGGGCGGGACTGACGCATAAATTAGCGCCGTATGTTGATCGCCTGGTAGATGCAGGGATGTGGTTATCGGCTGATATTCGAAGGCGAATTCTGCATTTGGCAGGTGAAGCCCCCTAACCGTGCGTGCAGCGGACGGGCTTCGCCTCGCTCCGCTCGGCTCGCCCGCCGCTGACGCTATCGTTGGGCCGCTACACGAGGGGTCAGCCCCGCCTGTGAAGAACGGAATTGGAGGTGTAAAAAATGAGACGATTAGTGAATATAGCAGGAGGTCTGTTAGGCCTGCTAGCGTTAGGAGCACTGGTAGTAGTTTTGGCTCTCACTTTTGGGTAGTCCCCCTCTTGAGTGTTGCTGAGGGATGAGATATACTTACGTCACCCCATGACTCAGGAGGGACAAGGATGAGTATACCAGCTTTCGCACATGTTGGTGATTTCTGTCCCAATGAATCTTGTGCTGACTACGGCAAGCTCCAGAGCGATCAAGCCAAGAAGAACATCAAGAAGAACGGCAAGACCAAAAAGGGCAGGCAACGCTACCTGTGCAAGACCTGCGGGCAGAGCTTCACAGAAACCAAAGGCACCATCTTCTACCGACGCCGGACTCCAGAGAAAGAGATCATCGAGACGTTGGCGTTGCTCGCCGAAGGCGTGCGGGTGAGCAGTCTGTCGCGGGTCAAGGGCCACAAGGAAGACACCATCCTGGAGTGGCTGCGAGACGCAGCGCAACATGCCGAGGCCGTCGAAGAGGTGCTGCGAGCCGAGTACCAACTGGAACGCGGCCAGTTGGACGCGCTGTGGTCCTACGTGGGCCACAAAGGTGAAAAAAAGCGTATCCTGAGACCGACGAGCGGGGCCAGTTCTGGCGCGCGACCCTGATTGACATCGACACGCGGCTACGCGTAGCGCGTGGCATGGGCAAGACGGAGAGGGAGGCATCCCTCGAGGTCTTCGAGACGCTGAAACGTCGCGGCCATCCGGATGCGCCTCCCGCTCTCGTTTCGGATGGGGTAGGCGGCATTCGGGAGGCCATGGTGGAAGTCTATGGCAAAGTCCCTGAGTACGCGGGGCGGGGACGGCCACCAACGCGCAAGCGCGCGCAACCCGGCTGGCAGTACCTCCAGGTGGTCAAGCAGCGCAAGAACGGCCGCGTGGTGGGCACCTGCCTGCGGGTGATGTACGGCGATGAAGCAGAAGTGCTGGAACTTCTGGGATCGAGTACTGCCTATGTGGAGCGCACCCATCTCACCAGTCGCCTCTTCAACAGTCGCTTGGTGCGCAAGACCCTGGGCTCCTCCCAAAGCCCTTGAGATACACCGAGCCATGGCGGTCTGGGAGGACATCTGTTACAACTTGGTGCGCCCGCTCAAGACATTACGCCAGGCGGTCTCCGATGATCCGAGGCGGCGCTGGCTGCCCCGAACGCCTGCCATGGCTGCCGGTCTGACCGATCATATTTGGACTGTTAAGGAGCTTCTGACTGCTGTGCCGATACCCCCCCTCGGCAACACTTAAGGGGGAGACTACTCACTTTTGGAGGGTTGCAGAAGGAAGCAAAGCCGGCGTCTCAAGTGTTTCAATCGCCTATTAAGACGCCGACTCAACCACCTTACCCCCCCACCAGGGACACCAACGCCACCCGCCCCTCCGGCTACACCTACCATAGCTCCTACACCAATACCCCGCTGTACTTTTGCAGCCCATCCAGTACCTGCCGAACCAGGACCACCGCAAGTGGCCTACCAGTTTTCCGAACCCCAGGTTGTGCTGACTCACACATTGGCCGTTGGTATTGCCGGATGGTTGCCGGAGCATCAGCAGTTGCTCATTACGCGGGACATTCCCGGCACCAACCGGAACAGCATCGATGTTCTTAACACCCGAACCGGTGAGCTGAGGTCCTACGCCGAGCGTGAGGGGTACAACGGAAAACCGGTCTGGCTGCCAACGTTAAGGGCTGTTGCATATATTACCCTTGTAGAGCGCAATCATGAGTTGTGGGTAAGCCATGGAGTTTCTCAACTGATAGAGCCTCTCGTGTCAAGTGTATGGGGACCATCCCTGGCAGTTGAACCAGATGGAAAGCACTTGTGGTACTTTTCCCGTACAAATCCCGATCGTCCTCAGCGATTGAATGTGGAAACCAGGGAAGCGCAGCCGGTGTTATTGGATCTTGCTTCACTGCGATATCCCAAGTATCCAGAGCCAATACAGTCCATGCTCAGACCGTCACCCTTTCAAATTGCTCAACATCCCAATGGTTCTCAATTAGTGTTTTATACTCAGCCATGGACCTTCCTGTTTGACAAGCGAACCGATCAAGTCTGTGAGATAGATCTGGGGCGGTCTGAGCCGGAGAATATGCCCATTTGGGCCATGGAAACACAATGGAGCCCTAACGGGCGTTACCTGGCCTTCATCGCCACGGCCAGTTTTCCAGGCCAGGCTAGTGGTACGGGAGCAGCCCTCCTGTATACTGACCTCATGATTCTAGATACGAAAACTGGCGACCTGCGCACATTGCAAATAGTTCCCGACATTAACGGCAGGCAACATTACGTAACAGACATATCCTGGGCACCTGATAGCCGCTACCTAGCCGTCTTAGGAGTAGTTCGCATAACAGAGACCGGCTCCGAAAAAGAAGGGCTATTTGTTGTAGATGTAACCACTGGCGAATTCCAGAGGGTCCTCTCTGGAGACGAGTTTGGTGGTGGATCATGGGGCTGGCAGCTTGCTTGGGATCCTTCTGGTTCACAACTGGCTGTGAACTGTCCTACTCCTGAGGAAGGGAGACTCTGCATCATCTCTGTACGGCCCAAAGACTTCAGGGAGGAACAACCATGAACCTGAGAAGACCCTTTGGCCTCTTGATCTTGCTTTTTCTGTTCAGCACATCTGACATTATGGTTCGACAAGCCGTTGTAGCTCGATCCACCTTAGCTTTCTTGCCGCCTTCCTAAATAAGTGTTTGGATGTACTGGCTCACGCCAGGTGGTGCACGTAGAGAACCCTATACCCTTTGTACCTCTGATCATACAGCCTGGGGATGCACCGCCTTCTGTGATGAATCAGGCTACCCCTGTGATTGGAGTCAAACCATCGCTTATCCTTATGCAACCAATCCTGCTACTGTCCCCATCGAGACAGATTACCTTTTGGACGTGCTGCCCCAAGAGATGGGAACATATTACCACCCTATTGCTCTTCAAGCCCAGGCCATCGCTGCTCGTACGTATGCCTACTGGCATATCAACCAAGGCAGCACGATCAATAATTCCACCTCATTCCAGACTTTCATTCCCTACAAGTTTGAAAGCTTGACCCCGGCGACCTTCCCAGACAACCCAGACGATCCCTGTGCCAGCAGCAACCTGAACGCCAACCAACGCATCATCTGTAACGCTGTCGCTCCACGGCACTACATCTCTTACAATGGCGATTTGCCCGCTTTCACCGAATTTACCGGTGACGTTTTTGATCACACCATCAGCCACCCACAACAAGACACCCTTTATCCCTATCTGCTGGGCGTGGATAATCCCATCAGCACTGCCTGTGATGCGAATGATTACGGTCATCGTCGAGGGATGAGCCAGGAAGGAGCCAGTCGCTGGGCACGGGGCAATCAATGTTCCTATGCGGGAACCGGCGACATGCCCTGGAGCGTCCGTTGGGAACGTGCCGAGCAGATACTCCTGCATTACTACACCGGTGTCCACATTCGGGATGCCGACCACGGCAATGCCCGGCTCACGCCGTCCTATCGCTGGAACCCGCTGTCCATTGACTGGGGGACTCCCGACAATCGTCCGCCGATCATGTATCATGGACAAGTCTACAACATAACGGTGCAGGTTCAGAATACCAGCATCTACGATTGGCCGTTGAACGGCCAATCGTGGGCCCTTTCTTATCACTGGGCTAAGGCCGGCGCTGGGGAGGTGGACAGTGACAACCGAGTCTGGACAACCGTAGATGTGCCCAAAGGCGATCCACCCTACTCCTTCACGCTGACTATTGATGACATTCCGAATTGGGGGCCTAGCGCCTATACGCTGAAGTTCGATATGGTGTTACAAACGTATGGCGGTACATTCTGGTTCAGTGAAACCTATGGTTGGCCGACTTATGATGTTGGCATTTGTGTGGATGGGCCTTGTCAGGTGTTCATCCCTGCGGTACTTAAGAATTATGGGCCATAGCAGAAGCGTATGTGGGACAGAGCCCATGGTGATCTGCGGCCTGACATCCGCTGCAGCCGACCCGCCTCCGCTGGCGCTCCGGCGGGCGGCTGAGCTTGGCCGTTAGGCTTTTGGCTGTCAGATGTGCTACAATGGAGATGAGCAACGGGAATGAGTCCGACGCTGTTGCGCAAAGGGGCGTATCGGATTTATATGTATTCTTACGATTGCCAGGAGCCGCGCCACGTGCACGTTGACCGCGAGAATAAAAGTGCGAAGTTCTGGCTGGACCCCGTGGTTACCCTGGCAGCCAATTACGGGTACAGCCGAGCCGAATTGCGCCGTATTGAGCGACTCATAGAAGAACATGTAGACTTGCTTCGGGAGCGGTGGGATGAATTCTGCGGTCATCACGGTCGCCTTACCTAAAATTGTGCAGGTCCGAGTGACAGAGGATACCCTCAGTGTGGACCTGGAAGATGGACGCACCATCTCGGTGCCTCTGAGTTGGTACCCGCGTTTGGTCTACGCCACACCAGAAGAGCGGCAGAATTTTCGGATTGCAGGGGCCGGTTATGGCATCCACTGGCCGGACTTGGATGAAGATATTGGGGTAGAGGGGCTGCTTTTGGGAAAGCGCTCCACCGAAAGCCCGGAGTCTCTGGCAAAATGGTTAGCGGCCCGTAGCAAGAAGGCCAAGTAGGGCCTAACCGTGCGTGCAGCGGACTGGCTTCGCCTCGGCCTTCGGCCTCGGCTCCGCCAGTCGCTGACGCAATCGTTGGGCGCGGGAGAGGAGAAGCGGAAAGCCCGGCGGTGAAGCCGCCAGCCGCGGGAGAAAGCGAGCACGCCACCGAGGCCTGAGTGAAAGGCGAGAAGCCCGGCAGGCCGTGGCGAGACCGGTTGAGCGGCGAGCGAGTTGAACCGCAAGGTACTTTGCAAACCGAAGTGAGGCCGGTTGGCCGCGGTGGCTTTTGTCCGCCGAGGCGCGGTGAGGCCAAGGTGGGGCTTGGGCAAGCCGTGGTGAGGGTGAGGCTGAGGCTTTTTGGCGCGAGGCGGCTTTCCAATCGCAGGTCATGGGTTGGCAGTGACCACCGTTTGGGGCTGTGGCCTGGCCAATACGCCGAAAAGCGGGCGCGAAGCGGCGAGGGGCTTTCGTTGGCCGAGGGGTTGGTGGTTTGGCCGCCATCGGGCAGGTGAAAGGTGCTTGCAGAAAGCGAAAGCCTGGGCTAAACTGAAGGCAGTCCACGCAAAAGCCGACGCCGTTGCCGCACCGTGGGGGGCGCAAAAGGCCGGGCGGCTGGCTGAAGGCGGGCTTCCCGTGAGGCAAAGGTGTGCTCGTCCGGCAGTGGGGCGGGCGGTTGGCTGGCAAGGTTGCTGGGGCGGGGGCACTGCGGTGCTGTTTTTTTACCAGGCAGGGCTACGCCCAACCCGGCGTCCAGCGGACGGGGCTACGCCCCGGGGCGGCCGGCGCGGCGGAAATTCGGGAAAATCCTCGCCGACGGTGTTTCTGGACGAACACGCCCCGCCGCTGACGCTATCGTTAGGCGGGCATAGACGGCCCTAGGGCTTCGTTCACTCATGCAAGAGGAGAGGATATGGCAACGCTCACGGTTACCCTTTCGGAAGAAAAGTGGGCACAGTTGAAGGAGAAGGCCGAGTACTATCGTGTGGCCGCCGGAAGAGTTGCTCCGGGTGAGCTTGGAGGAACTGCTGTCCCGCCCGGATGAAGCGTTCCAAGAGGCGATGGCGTATGTGCTCACCAAGAACGCCGAACTCTATCGGCGCCTGGCGACAACTTAACGGGCCATGCGCTACCTCACGCTCCAAGAGGTGCTCGAACTGTATCGAGGCGTTATGGAGCAGTCTGGCGGAGCAGTAGGCGTTCGTGACCTGAATGCGCTGGAGTCGGCTTTGGCTCAACCCCGGATGACCTTCGGTGGGCAGGAGCTCTACCCCACGCTGGTTGAGAAAGCGGCTGCGCTGGGGTTCTCCCTCATCAAGAACCATCCTTTCGTGGATGGCAACAAGCGAACGGCGCATGCGGCGATGGAGACGTTTCTGGTACTGAACGGTTACGAAATCCGTGCTTCGGTGGACGAGCAGGAGCGGGTTATCCTGCAAGTGGCCGCAGGGAAGATGGCCCGCGAAGCGTTCGTAGAGTGGCTACGTAAGCACGTTGTCCCCAAAGGCGCCTGAGAGGTCAAAGTTTGCCGCCTAACATCCGCTGCAGCCGACCCGCCTCCGCTGCCGCTCCGGCGGGCGGCTGAGCTGGGCCGTTAGGCGAGTGGTACAACTTGGAAACAGTGCATGCTGTAGCCATGAGGTGGAACAATGCCGAAACTGATAGAAGTCAAACCGCTAGAAAACTATCGAATCTGGGTCAAATATTCGGATGGTGTTGAAGGTGTGGTTGATTTATCTGAACTTGTCGGCAAGGGTGTTTTCGCCGTCTGGAACGATTATCGAGAATTCCAAAAGGTCCATATTGGGCCTAGCGGAGAAATCTCCTGGAGTGACGACATCGATCTCTGCTCAGATGCCATTTACCTCAAGGTGACAGGGAAGAAGCCTGAAGACCTCTTTCCTAAGCTCCGGGAGTTGGCCATTCATCATGCCTGAGATCTGCCGCTTCTTTGGTATCAGTATCAAGATGTATTTCGGAGATCACCCACCACCTCACTTTCATGGAGAATATGGGGAACACCGGGCTGTCATTGATATTCGCACATTGACGGTTATTGGGGGACACCTTCCTCCTCGCGCATTGGGGCTGGTTGTCGAATGGGCTTCCCAGCACCAGGCGGAACTTTTGGAATTGTGGGAGCGTGCAGCGAATCATCAGCCATTGTATAAGCTGCCACCACTCGCCTAAGACGGGCTTCGCCTCGCTGCGCTCGGCTCGCCCGCCGCTGACGCTCACGTTGGGCAGGTTCCCTTCTCTGACATCGAAATTCTCAAGGAGAATGGGCAAAGTGAAAATCACCATACTAACCGCTGGTACTCGAGGAGACGTGCAACCCTATGTGGCGGTTGGAATTGGTCTTCAATCAAAGGGACACCAGGTCCGGATCGCCACGCATCGCAATTTTAAGTCCCTGCTCGACCAATACGGGCTCGGTTTTTCTCCGGTCGAAGGTGATCCGCGTCAAATTCTTATGGGAGACGTGGGGCAGAGTCTCCTGAGCACCGACAAAAATCCCATAGCAATGATGCGGCACACCATTGCTGCCGCAGAGCCTGTCCTGCATCAAGTTTTTTATGACTATTGGAAAGCGGTAGTGGCGCGTTTTGACTGATGGAGTAGAATAAGGGCAACCCACTCCAGGAGGTAAGTATGATTGTCGAGGTCATCGTGCGCACGTGCCCGAAATGCGGGAGCGAGAACATCGTCAAAAACGGCCATGACTACAAGGGAGCCCAGAAGTATCACTGCCACGACTGTGGCGCTTATGGCACACTGGATAAAAAAACGCACATCGTCCAGAAACCATTCGACAAGCCAAGGAAGCCTATTTTGAACGTATGAGTATGCGCGGGGTGGAACGGGTTTTTCAGGTGCCCCGCCAACGCCTGGCGATATGGTTGCAAGAAGAAGCCGAAACGTTGCCCGATTTGGAAACGACACTGGCCGAACCTGCCGAAGAAGACGCTTTGGAACTGGACGAATTGTGGTCATTTGTCCAAAAGAAGGATAACAAACGCTGGATATGGATCGCCCTGTTGCGGAGTACCCGGCAGATTGTGGCCTACGCCATCGGAGACCGTAGCGAAGCCTCATGCCGACGCTTATGGGAACGAATCCCCGCGCGTTATCGTCGCCTGCAAACCTTCAGCGACTTTTGGGAAGCCTATCAAAAAGTCGTGCCTCCGGAACAGCATCAGGCGGTAGGGAAAGAGACAGGCCAGACGGCGCATGTGGAACGCTGGAATAATACCCTGCGACAACGGGTAGGACGCTTCGTGCGCACAACACTCTCGTTCTCCAAATCGGAAACGTTCCATGAAATTGCCCTGAAGCTCTTTGTCTTCCGCTACAACCGGCGAAGGCTGGCTCTCATCAGTCAAACATAACCACTACCGCCTCCGGAACACATAGGCTGGCGCATCAAGGCGTGGGAAGTGAAGCCGGATGAAGCCGCCCATGAGGCAGTCCGACGGCGGGCGGGCAAGTTTGTGCTGGCCACCAACGAATTGGATGAAACGGCCTTGCCGGCGGAAGAGATTCTGGTGGCCTACAAAGGGCAAGGGGTGGGACCGGAACGAGGCTTTCGCTTCCTGAAAGACCCGTGGTTCTTTGCCGACAGCCTGTTTCTGAAGTCGCCGCAGCGCATCATGGCCCTGGTGATGGTGATGGGCTTGGCGCTGTTGGTGTATGCCCTGGCTGAACACAAGCTGCGGCAGCGTCTGCAAGAGACGGGGGAGAGCATCCCCAATCAAGTGGGCAAGCCGACCCAGCGTCCGACCCTGCGCCGCATCTTTCAGATATTTGAGGGCATCGACGTGTTGATTGTCGAGAAAGCACAAGGTATTGAACGGCATGTCTTGAACCTCACCACGTTGCATCGACGCATCTTGCGCCTGCTAGGGCCACACGTCCAAAAATGCTATCTTGCCCCAGGGTAGTGCGGAAAGTGGGTTAGAACTGGACATTGGCAAATTTAGGTTTGGCAAGGCTTCGGCAGCTGTGGTCGAGCAATGCACATAAAAGAATCAGCCCCTGCGGAGCCGCCGGCTGGCAAGCTGAAACCTGGCACAAGGCACCACCGCCTTGACCTCGAGCAAACCTACGATTGCATTCGAGAGCCGTGTCGCCTTTAAGCGGTCCGGGGCATGGTGATGAAGCGTTCCAGAATCGGTTCGATGCCGCCCGTCTGGATCGCTTCCTGGCACGCGGCAATCAGGACAGCCCGCGCATGTTCGGCCCGATGTTGCCGCATCACGTCGGCCACGGAATAGAGTGGCTGTCCACGCGCCCGGGCTTCGTAAAGCCGCCATTGCAGGAAGGTCAACACCAGATGGACCACGGCGTCCCATTTCTCGATGGCTTCGTAGGCGTGCATTCTGAAGTCCCCCAGGCCCAATGCTTGCTTCAGGTACCAGTAGTCGACTTCCAGAGCCCAACGGTTCCCATACCAAGTCAGTACCGTGTGTGCCGCCAAGCTCAAGTCGGTACACAGGAAGTACTTCGGGTGCTTGTCCCGAGGGTGCCGTTTGGAGATCAAGACGCAGACATCGAAGGGGAGGTCGCTCAGACGTCCCTGCACTGGGCGCACGAAATAGGTGCGCACGCCGCCGTCTGCAGCGGGAACCCGGGCGCGGGTAGACCGCTTGTGCCTCAACCGTTGATTCTATTGGTCAACTCGGGTACCGTTCAGCTTGCGGTTGGACTTGAGGGCACCGATGAGATGCCAGCCTTGTCGCCGTATCCACTTGATCAGCTTGCCCCCGCATACCGGCGGTCGAACAAGACATAGACCTTGTAGCCGTTCGGGAGGTGAGGCCGCAGTTCCGCCAACAGCTCCCGCGCCAGGCGATACTTGCTGCGGAAGCGCAGACGCGCCTCCTTGGGCCGCCGGCGGTTGAGCCGCCGCACCGTTTTGGCCCGCAAGTAGATCCGCCAGGCGAAAGTGTCACTCCACGGACCGATCTGCACCTTACAGGTGACATGAACCGCTCCCTTGCAGTAGCGGGTCTGCCCTTTGCCATTGGGGCTGTGGTCAAAGACGAGGTCCACCGCCTCCAGCCGCCGGGTGTCTTTGTCCTTGCGGCTGACCGTGTCATCAATGCTCACCCAGATGATGGGTGCCTCGCCGGCCTCCTGGGCACGCTGCAGCAGATCGGCGATGTGGCTTCGAGAGTGTCAGATGCAGGGCCAACATGAACCTGACAAGCAGCGCCGATGGGTGTATAATTCGTTTCAGCATGGGGTCACCTCCTGGTTTGGAACCGGGCTTGGCTTTCCGCCAAGTCTACCAGGAGTGGCCCCATGCATCAACTCAGAGCAAATTTGCCAAAGTCCAGTAATTTATACGGGGTTATAACTACGGGGTCATTTCCGTGGGCCCCCGCCCCATGAACTTGTGACACGCCTCACATTGGGGGAAGACCACCTCCCGGGAGATGAAGAACTCGAACTCGTTGCCCAGCATGTGGCTTACATGGCAGTCCACACAGCGAATGGTTGTTGGTGCTCCTTCTTCTAAGAAGTACCAGTGCATGTGATTCTCGAAACTGCGATCATCGGCCCACGTGCGGTGACACTGAATGCAGACCTCGTCGGGCAGGGGCTTGTCCATCTTGGCAGGCTGCTCAAAGTCGCCGGTGATAAAGGCGTAAGCATCCCGAAAGGCCAGGGCCAATCCCTGGACCCGGCCGCGGAAGCCCACTCCACCGTGACAGTCGATACAGCGCACGCCATCAGGCCGCACGTTCGTGGCCAAGGCGTGGGCAGCCGCCAGCGTGGAGGCAAACCCGTCGCGCTTGGCCTCGGAGAAACGTCGCACAAATGTAACCTCAGGCTCGGTGTGACAGGCGGCACAGAACTCATTGTTCTGCTCCAAGACAATGGCCCCACCCACCCCGGTCAAGCTGAGGGCGCCGGCCACCACGATGATGAGCACAAACCAGTGCAATAGGCGTTGCCGCCGCAAGGAAGAACCCATGAGTGCCCTCCACACCGATCAAGCCTCAACGAGGACTCTGATGGCGTGAATGCGGGACGTACCGTCCGGGAACGTGTCATCCAGCAGACCACCCCCTACGCCCTCCTGGCGCACGCCGTTGCCATCGGTGGCCCGCGCCTTGATCACAAACCGGCCTTGGAGGCCTGTGGTGTCCCATTCGTAGCGCCAGAGCGTCCAGACCACCTCCGGGTACTCGCGGGCTTGGATCAACTCGGCGTCATACCAGGCATCACCGATGCCCACCTCCACGCGCCGGACGCCCGAGCGGCCGGCAAAGGCACGGCCGCTGATGACGACGCGGGTGCCGCTCTTGATGCGAGCTTGGTTCTCGGGCGTTTCGATCTGGGAATTCACCTTGATCGTGGCCTCGTTGCTCCACCCCTTGCGCTCCCAATACCCCAAGTAGGGCATGTCCGTCAACTCCAGCTCCACGAGCCACTTGGGCTGCTTCATGCCGTAGCGGCCCGGCCAGAGACAGCGCACCGGGTAGCCGTGCTCGTGGGGAACGGGCTCGCCGTTCATGCTGATGGCCAAATAGGCCAACGGGTCCATGGCCAGCTCCACGGGAATACTGGTGTGAAAGCCGTCGGCCGCACGCGCGATCACTTCCACGGCCGAGGGCGAGGGGTCGGCCATTTCCAACACCTCCCGCAGGGGCACCACCTCCCACACAGCGTTGCCGATCAGGTTCCCTCCCACCGGGTTGGAGATGCACTCCAGCGTGCGCATGTGCGCGCCGGCCGAAAGCTGCTTCAAATCCTCAAACGAGAGCGAGAGCTCCCGCTCGACCAGGCCCGTTACTTTCAAGCGGTAGCTCTCCAAGTCTATAGCCGGGATCCCCCGTCCGATGTCCACCGTGTAGAACTCCTCGTTGGGCGTCACGCGCACCTCCCCTGTCCGCACCACGGGCGTGCTCGGCGGCGGCGTGGCGGGTTGAGACGGCGACGTGGTGGGAACGGCCGGCCGAGCGGTGGGAGATGGCACGCTCTCCTGGGACGCGGGTGAACGGGAAGAACCCACCCTCGACACACACCCTGAGATCACGAGTGCTCCTGCACCGGCAGTCAGTCGCAATAACTCACGGCGTGAAAGGCGACGCATCATATCCCCCCCTCCAGTTCCAATAGTTCCAGAATGATAGTAAATATCATAGGCACCGCCCCAGCCCCGTCCAAATGTTGTAGACTTTTCCCCGCCCATCATCGATCGACAGGTGGGGCGCGAGGGCGGCACGTGCGAGTTGTCCATTTTTTGCACAAGATTTGGTTGCAATACGGTGTGGAATATGGTATACTCGTTTTCACAATTGGCTGGTAAGAGCTCCGCAGGAAGATCATGAACGGGCGCAGCGTCTCCGAGCTGGAAACCCTGATCCGGGCCAAGTACCCGCTCCTCTACATCCTCTCGTCCGAGGAGCGGCGAGTGGAGGACATGTTGCGCCAGGTGGCCACCCGGCGCCACAAGCGCCTTCTGGGGTGGACGGTGACTGGTGGCTTCATGGACCTCTCCACCCCGAGGGCCACACCCGCAGCCGCCAACGTGCGCGATCCTCTGCGCGCCCTCGATTACGTGGCGGACGCCGATGAACCGGCCATCTTCCTCCTGAAGGACTTCCACCCTTACTTGGACACCGTTCGGCTGCCCGTCGAGAACGCCATCACCGTCCGTCGGCTGCGCGACTTGGCAGCCGAGCTCAAGGAGAGCCGCAAGACGCTCGTGCTCCTCTCGCCCGTGCCGGTGATTCCGCCGGAACTGGAGAAGGACATCACCCTGCTGGACTACAGCCTGCCCACCCCGGCCGAGCTGGAAATCGCCCTGGAGCGGGTCCTCCGGTCAGCTCGGCAGTTGGGCGGCCGGCTGCGCGGCCTGAAGCTGGACGACGAAGGACGTGCCGAGGTGGTGCGCGCGGCCCAAGGGCTCACCTGCACCGAGGCGGAAAACGCCTTTGCCCGCTCCCTGGTGCTCACCGGCCGGCTGAAGCCCGACATCATCAGCCAGGAGAAACAGGCCATCATCCGCAAATCGCGCGTGCTCGAATACTTCGAGGCCCAGGAGAATTTCTCGGATGTCGGGGGCATGGGGGAGCTCAAGGAGTGGCTGCGCAAGCGAGGACAAGCCTTCAGCGAACGCGCCCGGCGCTTTGGCCTGCCCGAACCGAGAGGGCTGCTCCTCATCGGCGTGCAGGGCAGCGGCAAGAGCCTCATGGCCAAAGCCATCGCCCGCCAGTGGCGCCTGCCCCTTCTGCGGCTCGACATGGGGCGCATCTTCGGCGAGCTGGTGGGTGCCTCTGAACACAACATGCGCCAAGCCTTGCGGCTGGCCGAGACGGTAGCTCCCTGTGTGGTCTGGCTGGATGAGGTGGAGAAGGGCTTGGCCGGCGGCGGCAGCGGGCGCTCCGACGCCGGCACGGCGGCCCGCGTGTTGGCCACCTTTCTCACCTGGATGCAGGAGAAGAGCGCCCCCGCCTTTGTCGTGGCCACGGCCAACGACATCCGTCGCCTGCCGCCAGAGGTGCTCCGCAAGGGGCGTTTCGACGAGATCTTCTTCATCGATTTGCCCACCTTAGAAGAGCGGGAGGAAATCTGGCGCATCCACCTGCGCCGGCGAGGGCGCAATCCCATTCACTTCGACTTGGAACGGCTGGCCGTGGAGAGCGAAGGCTTCAGCGGGGCCGAGATCGAGCAGGTGGTGATCAACGCCCTCTACGATGCCTTCGATGAAGAACGTGACCTCCAGATGCACGACCTGTTGCGCAACTTGACCCAGACGATTCCCCTCGCCCACACCATGAGGGAGGAAATCAGTGCGCTGCGCCTCTGGGCGCGCACCAACGCCCGCTCGGCCAGCTCGGCCGGGTGGCAACAGCCGTGGGAGGTGCCCGCGTGATCCTCTGGCAGCGTGCTCTGCTCTTCTACCAAACGCAACGCCACGTCGTCGATCACGGTCTTCAGGCACTGGCGTTGACCGTGCTTACCGGCCTCGTGCTCCAGTCATCAGTTGCCGCCGTTTACCCGCCTCAATGGGTCACGGTGCTGCTGATCGGCATCTTTCTGCTGGGCACCCGCGCCCCCTCGTGGGGCTATGGGGCTGCTGTCATCACCCTGTTGTGGCCCCTCTGGCACATTTCGCCCTACCTCATGGCCCTCTTCCTGGCCGTGACCGTGTTGGCCCGTGGCCCCATCCTGGACCACCTGCCCTGGGCCCTGCTGGTGGTTGCCACCCCCCCTGCTGGCCCAAGGCTACCTCATCGCCCTGCCGCCCCTCGTCGCCGGCCTGCTGGGCGGTCCGACGCTGGGGCTCTGGGTGGGCATTACAGCCGCACTGTGGGCCAAGATCTTCGGGGGAATGGGCGGGCTTCCGGTAGACTTGTTGGCCCTCAACGAGTACGCCTTCAGCGCCCAACGGCTGGCCGAGCGCTTCGCCGAGGCCGATTCCCTTGAGACCCTGAGGCTGCTGATTGCCCCCTTCGCCGCCGGCAGCGTCATCCTGCTCCTCCACCTGCTCCAGATCATCGTGTGGGGGGCTGTGGGCTACACCGTGGGGCGCGTGCGCAGCGCAGCTTGGACCGAACGGGCCCCGTGGGCAGGGGTTGGGGCAGCCGTGGCCGCGGGCACAGCCCTGGCGTGGGCCGGGCTCTACGCCGTTCCCGCCTGGCTTCCAACTCGCTACGCTCCAGGAAGTTCGTCGCACGCCGGGCACGCTGACGGGCCTCGTGCTGGCAGCTCTCTTCACCTTGGCCTCGTACAAGCTCTACCACGCCGCCCGCCAGCCGGTGTTCTCCCGCGCGCGGGCCGTGCGCGTGCGGCGGGGGTGGCCTGTGAGCGGCCAACACCACCATGCGACACCGCCTGAACCCACACCGGCCAACGGACAACAAGAAGACCTGATCATGATTGAATTGGATTAACGCCATGGAAGAGCCACGCTACGCGACCAGAAGCCGCCTCTACCGCCGACAAACTCCACTGGCCGCCTCCTGGTTGCCCTCGCTCCTCTCGGTGGCCGCCGGGCTGGCCGTGATCGCCTTGTTGGTGGTCCTCTTTCCCCTCGAGTGGGTGCGTGCCCCGCGCATCACCTTGGCCGTGGACCAGCCTCTTTTCTCCCCCAACGGGGACGGGTACTTGGAAGCCCTCACGGCCTTCTACGTGCTCTCGGAGCAGGCCAACGTGACAGCCGAGGTGATCAACAGCGCCGGCCAACGTGTGCGCACCCTCATGCAGGAACAGCCCCAGACGGCCGGCCAGCACGCCCTCACTTGGGATGGACGAGATGACGGGGGCAACATCGTGCCGGACGGCACCTACCGCCTGCGCGTGGTGGCCTTGGGCACGGCGCGGCGTAGCGAACACGCCTTGCCCGTCGAGGTGGACACCACGCCGCCATCATTGACCGTTGCCAACCTGAAACCCCAGATGACCGTGCGCGAATCCACCCTCACCATCGAGGGTACCACTGACCCAGACGCTCTCGTCTGGCTCAACGATGGGCCACAGCCAATCCCGGTGCAGAATAACGGCGTCTTCCGGGTCGTGCGCCAGTTACAGGAGGGGGAAAACACGATCACCGTGCGGGCCGTGGACAATGCCGGCAACGAAACACGTGCCGACTACACCATTGTGCTGCGTACCCGCCCGCCTGACATCACCCTCTTGGAACCTGAAGCCGAGGCATGGCTCAAGGAGAACCCGATCACCGTGCGCGGGCAAGCGCCCGCTGACGCCGAGGTGAGCGTGAACGGCATCCCGGCCCAAGTAAACGAGGACGGCTCCTTCGTCGTGGACGTGGTGCTGGACGAGGGGGACAACGTGATCGTGGTCGAGGCCAAGGACGGAAGAGGTGGCAACACGGCCCGGGTTGAACGGGTCGTTCACCTGCGCACGCGCCCCCCCCAGATTCTCCTCTCCAACCTGCCTGACGGCCTCACCGTGAACGATCCTGCCTTTCGGATCGCCGGGCAAGTGGAGCCGGGCATCGCCCTGACGGTCAACGGGCGCCAAGTGCCCGTGGACAACCGGGGGTTCTTTAGCACCCTCCTCACGCTCCAAGAGGGACAGAACCTGATCACCATCACCGCCACCGACTTGGCCGGCAACACCTCCACCGTCCAACGGCTGGTGACGTACGAGCCGGCCCCCGCCCTGGCCGACTTGCCCATCACCATCCCGGCTGACGTGGCCGGGCGCCGTCTGCTGTTGGGAACGGCACTGGCCCTGTTGCCCCTCTTCTTCCTGCTCGTGGCTTGGATGCGGCCGCTCCGCTTCTCCCTCTCGGTGGAGAATCCGGTCTTCTATCCCTTCCGCCCGGACGATTCGCGCCTGCTTATCATGCGCTTGGACCTCTCCCGGGGCGCGCGGGTCACATTGCGCGTCTACGATCAACAGGACCGTCTCGTGGCCACGATTGTGGAGAAGCGCAAACACAGCTCTGGGGAACACTTCCGCCTTTGGGACGGCCGGGATGAGGCCGGCCACGTGCTTCCCAGTGGCTCCTACTTGATCGAGGCCACCGCCTCAACGCGCCTGATCAGCGCAACGAGCGCTGCGCGGGTCTACTTGGACGCCACGCCGCCCATGATCGGCACCGTTACCCGGGAGGAACGGAGCAGCACCAGCACAGGAACAACGGCCTACGTCGAAGGGGAGGCCGTAGACCTCTCCTGAAGCCCAGCCAGCCTTGGTCCCGGAAACGCAGCCAACACCTATTCCCCCGTCTCACTGCGGGCCAACAGGCCGTCACGCACATCATCGAGCAGCCGGCCGGCAACCTCCCACGTGAGGTCGATGGGCCGGGGCGAGCGCCGGCGCAACGAACGAGTGTAGCGGTATCGCCGGAGCTCCACTTCCGTAGCCCGGCCGGTCCACGTGATCCACAGCTCGTAGTAATCGCGGGTCTCGCCGTATGGTGCTCCTCCCGGCGGGGCACTGCGCACCAGGGCGCGGTCACCACTCGCCTCGAGGAGGCGAAGGGGCTCCAGCAGGTACGTGATGCGCTCCGCCAATGTGACTGGGCTGCTCGGCCAGGGTCGGCCCCACAAGGAGCGCGCACGACGATCCGCTCTGCCGAGAGGCCCACAGGGCCAACGGTCCGGGCTTCAAGGTGAAGCTGCCATCCTGCGTGCTCGGCCGCCGCTCCCCTCTTTTCCAAGGCTCCCCCACGAGTGCGCCACCGTGTCACCATCTCCTGTCCCCATGTCATCACTCTCCCCCTTGTTCTTGTTACACCATTCGTCTTCGCTCCAGTTTGCGGAATGCGTGGTCCTTGCCGTCGAAGCTCAGCAGGCGGGGCACATCGCCCACCACCGTCTCCACGTGGACAGGGCGCCTCCAAATGCGGTAGAGGTTGACCAATGTGGGCCGGGCGTAATCCAAGTCCAAGTCCACGCCCTCGTGCTGGTGGACGAGGTAGAGCTCCCCGCGGTTGCGGTAGTTGGCATCGGCAACGTAAATGATGGGGTATCCGAAGTTCGTGAGGGAAAAGAGCAATTTCTGTTTAACAGCCTGGAAATCACGCGAGTCGATCTCGTACTGGTTCGTGCGCTCGTTGTACTTGTACGTGAAGAGCCGGTGGCGATTGCAGAACTCCTCGGTGAAGAACGTGTCGATGAAGCCCACGTCGTTGTAGACACGGCGCACCTCGAAGATCTTCTGGCGGCCAAGTCCTAGGTCGAGATCCCACTCCCGGCGGGCCTGCATGTCATCACACTCCTCCCACGCCTTGCCGAATTGCCCTTTATTCCACCGTTCTTCAATATCACGGAAAAGCTCCAAGCCGATTTTATAGGGATTGATGCGATAGAGGCTCATCGCTACTGTGCCAGCGTGGTGATCGGCGTAGTCCACCACCTCGGCATCGGTCATTACGCCCGTTTGAGTCATAATTGTGGAGTGCCAGTAGCTGGCCCATCCCTCGTTCATGACCTTAGTCATGCCCTGCGGGGCGAAGTAGTACGCCTCCTCCCGGACGATGCTCAACACATCGTGCTGCCACGTTTTGAGGGGGGCGTGTTCCAGCAGGAAGAGGAGCACGTCCCGCTCGGGCTCGGGGGGCACATGCTCGGACCGCCGGCGGGCCTCCTGACGCCGACGCTCGGCCTCGGCACGGAGGAGTTCAGGGGGGTTCACGTACCGGTCCATGTAGGCGCCGGGCACTTGAAGGCGGGGCACCTCAGGGTGTCGGATGGCCAGCTCTTCCTCGTCCTCGTCAGTCGAGCCGGGGGACGGCGGAGGATGGCGCCGGATGGCGACGCTGTGCCGGTCGATGAGGTTCTCCAGGGAAAGGCAGATGTCGAGGAAGTCTTCCACCTCCTCCAGGCCGTAGCGGTCGATGTACCGGCTGACGCGGGTGGCGTGGTTGGCCATTTCGTCCAACATTCGCCGGTTGGTGTGGGCGAACCAGAGGTTGTTCTTGAAGAAATCGCTGTGGGCGTAGACGTGGGCCATCACAATCTTCTGGTCCACGAGCTCGTTGTTGGCCAACAAGTAGGCGTAACAGGGATCGGTGTTGATCACCATCTCGTAAATCTTGTGCAGGCCGTACTCGTAGCTGCGTTTGAGGCGCTCGTACTCCATGCCCCAGCGCCAATGGGGATAACGCCGCGGAAAGCCCATGTACGCGGCCAGCTCGTTCATCTGCTTGAAGTCCACCATCTCGAAAATGACCTCGAAGAAATCAAGGCCGAGGTCGAGCGCCCGCCGGCGGATCTCATTTCTTGCGGCTTCCAGTTCGGGGGGCAACGTCGTGGAGCCAAGCATAGGCACCTCCTTCAACGCCCTTTGCCCAGAAACGTCTTGATGGAGTCGTAGATGGCGTCGCGCCCCTCGATCTCGCTGAGCACCAACACCTCGTGGTCGGAGCCAAAGTGGTCGCGCAAGTCGCGAATGAACTCCCCGCTGCCGTAGTAACTCTCCACTTGGCCGTAGCAGAACAGGTTGACCACGGGCAGTAATTCCTCTTCCAGGATGGCAATGCACTTTTGCGTGTCGCCGCCGCCCCAATTGTCACCGTCGGAGAAGTGGAAGGGGTAGATGTTCCACTCGTCGGGAGCATAGTGTTCGTGAATGAGTTTCAGGCAGAGCTCGTAGGCGCTGCTGATCATGGTGCCACCGCTCTCGCGGGTGTGGAAGAAGGTGTGGCGGTCCACCTCGCGGGCCACGGCATCGTGGATAATGTAGCGGGTCTCGATGTTCTCGTACTGGGAGCGCAGCCACGTGTCGATCCAGAAGGCCTCGATGCGCACAATCTCCTTCTGTTCATCGCCCATCGACCCGCTCACGTCCATCATGTAGATGATGACGGCGTTGCTCTCGGGCTTGCGCACCTCCTTCCACGAGCGGTAGCGCTTGTCCTCGCGCACGGGGATGACCACGGGGCTGCTGGGGTTGTAGGTGCCGCTCATGATTTCGCGCTTGAGGGCCTCCCGGTAAGTGCGTTTGAAGTGGCGCAGGCTTTCGGGGCCGACGCGCCGGATACCGCTGTAGCGCTCCTTCTCGCTGACGATATTCTTCTTGCCCTTGGGCTGAATGCGGGGTAGCTCCAGCTCCTCGGCCATGATTTGGGCCAATTCCTCGAAGGTCAGCTCCACCTCAAGGATGTGTTCGCCGGGCTGGTCGCCGGCCTGGCCTTGACCGGGCTGGGGTTCACCGACGCCGATGGGCGTGCCGGGCTCCCCCTCCCCTTGCCCCACGCCGCCCCTCCGGCGATGCCCGAAGCGGAACTGGGGAATTTCGATCTGCGGGATGGGAATGCTTACCAGATGGCGTCCTCGCCGGCCGATGAGCTCACCCCGCGAGATGTAGTGGCGCAAGTGCTTATTAATGTGCCCGCGGGCGATCTCCTTGAACCGGCGGTTGTCACGTTCAATGCGGCTTACTGTGTCCATACCTCCTCCCACAATGGGCCACGGTCCTGATGTTGGCCGCTATTGATGACGTGCTTCCGGTACACCGGGGGACGCGCCTCACCCGAGAGCGCGTCCCCCGCTCGCCTTTGAGTCAGTTGTGGCCCCGGGATCAAGCAGCCCGCTTGGTGTCGCCGCGGGCGAAAATGCTGGCCACGTAGTTGAGCACGTCGGTGGCGCTTTCGTCGTTGTAGCCGTAGTCCTTGATCAGGCGCGCCTTGACCACGTCGATCTTCTCCTGCGTTTCCTTGTCGACGACGCAGGTGACCAGGGAAGTCAGCTTGATCGTGTCCTTCTGGTCCTCGAAGAGCTTGAGCTCCAGGGCACGTTGCAAGCGCGGGTTGGAGGTGTAATCGAACTTCTTGCCTTCCAGGGCCAGCGCACCGATGTAATTCATGATCTCGCGCCGGAAATCATCTTTGCGGCTCTCCGGGATGTCGATCTTCTCCTCGATGGAGCGCATCGAGCCGCTCGTCGGGCTCCTCATCCTCGCCGGTAAAGGGATTGCGCACCTTCTCGCGTTGGACATAGGCTTTCACGTTGTCGATGTAATTGGCGAAGAGACGCCGGATGGCATCCTTGTCGGCCGTAATGGCCCGCTGGACCTCGTTCTTGACGATCTCATCGTACTCCTCGCGCACCAAGGCCAGAAGCTCCCGGTAACGCTGGCGCTGCTCCTCACTGCTGATCAAGGAATGGTGTTGGAGCCCCTCTTCCAGCTCGGCCATCACCATGAAGGGGTTCACACATCCTTCAGGGTACCGGGGATCACATTCTTCGGGAGGACGGCGGTATTTGGGATCCACCAGCGCGTTGGAGATCTTGTCCTGGATGTAGCGGGGTGAAATGCCCTCCATGCCCTCACGCGGGGCGGCCTCCCGGAGCTCGCGAATGCTGTCCTCGGTGAAACCCCGGATCGCCCGGCCATCGTAGAGCTTGAGCTTCTGCATGAGGGTGAGCCCGGCGTGTTTGGGCTCCTCCAGCCGGGTGAGCACAGCCCACATGGCGGCCAACTCGATCGTGTGGGGGGCGATATGTTTCCCGACAATGCGTTCCTGGGCGAAATCTTTCTCGTAGATGCGGATCTCGTCGGAAAGGCGCGTGATGTAAGGGATGTCGATCTTCACCGTGCGGTCCCTCAGGGCCTCCATGTACTCGTTGGACTGGAGCCGGCGGTACTCGGGCTCGTTGGTGTGGCCGATGATCACCTCGTCAATGTCGGTCTGGGCGAACTTCTTGGGCTTGATCTTGTGCTCTTGGGACGCGGTGAGCAGGTCGTAGAGGAAGGCCACGTCCAGCTTCAGCACCTCGATGAACTCAATCACCCCTCGGTTGGCAATGTTGAACTCGCCGTCGAAGTTGAAGGCCGCGGGTCGCTGTCAGAACCGTAGATGGCGATCTTGCGGTAGTTGATGTCGCCCGTCAGCTCAGTGGAGTCCTGGTTCTTCTCGTCCTTGGGCTGGAACGTGCCAATGCCCACGCGGTCCTTCTCGCTCAGGATCAGGCGCTTGACCCGCACGTGCTCGATCATGCGGGTCCAATCTCCCTGGTAGCGCATCATGAGTTGATTGTACATGAAACGGCACGCCGGACACAGGTCCCCTTCGACAACGATCTTGCGGTGTTCGGGCAAATCGGCGTTGATTTCATCTAAGATGGCCTGGCGCCACTCGGCGGGAATGAGGTGCAGGGGCTCCTCGTGCATGGGGCAGTCGAAGCTTTCCTCTTCCGTGACCCAGCGGAAGGTGTACAGAGCACCTTCCGCTGTGCGGGAATAGTGCTCCAGCCCCTTTTTGAGCAGTCGCACTAATGTGCTCTTGGCAGATCCCACGGGGCCGTGGAGCAACAGGACACGGCGTTCTGTGCCGTACCGCCTGGCCGCACTGTGGAAGAAGTCCACCAGCTCCATCAGGCTCTTGTCTATGCCGTAGACCGCATCCTTACCGTTGTCAATGGGATCACCGAAGAATTTGTAGTGGATTAGCGTCTCTCGGTTCCGCTCATATGTCTCATACCCGTATGAGAGGATCATATCGTAGATACGCTGGAAAGCCGTGCGGGCCACCTCGGGGCGTCGGCGCACGATCTCCAAGTACTCAGCAAACGAGCCCTCCCAATGCTGTTCCCGGAAGGCCTGCTCATCCTGCATGGCACGAATCTTGGCGAGCAGGTCGGCAGCCGGTTGGCCGTTGTTCCCGTCCGTCCGTGGTGCCGTCATATCTACTGCCCCTCCCTCATGTGTGGTGGACACCAGTTCAGCACGTCCACCTGTGCCCATTTTCTCCTGACGCCTTCACAGTGCTCGTGCAAGCGGCTCTTTACTGACCGATGCCTATCGGCACATTCCCATCACCGCGGGAACAAAAATCCCCCACCGCCCATGGTGCGTTGGGGGGTACAACTTGCGGACAAAAGAAATACACTATTCTAAAACACAGAAACCGACCTTTTACCTAATATCAAGGCCGGTTCCTGTTGTAAAGGTATTCAGATCACAAAGAGACCAAAAAGTTTATAAAATACCCCTGCCCTCCTTCATTCTTCGTGCGGTCTTTCGCCCGTGAAGTTAGGACAAAACGGTAGTAAAGATATTAGTCAGCTTCCCCCCTGTTGTCAAATGTGGGCCATCAGCCCTCCCTGGACGTGAACACAAACGCGATTCCAGAGATATCTCCAGCATACTGAAGCCGACGCCGTTTGACAATAGCCCCATTTTACCAGTGAAGCGTGAAAAGAGGACTAGACCATCTGGAAAGATCACCGGGGGTTGGTCAGTGCCCGAAAAGAGGATACAATGGAAAGGAGCAACATCGGACAGCGAAAGAGGGTGAGGGGCGTGGAGAGCGTTGTCCAAGGCATGTACGAAGCCGTGCGGCTCATGTGGTCGCGCGATCCTGCCGTGCTCGACGTTGTAGGCCTTACGTTGTTCGTCTCGGGAACGGCCACGTTGCTTAGCGTGGTCATTGGCGTGCCTTTGGCCACGGTGCTGGCCCTGAACGAGTTCCCGGGCCGCACGCTGTTGGTGAGCCTCATCAACGTGGGCATGGGCATGCCTCCGGTGTTGGTGGGGCTTGTGGTGGCCCTGCTGCTCTGGCGCAGCGGCCCACTGGGGTCCCTGGGGCTCATCTACACGCCGACAGCCATGATTATCGCCCAAGCCGTGATCGCACTGCCCCTTGTCACCGGCTTGGGCATAGCGGCCTTACAACAGCTCGATCCCCGGCTGCCCCTTCAACTCCTCGGGCTAGGTGCCTCGCGACGTCAGATGGTGATCGTCCTGCTGTGGGAAGCCCGACTGCCCCTCTTGGCAGCCGTGATGGCCGGCTTCGGGGCCGCCATCTCCGAAGTGGGAGCCTCCATGATGGTGGGGGGCAACATTGCCCGCCAGACCCGGGTGCTCACCACAGCCATTGTGTTGGAGACCAGCCGGGGCCAATTCGCCTTGGCCATGGCCTTAGGCATCGTGCTTTTTCTCCTGGCTTGGCTGGTCACGTTGGTGCTCACCACCATCCAACAGCGCGCCGGCCCGCCACGATGACGTCTCCCCCCTCCGCTGCCACGCCGCTCTTGCGCGCCGAAAGCCTCTACCTGCGCCGCGGATCGCGGGTGGTGCTGGCTGTTGAGCGCCTAGACGTGTTTCCCGGTGAAACATTGGCCCTCATTGGCCCCAACGGGGCGGGCAAATCCACGCTGCTCCACGTGCTGGCCGGCCTCATCTCCCCTGACCGCGGACGGCTCCTCTTCCGTGGCCGTCCCATACGCGCCCGGGACACGCTCTGGTATCGCCGACACCTGGCCGTGGTCATGCAGGCCCCCCTGTTGTTGGACACCAGCGTGGAACGCAACGTGGCCCTCGGGCTCCTCTTCCGGCGCATCTCGCGGGAGGAGCGGCGCACACGTGTGGCCCGCTGGCTGGAGCGATTGGGCATCGCTCACCTGCGACGCCGGCGGGCACGTGCTCTTTCGGGTGGCGAGGCTCAGCGCGTGGCCCTTGCCCGCGCCCTCGCCACTGAGCCAGACCTGCTCTTTCTCGACGAACCGTTCGCTGCCTTGGACGCCCCCACCCGCCACTCCCTCATCGGCGAGCTCTTCGATGTGCTCCGGGAGACCGGTCAGACCACTGTGGTGGTGACCCACGACCGGGAAGAGGCCTTCACCTTGGCCGACCGGGTTGCTGTGCTGTTGGCCGGCCGGATCCGCCAGGTGGGCACGCCGGAGGAGGTGTTCAACCGGCCCACAGACGAGGAGGTGGCGGCCTTCGTGGGCGTCGAAAACGTGCTGGACGCCACGATCGTGAGCGTCGCCGAGGGCCTCGTGCGCCTCCGGGTGGGTGATGTCCTGGTGGACGTGGCCGGCACCGGACACTGGCCGGGCTGTCACGTTCGCGTGGCCGTGCGGCCAGAAGACATCACCCTGTGGCCCGGCGCCCCGGAGCTGCCCCCTTCGAGCGCGCGCAACACACTCCGAGGAGACGTAGTGCACCTCAGGCCAGTGGGCACAAATGTACGCGTGGTCATCGACTGCGGCACCTTCGAGATGATCGCCCTTGTCACCCGGCGCACAGTGCGCGAACTCGGCCTGAAACCCGGCACGCCCGTGGGGCTCACCTTCAAGGCCACAGCGGCTCATGTGATCGGACCTGGTCTTCCCGGCCAGGAGACATCCTGATCCACCTGCTGCTAAGCCCCCTGACATCCGGAGGCACTTCATGAACAAGTTGTCCGAATGCGAGGCCAACATTGATGCCCTGTTCACCTTCCTCTGATGAACTAAGTCCAGGACATGAGCCCCTGTGATGCCCAGCGCAGGCAGGACAGAGAAGACCACCCTGTCACGGGACCAGGCCATGAGCGGCGAGCTGCTCCTCATCGTGATTCTCCTAGCCCTGAACGTGATGGGCTGGAGCGGGTGGCTGCGGGAATTCTCGGCCCGAAGGCGCTGGCAGCGCATCGCTGAAGAGCTGGAGCTGGATTTGGAATACGTCCTCCAGCGCATCCGGGCTGACGACTGGCCAGAGCGCCCCCCACATCTTGCGGAACGGCACGTGCGCCCACGCCACCTGGCCTGGCTGCTGGGCGCCTTCTTCCTCTTCTTCCTCCTTGCCATCGCGATCCGGTGGTGACCGTTTCCCCCAGCTTCCCCGGCACTGAAGGCCACCAGCCTCCTTCGCTTTCGCTTTGACATCCTTCCGGGCATCATGTACAATCGGCGCAGGGCGGCACCCGCCGGTACATGTGTGCGTTGCTCGTCATCCTGCGACCTTGCCCCGGGGGTGCACACCGTTGTGCGGCGTGGCCCCAGGTGAACCCCGCCAACGGCCGGCCCCCCCTGCCGCAACCGTTCCGAACCAGAAGCCGGAGCACACAACGGAGCAGGACGATGTCGGAACAGCCCACCTACGGCGGACAAGCCGTTATCGAAGGCGTCATGATCCGGGGAAGCCACCACGTCGCTGTGGCCGTCCGCGCCCCTGACGGCACAATCCACCTCCACACTGAAGAGTTAACTGCCCCCATCTACACCAGCCGCTGGAGCAAACTTCCCTTTCTGCGCGGGCTGGTCATGCTCTGGGACGCCATCGGCTTGGGCACCCGAGCCCTCCTCTGGTCGGCCCAAGTGGCCATGCCCGAGGAAACACCGACAGCGAGGAGCTCGCCGTCGAGCTGGGAACAGGTCGGCGCGTGGGGGCTGGTGGGATTCTCCCTCCTGATGGCGATCCTCCTCTTCTTCATCGTGCCCCTGGTGATCGTCCACCGGCTGGACCGCTTCATTTCCTCAGACGTGACCAGCAACCTGATCGAAGGGCTCATACGGCTTGCCATACTGGTCGGCTACATCGTGGCCATTGGCCGCATGGAGGACGTGGCACGCGTCTTCGCCTACCACGGGGCCGAACACAAGACCATCAACGCCTACGAGGCCGGCGCCCCCCTCACGCCTGAGGGCGTCCAGCCCTTTGGCCTCACCCACCCGCGGTGCGGTACCGGCTTCCTGCTGGTGGTGGCTGTGGTCAGCGTGTTCGTCTTCGCCCTCTTGGGGCGCCCTGCTTTTCTCTGGCGCGTGGTCACCCGCATCCTCCTCGTGCCCGTGGTGGCCAGCATCAGCTACGAACTGATCCGGTGGGGCGCCCGGCACTATCACCGCTCCCTCGTCCAGGCCCTGATGGCGCCCGCCGTTGCACTTCAACGGCTCACCACGAGAGAACCTACACCCGACATGTTGGAAGTGGCCATCACAGCCTTGCAGGCGGTACTACGCCGTGAACATCACACCGAGCCAGGACGGGAGCTGACCAGCGTCCCGAAACCGTAAAGGAGGAAACAAACATGGAGTTTACCACATTTACCCCACCGCCTGACGGCGAACGTATCACGTGGCAGGAGGGCACTCTCCACGTGCCCGATCGGCCCATTATTCCCTACATCTTGGGAGACGGCATTGGAACAGACGTGACCCCGGCCATGATCCGCATTCTCGACGCGGCCGTGGAGAAAGCCTATGCCGGCGCCCGGGGCATCGCGTGGGTGGAAGTCTTCGCCGGCGAGCGAGCCTACGACCGTTTTGGGGAATGGCTGCCCAACGAAACCCTGCGGGCGTTCGAGTATTACCACGTGGGCATCAAAGGCCCCCTTACCACACCCGTAGGAGGTGGGATCCGCAGCCTCAACGTGGCCATCCGCCAGCGCCTGGATCTGTACGCCAACGTCCGGCCCGTGTACTATATCCCAGGCCTTCCCAGCCCGGTGCGCCGCCCCGAGCAGATGGACATGGTCCTCTTCCGCGAGGCCACCGAAGATGTGTACGCCGGCATCGAGTGGCAGGCCGGCACGCCCGAAGCGATCAAGTTCCTGAACTTCCTGCGCGACGAGATGGGCGTGGAGATGGAATACATCGAGACGACCGGCGTGGGCGTCAAGCCCATTAGCGAGTTCAAGACCAAGCGGCTGGTCCGACAGGCCATCCGCTACGCCATCCAGCGAGGGCGCGCAAGCGTCACCCTTGTCCACAAGGGGAACATCATGAAGTACACCGAGGGCGCCTTCCGAGACTGGGGCTACGAGCTGGCCCGGGAGGAGTTCGGGAGTCAGACCATCACCGAACAAGAGCTGTGGGAGCGCTTTGACGGCCGGCGCCCGGAAGGCACAGTGGTGATCAAGGACCGCATCGCCGACAACATGCTCCAACAACTCCTCACCCGCACGGCCGAATACGACGTGCTGGCCCTGCCCAACCTCAACGGTGACTACCTGAGCGATGCCGCCGCCGCCCAAGTAGGCGGCCTGGGTGTTGCCCACGGCGCCAACATCGGCGACACCGTGGCCGTCTTCGAGGCCGTCCACGGCACGGCGCCCAAATACGCCGGCCAGAACAAAGTCAACCCCACCGCCCTCACCTTGAGCGGCGTGATGATGTTGGAACACATGGGCTGGGACGAAGCTGCCCAGCTCGTGCGACAGGGCATCGCGGCCGCCATCCAGGACAAAGTGGTCACCTACGATCTGGCACGCCAGATGGAGGGGGCCACTCAAGTGGGCACGGCCGAGTTCGCCGACGCGGTGATCGAGCGCATGGGAAGCTAAAGTTTGCCCGGGCGGACAAACTCACTACAATACCACACGTGGGTCCAGGGGGTGAGTTCCCCTGGACCTGACCTCGCCGTCAAACAGGCCAACCTTCCGCATCCCGCGCCCCGGTAGCTCAGCGGACAGAGCAGCGGCCTTCTAAGCCGTCGGTCGGGGGTTCGAATCCCTCCCGGGGCGCCTTCGCCCGGAATTCCGGCGGCCGGCAGTCAAACCAACACGAACCCCGATCACCTGTCACCACCGAGGAGTACTCCATGACCATACTCATCGCCGGCGGACGCATCATCACCGCCACGGACAGTTACGTGGCCGACATCCTCATCGAAGGGGAACACGTGGTCCTCATCGGACAAGGACTGGCCGAGACCGTCCAAGCCGATCTAACCGTGGACGCCACTGACAAGTACATTCTGCCGGGCGGCATCGACGTTCACACGCACTTGGAACTCCACTCCTGGGGCACTGTCTCGGCTGACGACTTCTTCACAGGCCATGTGGCCGCTGCCTTCGGCGGCACCACGTGCCACATCGACTTCGCCAACCAGGCCAGGGGCCACTCCCTGCGCGAGGCCCTGGAGGCCTGGCACGCCCGCGCCGAGGACAAGGCCGTCATCGACTACGGCTTCCATATTTCGATCACCGATCCCCAGGAGGAGGTGCTGGCGGAGATGGCCAAACTCCCCGAGTGGGGGGTGACCAGCGTCAAGCTCTTCCTCGCCTACAAAGGGAGTCTACCAGCTCAGCGACGGGGACTTCTTCCGCGTCTGCCGTCGCGCCGCCGAATTGGGGCTGCTGCCCATTGTCCACGCCGAGAACGGCGACGTCATCGACATCCTGGTGCGCGAGGCCATCGCCCGGGGGGACACAGCCCCCATCTGGCACGCCCGCACCCGCCCTCCCCAGGCCGAAGCCGAGGCCACAGCCCGTGCCATCTGGTTAGCCGACATGGCCGGCTCGCCCGTCTACATTGTCCACCTCACCCAGCAGGACGCCTTGGACGCCGTGGCCAACGCGCGGGCACGAGGCCGCCCTGTATACGCTGAAACGTGCGTCCAGTACCTCTTCTTCACCGTCGACGAGCTGGAGCGCCCTGACTTCGAGGGCGCCAAGTGGGTCTGCTCCCCCCCGTTCCGCGCTCCCGAGGACTGTGAGGCCCTCTGGCAGGGCCTCGCCCATGGTGACCTCTCGGTGGTCAGCACTGACCATTGCCCCTTCAACTTCGTCGGACAGAAGGAGCTGGGGCGTGAACGGTTCGACCACATTCCCAACGGCATCCCGGCCATTGAAGACCGCCTGCTGATGCTCTACCACGCCGGCGTCCACGAGGGCCGCCTGAGCCTTCACCGCTTCGTGGAGGTCACCAGCACGGCGCCGGCCAAGCTCTTCGGCCTCTACCCTCGCAAGGGAACCGTGGCCGTGGGCAGCGATGCCGACTTGGTGGTGTGGGACCCTGCGGCACGCCACGTGCGCAGCGCCCGCACTCACCACATGAACGTGGACTACAACTTGTGGGAAGGGTGGGAAATCGTGGGCCGGCCCGAGAAAGTCTTCTCCAGGGGCCGGCTCATCGTGGACGGCGACCGTTTCCTGGGCACCCCGGGCAGCGGGCGCTACCTCCGCCGTGCTGCGCCGATCCTCTTGTGAAATGATCTTCCACCGTGTACTGTGGCCAGCCTACGGGCCAAAGGCCCCGCCGAGCAGCGGAGCAAGGCGGTCCACAATCTCCCGGTGGGCCATGCCGTTGCTCGCCAGAAGCCCATACCGATTCTTCACATCCTGACTTTGGTAGTCGAGCGGGCGCCCAAAGCAATCGGTCATCAGGCCGCCCGCCGCCACCAAGAGCGCCTCCGGCGCCGCCGTATCCCACACGTTGGTGTAGCCTGAGGGGTGAAGGTAGAGCTCTGCAGCCCCTTCCACCAACGCCGCCACTTTCAACCCCACGCTGCCAATGGGAACCACCTGCCGGATGCCCAAGGCCTCAAGCAGGCGCGCAGTGAGGGGCGAGGCGTGAGAACGGCTCACCACCGCGCGGAACGCGGCCACCTCCTGGCACCCGTTTACCCGCAGCTGCTCCACCCGCGCGCCCCGCTCCAGGAAAGCCCCCTCGCCCACCAGACCGTAGTAGAGCTTGTCCGTCACCGGCTGATAGACAACCCCTACCACCGGCCTGCCCCGGTAGACCAGGCCTATTTGCACCACGAACTGGCCCACTTCCTCCAGAAACTCCCGCGTGCCGTCGAGGGGGTCCACCATCCAGACACGCGCGCTCCCGGAGCGCATAGTGTCGGGCGATTCCTCAGCCAACACGCCGTCGCGAGGATATGCCGCGCGAAGGGCGTCGACAATGTAGGCGTTCACTGCCCGGTCGGCCTCGCTCTGCGGAGATCCACCTTCCTTTTCCACAATCCGGCCGGCCGCACCGTAAAACTTCATGAGAAGCCGCCCGGCCTCCCGGGCCAGGCGGCAAGCGGTCTCCAACTCGCCCGTGAAGTCCAGCATCAGCCGGTCCTCCCCTCTTGAATGTCCATCCCCTCCAGGCGACGGAAGAGGCGCAGGTAATCTTCCAGGAGCCGGGTGATGAGGAAATGGCGCCGGACATGCTCACGCCCCCGCCCCCCCATGCGGGCGCGCTCCTCGGGGTGTTGGAACAGGTGGAGCACGCGGTCAGCACATGTTTCCACGCTCTCCACCAGGAACCCGGTCTGGCCGTCGATGACCTGCAGGGGAATGCCCCCGGCCCGCCCGCCCACCACCGGCTTGCCCTTCCAGAGCGCTTCCGTCACTACCAGGCCAAAGCCCTCTCGCACGGACTTCTGAACCACCACGTCAGCGACAGTCTGGAAGGCGTTGACCTCTTCGTTGCCCACGCCGTGGTAGTTGTGGAGCACGTAGATGTCGAAATCCTCGCCGGCGTGGCGGAGGGTGCGGTCGTAGAAATACCAGCCCTCCGGGTCATCGGAGGCCATGGAGCCCACCAGGGCCAACTGGAGTTCGGGCACACGGGCTTTCACCAGCCGGTAAGCGTCGATCACCCCTAAGGGGTCCTTCCAGGGGTCAAAGCGACTCACCTGGAGCATGAGAGGACGTTCGGTGTCCACCCCAAAACGGGCCACAATTCGGCGGGCCTCTTCGGCCGACATGGGGCGATTCTTGGGGGAGAGCGGGTCGATAGTAGGTGCGATGATGGCCAAGTGGGAAAAGCGAAGGCCCGGCCCAACGTACTCCCGCATGGTGAAGATGCCGGCCTCATACTCGCTCAAGTAGGGCACGAGGAACTTCCAAAAGGCCGGCGTCGGCGTCGAGGTGTCAATGTGACAGCGCCAGAGCCAATGACGGCCCGGTCTTCCGCCCGTGAAGTGACGGAGTCCGGCCGGCTGGGGGTCATGAACCACGATGAAATCGTACGGGCCCGAAAAGTGGGCCGCGTTTAGGCGGTTGTAGCGCACCCACACGGCCTGTTGCCCTTGGTCGAAGGGCACATCCATGCCCTGCAGCCCATTGTGCATGGCCTTGGTCACGTTGAAGAACTCGTCACTCCCCTCGATCACGTGCCAATGGGCGTCCAAGCCCACATCGCGCATCAGCGGTACCAGGGACTGGAGGATTTCAGCCACGCCTCCTCCGTAGGCCGTGGCGTTCACGTGGACCACACGCGCACCCCGTAGCGGCTCGGCCAAGGCGTAGAGGCGATCTACCACGTTGTCGCCCACCACTGGGCGATACACTTGAAGCGATTTGGACTGGACCGGAACCTGTGTGAGCATAGGCGTTCTCCGTTTGAGGTCTCTCGCGAATGGACGTGATCAGCCCCCGAGCTGCCGTCCACCCGGCAGGTGATAGGCCGATATGGTGGGCTCGGGGTTGGTAAAACGTTTTGGCACCTCGTGCCAAAGAGCCCGCTCGCGTGCACCCGTTCCCAGACGTGTGAGGATGAGGCCAACCCGCGCGCCTATAGTAGCAGCTCGAGCTCTTCTGGGTAAACGCCACGCGCCTTGAAGGAGCACACGGGGTTGAGGGCACAGCACTTCTTTGCACAAGTGCCATCCCCTTTTTTCCGGGTAGAGTGTCTGTAGGAAGGTCACAGGAAATGGGCTACCATAGCTCACGACACGAGCGGCACCGCGGCCAATGTGCGGGTGCCCCGAGACACGGAGCGTGTTCCGGCCCGGCTCCCCTGCCCTTGGGAGAAAACCGGGTTCAACCCACCCAAAATTGTAAAAAAGGAGAGGAGTGAAGGTATGGCGCTTTCGTGCAACACACCCCAAGATGTTCTAGCAGCCATCAAGGAACACAACATCCAGATCGTGGACCTGCGGTTCACCGACTTGCCCGGCACGTGGCAGCACTTCAGCATGCCCGCCCACACGCTGGACGAGGACGCCTTTGAGGACGGCGTGGGGTTTGACGGCTCCTCCATTCGCGGCTTTCAGGCCATTGAGGAATCGGACATGATCCTCATCCCCGATCCCGCCACGGCCTTCATCGATCCTATCCTCGAAGTGCCCACTCTGGTGCTGATCTGTGATGTCTACGACCCTGTAACCCGCCAGCCCTACACGCGCGATCCACGCTACGTGGCCAAGAAGGCCGAAGCTTTCCTGAAACAGACGGGCATCGCCGACGTGAGCTTTTGGGGCCCTGAGGCCGAGTTCTTCATCTTCAGCCGCGTGCGCTACAGCGCTGAGCCCTACAGCGCCTTTTACGAGGTGGACAGCCCCGAGGCGTGGTGGAACAGCGGCCGCGAGGGGGAGAATTTGGGCGGCCAAATTCCGCCCAAGCGGGGCTACTTCCCCGTGCCCCCCACGGACACGCTCCAGGACGTGCGCAGCCGCATGGTGCTGGCCTTGGAGCAAGTGGGCGTCGAAGTGGAAGTTCACCATCACGAGGTGGCCACAGCCGGCCAAGGCGAGATTGACATGCGCTTCGACACCCTCACCCGCATGGCCGACAAGCTGATGATTTACAAGTACATTGTCAAAAACGTGGCTCGCCAACACGGCCTGACCGCCACCTTCATGCCCAAGCCCCTGTATGGCGACAATGGCTCAGGCATGCACACCCACCAGAGCCTCTGGAAGGACGAACGCAACATCTTCTTCGACGAGGCTGGCTACGCCCAAATCTCCGAGACCGCCCGCCACTACATCGGCGGACTGCTCACCCACGCGCCCTCAATCCTGGCCTTCGCCGCGCCCACCACCAACTCCTACAAGCGGCTGGTGCCCGGCTACGAGGCACCCATTAACTTGGTCTACTCCCAGCGGAACCGCTCGGCCATCTGCCGCATTCCCATGTATTCCAAGAGTCCCAAGGCCAAGCGCATTGAGTTCCGCGCCCCTGATCCAACGGCCAACCCCTATCTCTGTTTCTCGGCCCTGCTCATGGCCGGGTTGGACGGCATTCAGCGACGCCTCGACCCGGGTGAGCCCATCGACAAGGACCTCTACGATCTGCCGCCTGAGGAGGCTGAAAAAGTCAAGTCCACGCCCGGCTCGCTGGCCGAGGTGCTGGCCGAACTTCAGCGCGACCACGAGTACCTGATGCGCGGTGATGTCTTCACCCGCGACGTGTTGGACGCCTATACTCAGTACAAGGTGGAAAATGAGGTGGACCCTGTCCGCCTGCGACCACACCCCTACGAGTTCGTGCTCTACTTCGATATCTAGTACCACCACCCGCTGGACACGTGTGGGGAGCAGGTTCTCT
>JAUZRY010000032.1 GCA_030949995.1 Ardenticatenia bacterium
AAGGAAGAAGGGAAGGGAAGGGAAGGAATGCATGCACATACAGCTACATATATATATATACTATATATATATATATATAATATGTTATATATATATATCATGAAGCGTGCATAAAGGAGGAAAAGGCAAGGGAAGCTTCCTCAGTGGCGCAGCCGCCTACCTGTGGTCCTGGCCAGGTAATTAGTCATTCAGCAACAATGAAGACATTTCTTCGCCCAGGTTGTAATCGAGCTGGGAGGTGACAGCGTTGGTCTTGGAGATCTTCTTGCTTTCCAGCCGGCTGCGCTCTAACATATTGTAGAAATCCATGTTGCCGCCCACGTTGAGCTGGCTCGTGCGCTCCAGGCGCACCCCGCGGTCCCGGAAGAGCTTGGTGAGGACGCGGTGCACAATGGTGGCGCCCACTTGGCTTTTGATGTCGTCGCCGATGATGGGCAGACCTCGCTCAGCAAAGCGGCGTTGCCAGTAGGGTTCCCGGGCGATGAAGACGGGCACACAGTTGATGAACGCACATCCGGCGTCCAACACTTGCTCCACGTACCACTTCGTGGCCATTTCGCTGCCCACCGGCAAGTAGCTGACCACCACGTCAGTCTGAGTCTCCCGCAGGATTTTCACGATGTTGTCCGTGGGACCTTCGGCCTTGTGGATCTTGTGCCGCAAGTATTCGCCCAACCCATCATGGGTCATGCCCCGGTAGACCTTAACGCCCAAATAGGGCACCTCGGAGAACTTGATGGTATTGTTTTGCCCGGCCCATATAGCCTCGGAGAGGTCTTTGCCCACTTTGTCGGCGTCCACGTCAAAGGCAGCGGTGAACTCGATGTCGCGCACGTGGTAGCCGCCCAGCTCCACGTGCATGAGACCGGGGACGAATTGGTCTGGCGACGCCTCCTTGTAGTAGTAAACCCCTTGGACCAGGGAGTTGGCACAATTGCCCACGCCGATGATGGCCACACGCACTTTTTTCTCTTCCACTGCACTTTCCTCCTGAGGAGCTCTTCATCCCGTTGATCTGGGCTCCGGCGTTGTCCTGGCCTCGTTGTGGTAATGGCGAAGACACCGGTTGTCCATCCTATCACAGCTTGAAGGGGTGTCAAGTGGGTGTTTGGACACTCGTCAAGAGCTTCCTTTTCAGGTATAATTTGCGTAAACGCCCGGCGTGTTTGCCCGTGTCTGCGAGCGGCCGGAGAAGTTGGGCACAATCCTCCCGAGGACTCCGTTTGGCCAACGCCTGTGGTCCTCTTGTGGTGGATTACCCTCGTGTGGTCACCTGTCAACCCGATGTGAAGAGCAGCAGCGGGGAAGCGTATGGGAACACCACCGCCTGTCCAGATCGGTCACGTCCGCCAAATTGACATTGATGAGGAGATGCGGGGCTCCTACCTGGATTACGCCATGAGCGTGATCGTGAGCCGCGCCCTGCCCGACGTGCGGGACGGCCTGAAGCCGGTGCACCGGCGCATTCTCTACGCCATGTACGACATGGGGCTGCGCCCCGACCGGCCCTACCGCAAGAGCGCCCGCATCGTGGGTGAGGTGCTGGGCAAGTACCATCCACGGCGACAGCGCCGTCTACGACACCCTGGTGCGCATGGCCCAGGACTTCGCCATGCGCTACCCGCTGGTGGACGGGCAGGGCAACTACGGCTCGGTGGATCGAGGACGCGCGCCGGCGGCCATGCGCTACACCGAGGCCCGCCTGGCCCCGATGGCCGACGGAGATGTTGGCGGACATAGAGAAAGAGACGGTGGAGTTCGTGGCCAACTTCGACGGCTCACTCCAGGAGCCAGCGGTGCTTGCCGGCCCGTGTGCCCAACCTGCTGGTCAACGGGGCCAGTGGCATCGCCGTGGGCATGGCCACCAACATCCCGCCCCACAACTTGGGCGAGATCTGCGATGCCCTCGTCTACATGATCGAACACTGGGATCGGCTGGACGAGGTCACCGTTCAGGAACTCATGCGGTTCATCAAGGGGCCTGATTTCCCCACGGCGGCGCGAATTCTGGGCCAGGAGGGGATCAAACAAGCCTACGCCACCGGCAGGGGCACCATCACCGTGCGCGCCCGCGCCGAAATCGAGGAGCTTCCGGGCAACCGCCGTCGCATAGTGATCACCGAGTTGCCCTACCAGGTGAACAAGGCATCGCTTGTGGAGAAGATCGCCGAACTGGTGCGCAACGGCCGGTTGGACCAGATCGCTGACCTGCGAGATGAGAGCGACCGCCACGGAATGCGCATTGTCATTGAGTTAAAACGGGGTGCCTTTGCCAACAAGGTGCGCAACCAGCTCTTCAAGTACACCCAATTGCAAGTCACCTACGGCGTCAACATGCTGGCCCTGGTGGACGGCGTGCCCCGGGTGTTACCCCTCAAACAGGCCCTTTGGCATTACCTGCAACACCGTATTGATGTCATCACCCGCCGTTCCCACTTCGACTTGAAAAAAGCACGTGCCCGTGAGCACGTGCTCGAGGGCTTGTTGAAGGCCCTCGAGCACGTGGACGCCGTCATTGAGACGATCCGCCAGTCCCCGTCGGCCGATGCCGCCATGACAGCCCTCATGAGCCGTTTCGAACTGACGGACGTTCAAGCGCGTGCTATCCTCGACCTCCAGTTGCGTCGGCTGGCCGCCCTGGAACGCCAGAAGCTGCTGGAGGAGTACCGTGAAGTGCGGGCCCAGATCGCCTATTTGACTGACCTCCTGGCTCACCCAGCCAAGGTGCGGCAGCTCATTCGCGAGGAGCTGGAGGAGCTGAAGGTGCGTTACGGTGACGAGCGCCGCACTGAAATCCTGCCAGACGCTGACGGTTCCTTCGACGAGGAAGACCTCATCCCAAATATTCCCGTGCTGGTGAGCATCACGTCCAGGGGCTACATTAAGCGCACGCCGGCACGAGTCTTTCGGACACAGCGACGCGGCGGTCGGGGCGTCATGGGCATGACCACTGGCGACCACGATCAGGTGATGCACGTCTTCGCCGCCTACACCCACGACGATGTGCTCTTCTTCACCAACCGGGGCAAAGTCTACCAAGTGCGTGCCTACGATATCCCCGATGCCGGCCGCACGGCCAGGGGGACACCCTTGGTCAACGTTATTAACATCGCCCCCGACGAGACGGTGACGGCCGCTGTGCCCATTCACAACTGGAAGGCGGCCGACTACTTGGTCATGTTGACCCGAAAAGGGCGCATCAAGCGCGTTGATCTCTCAGAGTTCAAGAGCGTGCGCGCCAGTGGGCTCATCGCCGTGACGCTGGAGAAGGGCGACGAGCTGGGCTGGGTGAAGCTGACCCACGGCCACGACGAGCTCATCATCGTGACTGAACGGGGCCAAGCCATCCGCTTTCCCGAGGCTGACATTCGTCCCATGGGGCGCACTGCGGCCGGTGTCTGGGCCATCAAGCTGGAGCCGGGAGATCAGGTGGCTGGCATGGACGTGGTCCGCCCTGATGGGGATGTGTTGATCGTCACGGCCAGGGGGTTCGGCAAGCGCGTGGCCGTGAAGGAGTTCCCCGTGCAGGGACGATACGGCAAGGGCGTGCGCGCCATTGCCAAGGCTGTTGAGCGCATCGGCCCTGTTGTGGCCGCCCGCGTGGTCCACGCCGACGGTGAAGTCACGTTCATCTCAGCCAACGGGGTGCTCATTCGCACCAGGGTGGCCCAGATTTCCCGCATGGGGCGCAACGCGCGCGGGGTGCGCGTTATGGACTTGAAGGACGGTGATGTGGTGGCCGGCGTGGCAGTCCTGAACACCGCCCGCGCGTCGGCGTAACGTGTGCCGAGGGGATGAGGACGTTCGCACGGGCCAAATGGCCCTTCTGGGCCAAGGCCGGATATCGCACGTTGTGCTATAATCAACAGTGAAAGTTCACCGTCAACACGAAGCGGGAATGTGCGCGTGCTCCCCCGTTCATTGTCCAGGGACGTGGATGAGCACAGAGAAAACACGAGGGTGGAATGGCGATGGGAAGAGAAGGCGAAAACGTGCGCTTTGTGGTACTCATATCAGGGTCGGGGGGGGTGTTGCAGGCCATTCTGGATGCCTGCCGAACCGAACGCCTCCATGGCCAGGTGGTCGCGGTGTTCTCCCACGAACCCTACGCCTACGGCCTCTTGCGGGCCGAGCGAGAAGGCGTGCCAGCTTTCCTCCACGATCCGGCTGAATACCGGTTCGAGGGGCGCAACGAGCACGACTTCGAGGCCGATCTGGCCGAGCACGTGGCCAAGTTTGCCCCCGATTACGTGATCCTGGCCGAATGGCGTCTGCCCTTGGGGGAAACGTTCCTTCGGCGCTTCCCCGACCGGGTGATCAACCTCCACGCCGGACTGCCCGGCCAATTCCCCGTCTTCGACCCCTACGGGCTGAACCCTGTCCAACGTGCCTACGAAGCCTACACGGCTGGCTTCATCCGTGAAACCGGTGTGACTGCCCACATCTTGCGCGCTCCACAACATGAAGGACCCATCCTCGCCCAGGAGCGTGTGCCCATCTACGAATTCGACACCCCCGGCGACGTGGCGGAGCGCTTCTACCGCGTCCAATGTGAGCTGTTGGTGAACGTGTTGCGCCGCCTTGTCGAGGAGCGCGAGATGTACCGGGTGCAGGGCGAGCACGGGTAGAGACAGGCCGTTCATCTCACCGGCCCGTGGGGCATTTCCCAATTCGCCCTTCTCCGCGACTTATTGTAGAATACCGGCTAGCCCACCCGCCCTGCACCGTCGGGCGGGTTCTTCATGGTGGGCCGATGTCCACGTGGTGCCGCGCATGAAGTTCCCTGTGGGAGGCCAGCAGGCAGGCCAGGTGGCCGTGCTGTGCTCACTACGGCCGAAGATAGTGCATGGTAGGCATATCCCTGGTGCCCGACAGAAGAACAGTTTCGCGGTATCCTCGCGGATGTGAACCATCGCCCAGAATATCGGCCCGCGTCCGCCGGAGAGGGCGTGGGTGAAATTTTCGCACAAGGAGAAGGGCCATGCGCTTTGTGCCGAGGAAGCTCTTTCTAACGCGCGGTGTTGGCATTCACAAAGAGCGTCTCACCAGCTTCGAGCTGGCCCTGCGAGAAGCCGGCATTGCTCACCTCAACCTGGTGCGGGTCTCCTCCATCTTTCCTCCTGGTTGCCGCATCGTCAGCCGCGAGGAGGGGTTGGCGGCCTTGGAGGCCGGTGAGGTCACTTTCGTCGTCCTTTCTGAGATGACCACCAACGAGCCAGGGCGCCGCATTGCGGCCTCCATCGGCATTGCTATTCCGGCTGACCCCCGCATGTACGGTTACTTGGCCGAACACCACGCCTACGGACAAACAGAACAGGAAGCGGCTGACTACGCCGAGGACTTGGCCGCGGCCATGTTGGCCACCACCTTGGGCATTGCCTTCGACCCGGACAAGGATTACAACGAGCGCAAGGAACAGTACCGCATGGGGGGACACATCGTGGACAGCACCAGCATCACCCAGACGGCCGAGGGCGCACCCGGAGGCATGTGGACCACGGTTATTGCCGCTGCCGTGCTCATCTGAGGGAGGCTCCCGTGTACGGCCGAAAGTTGGCTCCTGGACCAATTCCGGCAGATCTCCCGGTGACGGCCCTGGTGGACGATTTCTTCCTCGCCTACAACGCTGCCCGCTTGCGGGAGGCGTGCCACCTGTTCGTCGAGCAGATGCTTGAGCCCGACACCACCGTCTGTCTCACCATCAGCGGTGCTCTCACCCCGGCCGGCTTGGGCCATGCGGCCTTCGTGCCCCTGATAGAAGCCGGTTTTGTGGACTGGATCGTGACCACAGGGGCCAACCTCTACCACGATTTGCACCGCTCGCTGGGCTTCGAGCTCTACCAGACATCTCCTCTCGTAGACGATGTGCGCCTCCGGGAGGAAGGCATCATCCGCATCTACGATATCGTGTTCGAGCAGGACGTGCTCTTTGAGACCGACGCTTTCATCCGCCGTGCGCTGACGGCTCCTGAGTTCAGAGGACGCATGGGGACGGCCGAATTTCACCATCACTTGGGGCGTTACGTGCGCGAGCGCGAACGCCTGCTGGGATTGCCTCACCGCTCGCTCCTCGGCGCTGCCTACGAGGCCGGAGTGCCCATCTACACCCCCGCGCCCGGCGATTCTGGCTTGGGCATGAACGTCGCCGCCCTGCGCCTTCAAGGACGTGAGATCGGCTTCGACCCTGAGCTGGACGTGAACGAGACGGCGGCCATCGTCTACGGCACCAAGCGCGCTGGTGGCAAGAGCGGCCTGCTTATTCTGGGCGGGGGTACACCCAAAAACTTTGCCCTCCAAACCGAGCCCCAAATCCAAGAAGTGCTCGGCCTGGACGAGCGCGGGCACGATTACTTCGTCCAGATTACCGACGCACGCCCAGACACCGGGGGGCTCTCGGGGGCCACGCCGAGCGAGGCGGTCACGTGGGGCAAGGTGGACCCGAACCAATTGCCCAATACCGTCGTCTGTTACGCCGACACCACCATCGCCTTGCCCATTCTCGTGGCCTATGCTCTGGCCAAACGCCCTCCTCGGCCCCTCAAGCGCCTCTACGAACGGCGGGCTGAGCTCCTCGACGCCCTCCGAACAGATGACTTGGCCCGCCCGGCGGACGCAGGTGGAGGGCGCACGTGAATCATTTCCTGGACCTGCCGCCGGAATTCACGGTGCCCGAACGCTCGTGGGCCTGGGTGCTCCCGGTGCCGTACGAGAGCACGGTCAGCTACGAGGGGGGCACGCGCAAGGGGCCGGCGGCCATCATTGAGGCCTCCGCCCAAGTCGAGCTCTACGACCCCGTCTTTGAGGGCGAACCCGCTCTGGAGTACGGCGTTCACACCCTGCTGCCGGTGCCCACCAACCACGCCTCCCCTGAGGCCATGGTGGCCGATATTGCCCGGGCCGTAGAAACATGTGCGCGGCCCGACCGGCTGCTCGTGGTGCTGGGGGGAGAGCACACCATCTCTGTGGGCGTTGCGCGCGGGCTGGGTCGTGCGTACGGGGAAACGTTCACCGTGGTGGTAGTGGACGCCCACAGTGACCTGCGCGACGAGTACGAGGGCAGTCGCTACAGCCACGCCTGTGTGAGCCGGCGGCTGCTTGACGAGGGTGTGGACTCCATTTTTCAAATCGGCGTGCGGGCCATCTCCAGGGAAGAGGTCGAATTCATCCGTGCTCACCCTGAGCGCCTGCGGGTCTGGTTCGCTGATGACGTGCACGCCACCCCCATCGAACTCCTGTTGGCCGACCTGGAGGCGCGCCTGCACGGTCGGCGCCTCTTCATTTCGTTAGACGTGGATGGCTTGGACCCCTCAATCATCCCGGCCACCGGCACACCCGAGCCCGGCGGTCTCACTTGGCCCCAAACGCTCGCCATCGTTCGGACTGTAGCCCGCGTGGCCCGCGTGGCAGCCGTGGATTGTGTGGAGTTGGCCCCGCGCCCTGGCCTTCACATGGCCGAATTCGCCGCCGCACGCCTGCTCTACCACACCATGAACGCCATCTGGCACTACCGCAGCGGGCCGCACCAATGAGGAATGGCCGTGTTCCGGGTGATTCGCTTGGCCTTTTCCTTCCTCACCGTGCTCCCTCTCTCCGTGTCCCGCGTGGAAGATCGGGAGCTGGGCGCCACCGTTGGCTGGTTTCCCCTGGTGGGGCTGACGGTGGGCAGCGTGCTCGTGGTCGCCGCTTGGATCAGCGTGCCCCGGGTGGGCGCCGACGTGGCCGGCGCGTTGGTGGTGGGGGTGTGGGTTGTGCTCACGGGCGCGCTCCACGTGGACGGCTTTCTGGACGTGTGTGACGGGCTCTTCGGCGGTCACACGCCCCAGGAGCGGCTCCGCATTATGCGCGACGAGCGCGTGGGAGCCTTCGCCGTCGCCGGCGGAGCCCTGCTCTTTCTAGCCAAGTACAGTGCCATGGCCACCTTGTTGGCGGCACCCTGGCCAGTATCGGCCGGCCTTGTGCTCTCTGCGCCCGTTCTCGGAAGATGGGCCATGTCCCTGGCCACGGTGAGCTTCCCCTACGCGAGGCCACAGGGACTGGGCCAGGCCATGAACACCCATGCGGGCCGGCGTGAGGCGGTCCTGGCTGGCACTTTGGCCTTGGGCGTTGTCGGCCTGGTGCTGAGGAGCACAGGCGTGGCCCTGTGGGCGGGAGCTACCCTTCTCACCTGGCTGGCCGGCCGGTGGGCCCTGCGTCGCGTGCCCGGCTTCACGGGTGATATGTACGGTGCCCTCTGCGAGAGCACAGAGGCGGCCGTGCTCATTGTGGGCGTGGCTCTCATGGCCTAACGTGTCCGTCTCGGGCCATCACCCCGCTTGTCCGCTCTCCTCGTAGAGCTGGTTGGTCTTGGCAGCCATGATGAAGTCGTTCTGGTGCAGCCCCCGGATCTTGTGGGTCCACCAGCGCACAGTGACCCGTCCCCACTCGGTGAGAATAGCCGGGTGGTGGTCTTCAGCCTCGGCCAACTCGCCGACTTGGTTGGTGAACGCCAGCGCCTCGGCGAAGTTGGCGAAGCGGAACACCCGTTCAAGCTGTGGGATACCCTCGCGCTCAACCACCGTCCAGCCGGGCACTTGATCCATAAGCTCCTGAATCTCCTCGGCCGACAGTGGGGGTTCATCACCGCGGCAGGCTGTGCACTTCATCTCCACCAGTTTGGCCTTGCGCATGGAATGCTTTCCCTCCTGATCGCGCGTTGCCTAAATGCCGTCCTCTCACAGCTAGGAGCTGTGACTCCTACCATCACATCTGTATGATATCCCAGGCCGACCGATATGAAAAACAGACACAACGGGATGTCGTGCTCGTCGCTGGGCGCCTTTTCATTCTGGGACTAACGCTGGGATGAAGGAAGTAAGAATCTGTGGGCCCATCTCATCTGATGAATAGAGGCATCAACCGACAACCGGAAGATGAGGAGGGAGCAATGACCACAGCACTGCGTCAGACCACATCGGTGGCCGGGAGCATCACGCTGGGCGCTGTGGCCGGACTGGCTGGCGGCGTTCTCTTCGGGATCATGATGGCCATGATGAACATCCTGCCCCTGGTGGGTCAGCTCGTCGGCCAGCCCAACAGCACTGTGGGCTTCATCGTCCACATGGGCATTAGTGCCATCATCGGGGCCACATATGGGGTGCTTGCAGCGCGACTGCCCCGCCGTTGGGACACTGCTCTTGTTGGCGGCGCGCTCTACGGGGTAGTGTGGTGGGTGCTCGGCGCCCTGGTGTTGATGCCCCTCATGCTGGGGATGGCGAACATGGTCCTGGTGGTGGGCCAGATGCAGTGGTGGAGCCTAGTAGGCCACCTTCTCTACGGGGCCGTGACTGGCGGTGTCTTCCTTGTCCTGGCCCAGCGCTCCTCGTAGTCCCATTCCCAATGGAGGACAGCACTGGGAGAGCCATGTGATATCACCACACGGCGCGGGGAGGGGCACACAACCTCTCTCCCGCGCCATGTCTTCTGGCCTCATCTCATCTCTTACGTCCCGTACCGTTCGGCCTCGTCCGGACGAATGTGGTCCAATACGGCTTTTACCATTTCCCCAGTCGTCAAGGTGCCCCCTAGGTCAGGTGTTGCCGCGCCGGCTTGCAGGGCCCGGCGAACTCCCTCCTCGATGGCGACAGCCACCCTGGGCAGATACCAGACATACCGGCAGAGCAGCGCCCCACTCAAGATGGCGGCAATGGGGTTGGCAATGCCACGGCCGGCGATGTCTGGCGCGCTGCCGTGAACTGGCTCGGCTACCGCCACCCCATTTCCCAAGTTGATTGAGGGGGCCAAGCCCAGTCCGCCACACCAGACGGAGGCAAGGTCACTGAGGATGTCGCCGTACAAGTTGGGGGCCACGATCACGTCGAAGCGTTCTGGTGAACGGGCCAAGTGGTAGGCGGCCACGTCCACCAACATCTCTTCCACGTCCACATCGGGGCGAATGGTGGACACCGTAGCGCGCACAGTGTCGCGAAAGAGGCCATCAGTGAGGGGGAGCACGTTGGCCTTGTGGACGATGGTGAGGCGGCGACGGGCGAATCGCGCGGCCAACAGGCCGATGCGTTCGCTGGCCGCGCGCGTGATGCGCCGTATGGCCTCGGCTTGTTCCTGATTGCCCTGCTCCTCGCCCACGTACAGCCCTTCGGTGTTCTCCCGCACAATGATCAGGTCAACGTCCGCGCGCGCGCCTGGCAGGGGAAGTGCACGCACGGGGCGCACATTGGCGTACAGGTCGAGGGCAGTGCGGAGCGTCAGGATGGCGCTTCGGTAGCCAGACACGGGGTGGGCCGGCGACTGCACGGCGCCGAAGAGGGCTGCGCCGGCCGTGCGCACGGCCTCCAACGTGCTCGCAGGCACTGCTGTGCCGAGTTCCTGGAACGTCCCCCAGCCGGCTTCAGCGGTCACGATGTCCAAGTCGGGAATGACTGCCTTGAGCACGTGCGCAGCGGCCGGAACCACCTCTTTTCCAATGCCGTCACCGGGGATCACCACCAATTTCATGGTGTCAACTCCGCAGCCAGTCTTCCACGCGGCTCTCGATCAGGGCTCTAACCACTACGACAACGTCCTCGAACTCCTCGTGTTTGGCCAGGCGGAGGGCCTGTTGCCACGCTGCCCGGGCTTGGTCTATTCGGCCCAGTTCCCTGTAGGCGGCTCCCAAGGCCAAGTAGGTGAAGATCTGCCCTTCCTGGTCACCACAATGTTCCTTGAGGGTGAGCGCCTGTCGGTACCAGGAGACTGCCTCGTCCAGACGGCCGTTGTCCGCCGCCAAGACCCCTAAACCGTGCAGGGCTACGGAGGCCAAATACTCGTCGCCAGCCTGTTGGGCCAAGAGGTGTCCCTGTTCAAACAGCTCTCTGGCCCGGTTGGGATCCTCCGGCTGCACATTCGTGGCCAGCTCAATGAGCAAATTGGCCGCGCTGACTGTGTCACCGAGTTGGTGGTAACAGGCAAGGGCCTGTTGGTAATGGGTGTGAGCTATGTCCAGCTCTTCCTGTTCGAACGCAATCGCCCCTAGGCGGGTGTGGATCAGGGCCAGAGTCTCGATATCATCGGACTCGATCTCCTGCAACAATTCCAGCGCACGCCGGTAGTGGCGCTGGGCCAGCTCATACTGCTCGTGCCAGAAGGTCAACTCCCCCAACTCACGCCGGGTGTGGGCCTGTTTCGAGCGGTCCCCGAGTTGGCGGAAGAGCTCATGGGCCTGGACAAGTTCCTCACGGGCACGGGGGACATCGTCCAGTTCGAAGGCACTCTGGCCGATGAGCAGCCGCAAGTGGGCTTCAAGCTCCCGGTTCGCCTGGTTAGTGGCCCACGCCAGGCCCTGCTCGAAGCAAGCAATAGCCTGGTCGTACTCCTCCCGTTTGAAGTGTTCGATGCCGGCCTCGAAAGCGTGCTGTGCGGCCTGCACCGTGTCCATGCGTGCCTCCTTCCGGTTGGTGAGCCGATAGTTGGCCGAGGGAGCCCGGTGGCTCCCCGTTCTGGGCTGGCCCCGTGCTGTAGCTGTAGGCGTGAGATGGAGCTCGAACGTGCTCTCATTGTAACACAGAATTGGGGCCGGGAGAACCCCCTTTTTCCAGAATGGCACCGATATTTGGCGCTCCTGGCCGGATGGCGTAAAGTAATAGCGCCTTGTCGGCCGGAAAGCCAACCGAGAAGATGTCAGGAGAGCACAGTGCAGAATGCCTATGATGTGTTAGCACAAATCGAAGCCGAGGGAGTGCCCGTGGCCGTGGCCACCATCGTGCGCGTTCGCGGCTCCGTGCCCCGCGAGGTGGGCACGAAAATGATCATTCATCCCTACGGGCGCCACTGGGGCACTGTAGGAGGCGGATGTGGAGAGGCAGAAGTCATCCGCGTGGGCATGGACGTGATCCACACTGGGCGGCCTCGCTTGGTGGAAGTGGACCTCACCGGCGACGTGACGGCTGAAAAGTTGGGCATCTGTGGGGGCATTATGGAGGTCTTCGTGGAACCTTGGCCGCCCCCCGAGGAGCACCCATGAGCCGCCGGCTCAGTGCTTTGCGCGCGTCCCTGGCCCGCCAGGAGCCTGTCGCACGGGTGGTGGTCCTGCGCGCGCCCGACAGGGCACTCGTGGGGCGGTGGATGGTGATCTGGCCCGACCGCGATCCTGTTGGCACCCTCGGGGTGGAAGCGCCACTTCACGAACAGGCCGTTCACATGGCCCGGGAGGCCCTGCGCCGGCGCCGTTCTACGACGGTGGTCCTGGAGAGCAACACCGGTTCACCCCTGGAGCTCTTTGTGGAAGTCCTCGGGTACTCGCCCACGCTGCTCATCGTGGGCGCTGGCCACATTGCCCAACCCTTGGCCGACATGGGCAAGCGCTGCGACTTCCGCGTTGTTGTGGTGGATGATCGCCCCCAGTTTACCAGCCGAGAGCGCTTCCCCACGGCCGACGAGCTCATTGTGGCTCCTTTTGACGAAGCCCTAGGCCACTTTCCCTTTGACCTGGACACCTACGTGGTGCTCGTGACTCGGGGACACCGACATGATGTGGATGCTCTCCTGCACGTGATTCAGCACCCTGTCGCCTATGTGGGCATGATCGGCTCACGCAGGCGCATTCGGGGAGTGTTCCAGCTCCTCATGGCCCAGGGCAAGCTCACCGATGAGCAGGCTGCTCGAGTCCACGCTCCCATCGGCCTTGACATCGGGGCCGAAACGCCGGCCGAAATCGCCGTGGCCGTCATGGCTGAAATCATCCTCGTGCGCCGGGGGGGAACGGGTCGTCCCCTCTCGGCCGTTTTCTGGGAGCGCACCCGGCGAGTCCACACTTGGCGCGGCCGCCGGGAGGAGGGGCGAAGGAGTGTCCAATGACCTGGAGACACCTCTACAACGTTTTCAACATCATCCGCGAGATTGACCTGGAAGCCGTTCAGCAGCAGGCGCACAGGCGCTTTGCGATCTTGGTGACCGGCTGCTCGGACCCGGATGTGTTGGCCTTGGCCCGTCTGGTGAGCGGAGGGGCAGAAGTCCACCCGTGGCTCGAGCTTCAGGCGTTGCCCCATCGACACCAGGAGACGTGGGACTTGGCCCTGCTGGTCGTGCGGGGAGAGCGCCTTGGGGACGAGGAGAAAGCGGCCCGGGAGGCACTTCACCGGGCCGGGGTGCCCGTGATCGTCGTCCTGGTGGGAGCGCCCTTTACGGCCGAGGCGTTGCCCCGCCGCAAGGAGGCCGCGCGTGTGCGCCTGCTCTCCACGAGCGACCGTGAGGGGTTTGAACGCGTTCTGGCCCCGGCCATCTTGAAGGTTGTTCCCTCCTTGAACCTTGCCTTGGGGCGCCATCTCTGGGGCCTGCGCTCCGTGGTGGCCGACCAGCTTATCGAGAGAACGTCCAGAGCCAATGCTGCCTATGTCTTCACCACCGGGATAGCCGAGACCATTCCCGTGTTGAGTGCTCCCCTGGCCGTGGCCGACGTGATTGTGCTCACCAAGAATCAACTGCTCATGGCCTACAAGCTGGCCCTGGTAAGTGGCAAGGAAGGGCGTCCTCGCGACATTTTTGTCGAAGTGGTTGGCGTCATTGGCGGTGGGCTCCTCTTCCGCCAAGTAGCCCGCCAGCTCGTTGGCCTGGTGCCCGGAGTGGGCCTGATGGCCCGCGCGGCTGTGGCCTACGCCGGCACCTGGGCTATTGGCCGCCTCGTCTACACGTGGGCCACGGAAGGACGCCGCCTGAGCAAGGCAGAAATGGCCCAACTGACACGGGAGGCCTCACAACGTGCCCGAGAGGCTGTGCGGCAGTTCTGGCAGCGACGGCGTGAACCATTGCCGGGCGATTAACGGGAGGCACAGTGGACTGGTTAATCGTGGGCGCTGGTGCCATTGGTTCCCTGCTGGCAGGCCGCTTGGCCTGGGCCGGCCACCGTGTGACGGTGGTTGTGCGCCCCCGGGTGGCCGATGTCGTGCGGCAAGGGCTGACCTTGACCGACGATCGCGGTCGAATCACGGTTTCTGTTCACGTGGTCACCTCCGTTGCCGAGGCCTTTGAGCGCTGGGCTCCCTTCGATGTGATTGCCCTCACTATGAAAGCCTTTGCTGTGGAAGAAGCCGCTCGGGAGCTTCGTGCCTTAGGTGCTGCCTTGCCCCCCATCCTGACCTTCCAGAACGGCGTGGGCAGCGAGGAAATCGTGCGCACGACCCTGGCCGAACCACCTCTCGGGGCGGCCAGCATCTCCATCCCGGCCGAGCTCGTGGCGCCGGGCATTGTACGTGTTGGGCCGAAGGGGGGAATCTGTCTGGCCCCTGTGCGCGGCCAGCCCCCCCTGGCCGCCATGAACGATGCCCTTTCCGGGGCCGGCTTCTCCGTTCACCTGGTGGCCGACTACCGTGCCATGAAGTGGAGCAAGTTGCTTCTCAACATGCTGGGCAATGCCACCTCAGCCATCCTCGCGTGGCCCCCTAACCGCATCTTCCGCCATCCCCAGCTCTTCGAGATTGAGGCCGAAGCGTGGCGAGAAGCACGCCGCGTCATGCGGGCGTATGGCATTGCGCTGGTGCGGCTGCCCGGCTACCCTGTCCCCCTCTTTGACTGGGCCGTGCGCCGGTTGCCCCCTTGGGTGCTGCGCCCTGTGGTGGCGCGCCTTGTGGCCGGTGGGCGGGGAGGCAAAATGCCTCCCTCTACTTGGACGTGGAAGCAGGTCGTCGCCGCCTGGAAATTGACTACCTGAACGGCGCCGTTGTGCGCTACGGTGATACCCTTGGCCTCCCCACGCCGGTGAATGCCGTGCTCACCGAGCTTGTCCGCGGGATCGCGGCCGGCACGGTGGACCGGGACCAATACTGTCATGCCCCAGAGCGCCTGGTGGCCGCCGTGCGGGCACGATGTGAGCGGTGACTCGCCCGTAGCCGCGCGGGCCGTTCTGCAAGGCATCGGCGGGCAACTCACGCCCCCGACTCTCCCCCAAGCAAGAGCCCCTCCTCCACGGCTTGGTCGATCAGCCGGCGGGCAAAGCTCCACAAGGCCTGGGCACCCTCGGCCATCGGGCGGTTGCGAGCCTCCACTTGGGCACGGGTGATTCTGTGCTCCTGCCACGAGCGCCCCCCGGTGAAGACATTGTGCATCAGCGGCATGAGCCGGTCCAAGGCGGCCGCAAACTTGGCTTCGGGCGTTTGTCTGGCCTCGAACTCCTCCCACAGGGCGCGTAACTCCTCGGCTTGATCGGGCGGCAACAGGCCGAACAGGCGGTCTGCTGCCCGGCGCTCCCGTTCGACTTTGTCCCTGTTCGCCTCCGGGTCGTAGCAATAAGTGTCCCCCCGCATCCACCTCCACAATGTCGTGGACGAGGAGCATGTTCACCACGTGGCACACGTCCACGGGCTCATTGGCGTACTCGGCCAGCACCAGAGCCATAACGGCTACGTGCCAACTGTGTTCGGCCGAATTCTCGTGGCGCGACCCATCCAACAGGTAGGAGCGCCGCGTGACGGACTTGAGCTTGTCGACTTCTAGGATGAAGCTTATTTGACGTGCCAGGCGATCTTGTGGGTTCATGAGGTGCTCCTCCATATCTGTTCTCGATGCTGTTGAGTGCCCCAGTCCCTCCGTGGTTTCGGAATTTCCCTCTCCACGGGCCCACGACGTGGGCTGGGAGGCTGATAATATCATAAAAACGGGAAAGTATGGTAAAATACGGCCGGTTGTATGTTGCGTTTGTGCAATTTGCCGATGCCCGAACGTTCAAGGAAAAAAGCCCCCATGGAACGTAACACAGGTAATTTGAAAAGTGATTCCATCATGGCAGACACGTCGTCCCCACTGTCCGTCCCCGCGGCCGGACAGGCCAACACGCTTCACCGTCTGGGGTGGATGATTGCCGCCCTGATGTCCCACACCGGATGGGGCATTTATCCAGTGTTAGCCCGCTATTTACAAGTGGTGAGCCGCCTGCCCAGCATGTCCATCCTGGTTGTGGGCTCTGTGCCGTTGCTCCTCGTGATGGCATTGAGCGGCCGCCGCCACTGGCAACGCCGCTACGTGAGCTCCCGTGTGCTCTGGTGGCTGGCGCTGGTGGTGCTCCTGCGCTCGATCACTAACCTGTTGGCTGCGCGATACACCCTCTCGGTGTACGTGCAGCTTATCACCCAGATGACTCCCTTCGTGGTGGCCGTACTCGGCGCCTTGCTCTTCCAAGAGCACATTCCCCCGTACACCGGCCGTGCCGTTTTGCTCTCCCTGGTGGGCGCCGTGCTTCTGGTCAGCGGGCGCATTGGCGATGTTGGCGCCTTCGCCCTTTCCCAAAGCGACTGGATTGGCGTGACCTTCGCCACCGCCAGCACACTCTTTCTGGCCCTCTACATGTTGCTGGTGCGCCACACAGTCCACTTCGGCATCCCAGGAGAGGTCGTCTTCATGGCCCAATTGGTGGTGGTGGCCACGACCTCTTCGGTGTTGAGCCTCTTCCTCGGCGAGGATTGGAGCCGCTGGACAGCGCTGACGCCCCGTGACTGGGTCATTTTTCTCACGTTCGTCTTCGGGGTCATCTTGGGGGCCAATGTGCTGCAAATTGGCTCACTGCGCCGACTCGGGGCTCCCCTGGTGAGCAGCATGTTGGCTTGGCGGTGGATCAGTGCCTTGGTTGCCGCAGCCTTACTGCTCGGCGAGCGGTTAACGTCATTTGGACAGTTTGTGGGAGCAGCCATGATCTTTGTCGTCATTACCTGGTATGTCCGACAGAACGTGAAGAGAACGTAGAGCCATGTTTGGGTCTTTCGTGTGGCGTGTCCCTGGCCGATTTGTCCAAATGGTGACGTGGATGGTCACCTTATCACTGCGCGCCAAGGTGCTGCTCCTCTTCGCCATACTCTCCTCAGCCCTGCTCTTCAACCTGTTCATCGTGGCCAACATGAGCTCCACATTTGCCACCAGCCTCAGTCAAATCACGAGGGAAGGATTGGGCAAACAGTTGATCACCATCAAACTGGAGCTTCACCTGCGCGCCCTGGAGACCAGCCTTCACCGCTTCATGCGGAGTGGGAGCCCTTCTGACCGGGAACAGTTCCGCTACCATGTGGCCCTGTTCCGTTCCTATGTGCGTCAGTACGAGGCCATTGCCGACAGTGAGGCCGAGCGAACTCGGAGCGAACGCTTGTACGAGCACGTGGAGAACATCGAGCGCCTGGTGGACAGGGTGGACTTGTACCGCCGCCGGCAGCGAGAGTTGGAACAAGCCCTCCAGGAGACCTTTGAAGCCCTCAGTGATGTGCTGGACGAGTGGCCCCGGGAGAGGGTCCGGGGAAAAGCCGTCTCCGCCGAGGCGATCTTCGGGGTAGACCGAGCGGCTCACGACTTGATGCTCGCCGTGGTGGCGTATGCCGAATATCCCACTCCCGAACGCCGGGCGGCCGTCGCAGAGGCCGACGACCTGTTAGTGTCACACCTGGCCACGTTGCGCCAGGTAGCACTGAACGGGGACATGCGGGCCCAAGTTGAAAGCGTCGCACAGCGGGTGGATACCCTGCGTCGCCTCAGCCAGGAGATGGTGAACCACACCAATGCCCGCGAGGCCGCGTTTGACGAGCTGGAGGAGACCACCGTCTACGTGGAGCGAATCATCCAGGAGGCCAGGGGAGATGCCGTGCAGGACACGGCGGAGACACGTCGTGCCTTTGAGCGCTCCCTTGCCCGCACGTGGCGGGTGGGCTTGATCGTGTCACTGGGCGCCGTGGTGATTGGCCTCTTGGGCAGCAGCCTGCTCCTCTGGCGGCTCCACACCACCGTAGGGCACGTGGTGGAGACGTTGGAGCACATCGAGGCTGGTGACTTCTCCCGCCGCATTGCCTTGAAAAGCGACGACGAGCTGGGCCGCATCGCCCGGGCCTTCAACCAGGTAATGGACGAAGTGACCCGCCAACGAGTGGAACTGGAAAAGTGGGGAACCCTCCTCGAAACGCGCATCGCCGAGCGCACCGAAAGGCTCCAGCGGGCCCTGGAGGAGATCAACGCCCTCTACACCCTCACCCAAAAGCTCTCCTCAGTCCTGGAGCTCGACCAAGTCCTGCACGTCGTCTATCAGGAGGTGAAATCACTGGTTAACTTCGATGTCTTCTACATCGCCCTCTACGACCAGGCGGCGGATGAAGTGCGTGCCGCCCTCTACGTGGAACACGATCGGGTGTTGAGCCCCTTCGCCTTCAAAAGAGATGAAGCTGGCTTGGCCGGCTGGATCATTCGGACAGGGCAACATCTCTTTGTGCCCAACATGGAAGCCGAACACCATCGTCTGCCTGTGCCGCCGCGCCTTGTGGGACGCCCTTTTGGGGCCTCGTGTTACTTTGGCGTGCCCCTCCAGGTGCACGGCCGTACCATCGGCGTTCTCTCCGTACAGCGCGAATTGCGTCACGGTGGCCCCTTTGACGAGGACGAGCGCCGATTCGTGATGGCCTTGGCCGGCCACGTGGCCGTGGCGATCGAAAACGCACGCCTGTACCAGGCGCTCCTCGAGGCCGCCCAGACCGAGCCCCTCACCGGCCTGTACAACCGCCGTCACTTCGAAAAGCAGCTCAAGGTGGAAATCGAACGCGCTCGGCGGCACCAGTGGCCTCTCTCGCTGGTGATGATGGACTTGGACGGCCTCAAGCAGGTGAACGATACCTTCGGACACGCCTGTGGGGACCGACTGCTGGTGGCAACAGCCGATCTCCTGCGCCGGGTCGCCCGTCAGACGGACATGTTGGCCCGCTTGGGGGGGCGACGAGTTCGTGGTGCTCCTGCCAGATGCCGACGAGCAGGGGGCCAGGCTCTTCGTACAGCGCCTCCGCCAGGCAGCCCACGAGCATGCCATTCAGTGTGGCGACGAGACGATCCCCATCGTCTTCAGCGCCGGTGTGGCCACTTTGACCACCTCCGACCAGACCGGAGAAGAACTGCTCCGCGCGGCCGACGCAGCTATGTACCAGGCCAAACAGCGCCGAAGGGACAACCACGAGGCCAATTGAGCTGGCAGAGGGCGACTTCTCGTGGTAGCCAGGAAGAGGCTGCGGCCGGGCTTGGCATTTCGGGCGTTTGCGGGTACACTTCACACAAGAGGAGTGCCCCCAGAACAGGATGCTGCCTTCTTCACCACATGTCGCCGGTGGCAGAGCGTGAAACCCATGCGGGTCACCAGGCCGGTCGTCGGGCCTGGCAACCACCTTCCAGAGGGTAGCACAGGGCGTTCAAGGCACAGCGGGAACCGGGCTCACACGACTTCTCCTCAGCCGTCCGCCCCCGTTCCCGGCCCGAACAGGAGTATCCCATGACACACCGGCAGACCCACCTACAGCGCTACGTGGCCGACGCTCCCGAACACCATGTGCGTGCTGCCATTCCTCTCGTGTTGGCCGAAAGCGGCGCCTACCGCCTCCACCGCATCGCCTGCCCGGAAGGGACAGCTTGGGCGATCACCCCGGTCGATGCCCCTGACGACCCCTTGGCCCACGTCCTGCTCATTCCTCAAGGTGAACAGGCCTCGGCCATTGTGTTCGAGGTGATCCAAGGGGCCTCTGGACGGCACGTGGCCGCCCTTCAGAAGCGGCTTGTCGGAGGGCTGCGCCGATATGGCTTCCACGTGGAGCCGGACGCCTCCCCTCGGTCGTCAGCCCCCGACGTCCTCGTGGTGGTAGGGAGTAGGGGCGAAGGACAAACACTGGCCGTTCGCCTGACGCAAGCGATCGAGCGGTGTGGGCATGTTGTGCACCATGTGTTGGCCGATTCGCCTCTACATCGCTCGCTGGTGGCGGCAGTACGTCGGGCGCGCTGTGTGGTGGCCGACGTGAGTGTGCCGGCTGGCCGGCGCGCGGCGGTGGAGGCGCTGCGCCACAACAAGCCACTGGTGCCCGTAGCCCCGGCGGACACAGTGTTGCCCCGCGCCTTTGCCAACCGCGCAGTGCGGTATGTGCTTGGGGACAACGAGGCCCAGTTCGCCCAAGCCGTCTGTCAGGTCATTCAAGCCCAGCTCCAAGCCGCTCGAGATGGCCGTGGGACACTTCCCGTGCTCTCTTCTTCGCCCGAACCCCTCCCCCGCCGAGCCGCCATACGGTTGCCGGCCGTGCGCGTGGAGACCTCGGGCAAGCGCCCCGCTGAGGCCTTGTTGGAGATGCGGCGTCAGATCTACCGCCGTATTGCCGTGGATCCGGCTGCCTCCCCCCTAAACCGCCTGCACGCCGCTCGCGTGCTGGCCGCCTCCCGAGACCGTGAACATGCCGCCCGTGCCTTGGGCGCGCTCACCCAGGTGATTGGCCCCGCCAATGTGGCCCACATGGCCATGGAAGCGTTGGTAGACCTGGGTCAAGCTGCCTTGCCCGTGCTCTGGGAGCTGGACGCCACGGAGCACCGCCCTGAGCGACTGCTGGAGATCGCCCGGCGCCTTGCCCAAGCGGGCGACCCCCACACGGCACGCCTGCGCCTCGAGGAGCTGGCCACATACGCCCCCCCAAATGTGCAGCGCGATGCCTTTCGGGCCCTGATCGAACTGGAGCTGACCGACCCCGAGCAGCTTCAGACGTTGGCCCAGAACGTGCAGGAAGCCGAGCTACGGGTTCAAGCGGCCCTAGGGCTCCGCAAGATCACGGCCACGCGCCACGTGGCCATCACTGTGCTCCAGGAGGTGGCCATGACGGCCCCACCTGACGTGGCTCTGCCTGCCGTGAACGGGTTGGTGCCCATACGCCGCAAGGCTGCCGTGGCCGCGTTGGAAAAGGTGGCCCGAGAGGCCCCTTCCCACGACGTGCGCCTGGAAGCAGCCCGTGCCCTACTCGCCAAGAAACAGCCCGAGGCCGCCCGCCAAGCCTTCTTCCACCTCGCCCTCCACAGCACTGAGGAGCACGTCGCCTTGGCCGCGGTGAATGCTCTCCTCGAGGGCGCACAGGCGGACGCCGGCCACCTCGAGCAGCTTCTGCAGGCCGCACGCCTGCCGGCCGTGCGCCGCGCTGTGGCGTTGCGCCTGGTAGAAACACCGGCCCTGCCCGAATCCCTCTATAGGGAGGCGTTAGCCGTACTCCTGGACGTGGAAGAGGTCGAACGGACCCTACCTCTTCTCGAACGATTTGTCCGCAGGGCGCGACAGGATACGTCTCGCCGGTGGGCCATCAAGGCCTTGCTCCACGTGGGCGAGCGGGCGGAGCGCCCCGTGGTGGACGTGCTCCACAGCGCCGACCGGGCCACCGCCATGGCGGTAGCTACGGCCGTGTTACAGGAGCGCCCGCATCCTCGCCTCGTGCGCCGCGTGGCGGCGTGGCTCATCGCCCGCGGACAGCCGGCCATTGCCGCCTCCGCCCTGGCCGAGCTCGCCTGTCAGCCCGAGACCCCACCGGCCGAGGCCATGGCCAGCGTGACCACCCTGGTCCACGAGCTGGAGAAGCCCCGCACCAACGGCTTCAAACAAGCCCTCGTTGCCCGCCTGAGCCGGGTGGCCCAGGAATCACCTCACGCTGACGCCCGCCACGTGGCCCGGCAGGCGCTGCTGCGCCACGCCCCGGCCGCGCTGCCCACCCCCCTGCTGGTGGACGCCCTGACGTTGAACGCCCACGTCCCGGCTGCCCTGCAACCGGCCCTGCGGGAGTTAGTACGCACGGCGCCAGCGGCCACACAGCACATCGTCGGGCGCCTGATCGCCCCGGAGGCCGGTCGAGAGCAGCGCTGGCGCCTGTTGACCTTGCTCTCCGCCTTTCCACCTGACCTGGTGACGACGGCCCTGAGCCAAGTGGTCAGCCGCGCGTCGGACCCCGAGCTCATCTACGCGGCGGCTGACCGGCTCCTCGCCCTGGGCAGCACCCAAGCGGCCCTCGCCGCTCTGGCCACTCTGGCCGAACGCGCTGCCGACACCCGCATTCGGCACCAGGCTGTCTACCGTCTGGCCTGCGGGGCAACTTGGCGGCCCGCCTGCTGGAGGCCGTGGCCTCCCACTCCCCCTACCCCGAAACTCGTGCCCTGGCCCGCCGTTTCCTGTCCGAACACCCGCCCCAGACCCTCTTGGAGCGGGTGTGGATCAAGGCTGAGCGCCTGGTGGAACGCATGGGGTTGGTGGAGGAAGAAGGGGAGACAGGCGTCCGGCGATGGAACTGAAGGCTATTCTCACCCACGAACACGCCGACTTCGATGCCGTTGCCTCCCAAGCAGCCGCGGCCAAGCTCTACCCCGAGTACGTGCCCCTCCTGCCCCGCCGGGTGAACCGCAATGTGTCCAACTTCATTACCCTCCACTGGGATGCCCTTCCCTTCAAGCGCGTTGACGACCTCCCGCCGGGCACGCGGATCCGCCACGTCATCTTGGTGGAGACCCAGACCTTGCCCAGCCTGAAGGGGCTTGATCCCGGGGCAGTGGACTCAGTCACAGTGTTCGACCACCACGGACGCCATCCAGATTTGCCCGCCCACTGGCGCTTCGAGGGAGGACGCACCGGCGCGTGCACGACGCTGCTCGTGGAAGCCGTGGCCGCACAGCGCCTGCCCCTCTCGCCCGTGGAGGCTACGCTCTTCCTCCTGGGAATCTACGAGGATACCGGGTCCCTCACCTACTCGGGGACAACGCCCCGGGACTTGCGGGTGGCCGCCTGGCTGTTGGAACGCGGGGCCAATTTGGATCTCGTCCGGGAATTCCTCGAGCACCCGCTCAGCGATGCCCAGCGGCAGCTCTACCGCCGCCTGATGGAGCAGGCCGAATTCGTGGACGTGGGCGGGTCTCAAGTGGTCATTGCAGCCGCTCAGGCCGACGAATACGTGGAGGAAATCTCCACGCTCGCGCACCTGTTGCGCGACCTGTACGATCCCGATGCCTTGTTCCTGGTCGTCGGCATGGGCCACCACGTCCAAGTGGTCGCCCGCAGCACCACAGACGCCATTCACGTGGGACGCCTCATGGAGCGCTTGGGCGGGGGAGGTCACGCCCGGGCCGCGGCTGCCTTCGCTGACAACCAGGAACCGGCCCATGTGGTCAACACGATCAAGGAGCTGGTACGGCAACACGTTCGGCCGGCCGTGACTGTGCGGGACATCATGAGCCGGGGGCGCATCCGCACCATCCCGCCCGACATGCCCTTGAAGGAGGCGGCCCGCGAAATGCACCGGTGGGGCCACGAGGGCTTTCCCGTCGTGAACGCCGACGGCAAGGTCGTGGGCGTGTTGACGCGACGAGATGTGGACCGTGCCCTCCACCACCACTTGGGCAAGGAACCAGTGGCGGCCGTCATGCACACAGGGCCCATCTGGGTCACCCCCGATGATGGCGTGGAGCGGGTCCAGCGGGTCATGGTGGAGTACAACGTGGGACAGGTGCCCGTCGTCGCAGAGGGGAACATTGTGGGCATCGTGACGCGCACCGACTTGATTAACCTGTGGGCCGCAACCTCAACCCGCAACGTGGAGCGGGAGACCATTGTGCGTCGCCTGGAGGACGCCGTGCCCGCCCCGCTGCTGGCGTTAGTGCGCGCCATCGCTCGGGAGGCCAACCGCATGGGCTATTCCCTCTACTTTGTGGGCGGCTTCGTGCGCGACCTTCTCCTCGGCTATCCCCTCAAGGACCTTGACCTGGTGGTAGAGGGTGATGCCATCGCCCTGGCACGACGGCTGGCCACACGCTACGGTGGACGGGTCGTAGGCCACCGCCGTTTTGGCACGGCCAAGTGGATTCTGGGGGAGGGTGAGGGGCCGCGTGACCCGCTCATCACCGCCGAGGGGGTCCCACCCCACATCGACCTGGTCACTGCCCGCACGGAGTTCTACGAACAACCTTCCGCGCTCCCCACGGTGGAGCAGAGCAACATCAAGCTGGACTTGCACCGGCGCGATTTCACCATCAACACCCTGGCCATTGCCTTGGACGAGGACCGATACGGCCAACTGCTCGACTTCTACGGCGGCCTGCGCGACCTGCAAGAGGGCATCATCCGGGTGCTCCACAATTTGAGCTTCGTGGAAGACCCAACGCGCATCCTGCGGGCTGTCCGCTTCGAGCAGCGCCTGGGATTTCGCCTGGAGGAGCGCACAGGGGAGCTGCTGCGTGATTCCTTGGAGCTCCTGAACCGCGTGAGCGGCGAGCGCCTGCGCCACGAGCTGGAACTCATCGTGGCCGAACCCCGGGCCGTCCAGATGTTGAGGCGCCTCGACACCTTGGGCGCCTTGCACCACATTGACCCGGCCCTCACCTTCGACGAGGGGGCAGCCGAACGGCTGCGCCGCGTGCACGAGGCCGGCGAGCGGGATTTCGTCGCGGTACTGGCAGCCTGGCTCTGGCCTCTCCCCTGGCCTGACGTGGCGCGCATTGCCGACAGGTTGGCAGTGCGCGGCCGACAGCGCAAGCCACTGTGGGCTGTCCTGGCCCTCCGGGACCGCCTGGACATTGTGGGTGACCCGCAGCGCCCCCCTGGGGACGTGGTCGAGGCCATCGAAGCATGTACTTCGGATGAGGCGCCTGTTCGATGGGCCGCCCTCCTAGCTGACCACCCCTTGGCCCAGGAGCGCCTCACACGTTACCTGGAGACGTGGCGTCACATTCGTCCGGCCGTGCGCGGTGACCTCTTGCGGGAGCTGGGAGTGCCGCCAGGCCCCGTCTACAAACACATCCTCAAGGCCGTGCGCCGTGCCCTCTTGAACGGCGAAGTCCAGACTGGTGAGGAACAGCGAGCCCTTGCCGAAAGGCTGGCCCGCCAGGCGCTGTCCGAGGGATGAGTCCATTGCTCTGTGCCCCGACACACGGTCGTCCAGCGTTTGACCAAGGTGAATCATTATGGAAAGCCAGCAGCCCCGGGAGAGAAGAGCAGTGTTACACACTCACTGTGGCGAGGTGGCGGAGAGCTCCACGACCCACTGGGCCACTGTCCGGTGAACATCTTCCTGTTTCAACAAATTGTTGTGTTGTTCAGGGGGAAGCAACTCGGACAAGTCGAGCACGGTGGCCTCGGGCATGACGAGATCATCCACCCTGTCCAAGGGCACAGCGATCTCCGTCTCGTTCACGAGAGCCCGACGCCGGCGCACGGGGGCGCCAACGAGGGTGGAAGCGCTGCGCGCGGAGACGACCAAGTCCCCCAAGTTGATGGTGTCTGACCACAGCGTGTATTGCTTCCACGTGATTCGCACGGCCAGGCGAATTTCTCCCCAGAGCAGGGCGGCTTCCACGCCCGTTGGCCACTGGTCGGCCCTGTTGAGCCGGCGCAGAAAATCACTGTCGGGCTGGAGTTGGCGTAAGGCCGGGCTGGCGATGAGGTCCACGCCGGGCAAGTCGGAGAGCAGTTCGCCGATGGCACGGCGCTGCATGGCCGCCAAACGCCCCTGCCAGAGGCGCAACAGGGTGACGGGCTGACCGCGGGGGAAGGGAAGCCATTCCACCGCCCTGAGGAGCCACCGTCGCCAGTGGTGGTGGGGCAACAGGTCCGTTACCTCGGCCAGGGAGACGCCCAGGTGGGGCGTGCCGACAGTGATCAGGGCCTTGACAGGGGCGTCGAACAGCGTGCCGAATTGGTCCGGCTGGCGGCGGCTCATCCAGTACCGGGCGATGAGCCCTCCCATGCTAAAGGCAATGATGATCACTTCAACCTGGCCTCCCCGCGCACGGCTCTTCTCGGAGAGGCGTCGCACTTGGCTGCGTGCGTCCTCGGGGTGAGGGGCCGGCCGCGTGGTGAGCCTGGCGGCCAGGCGCCGGATGTCCTCGTAGGCGTTGTACGCCCCATCCTCGTCCCACCCGTAGTGGAAGCGGTGGATCAAGTCGGGGTCCACGTCCGCCAGGCGCACCAGGGTCTGGAAGAAGCCGGTGTTGGTCCAGAGATCAGGGTGTCCCCCGAAGCCGTGGATGAGCATGAGGGGTTGCAGCCTGGGCACGGGCGCGTCATCTCCTCAGCGTGATGGGCGCGCGAGGCCGGCGCGCACGAATGTCCACGGGGCTCCTAAGGTCACCCAGGCGCCAGTGAGACCGTAGCGGAGCAGGTAGCCGGCGGGGGTGGAGGGCAGAATCAGCTTGCCGCCTCCCCAGATCAAGGCGAGCCCGACGAACCCCACGGCCAGGCAGAGCACTCGCTGGCGCCACGGCCCCCCGGGGGCGAACCTGACCGTGGAGTGCTCCACGACGGCCCCAAGGGAAGCCCCAACCAGCGCGCCCACAGCCCGCACGACCAGCGTGTCCTCGGTCGAGGGGAGCAAGGTGAGGGGGAGCAAGGCCAGGCCAATGTGGGCACGGGCTGGCAGGCTAACAAGCCACTGCTCCACAGCCGGCCCCCACCGAATGACGGCGTACAAGATGAGAGTGCCTATTCCCCACCCGGCCACCACATCATGGGGGAAGTGGACGCCCAAGTAGATGCGCGAGAAGCCGATGAGCGCGCTCAGCACGACTGCCCACAGGGGCCACAAGCGCCCGCCCGCCGCCCGGGCTATCCATCCCCAGGTGACCACGGCGTTCTGGGCGTGCCCGCTGGGCAGGCCGTACCCCTCAGCCGGGGTGAGGCGGGCCACGAGTTCCGGTGAGGGGCGGGGTTGTCGGAAGGTCGCTTTCAGAGCCGTGTTCAGCAGACCTGAGAGAATGAAGAGGAGCGCCACGTAGAGCCCCAGGCGCCGGCTGTAGGCCCACAGCAGCACGGGCACCAAGACCAACAGAAAGCGTTCACCCCCCACGAACGTGAACAACAAGAACACCTCGTCCAACAGGGGGTGACGGAACTCCTGAACGGCCTTGATGAAGGTGTAGCCGGCAGCGATGAGCGCGCTCATAGCTCCTGTCCAGCCTTGCCCTGACGGCGCAGCTCCTCAGCCGCCTCCCGGGCGGAGTGGCCGGTTCCCAACATGCTGGCTAGTTCCCGGAGGCGGCCTTCCTCGTCCAAGGGTTCCACGCGGGTGACGGTGCGGTCATTGGACTGGACCTTGTAGACGCGGAAGTGGGCGTCCCCAAAGGCGGCCAACTGGGGCAAGTGGGTGATGCAGAGCACCTGGTGGAGCCGCCCAAGGGCGTGTAGCTTGCGGCCCACAGTGGTTCCCAAGCGCCCGCCCATGCCCGTGTCCACTTCGTCGAAGATGAGCACGGGGGTCTCGTCTGCCTCGCCCAAGATGGTCTGGAGTGCCAACATGAAGCGGGCCATCTCCCCACCCGAGGCCACACGGGCCAGCGGCTTGGGCGGCTCACCGGGGTTGGTGCTGATCAGGAACTCGACGCGGTCGAGGCCTGTGGTGTCAAAGGCATAGCGGGCCGATGGGTCCAGGCCAAAGGCCTCGTTGACGGGAGCACCGGTCGAGTCCTGCTGCCACGTGAAGTGGATCATCAGGCGCGTCTGGCCCATGCGCAGGTGAGCCAGTTCCCGGGCCACCGCCTCGCTGAGCCGGGCCGCGGCCTGCCGGCGCCGGGCGCTCAGTGCCACGCCGAGCTGCCCGATCTGCTCCAGCAGCCGGGCTTCCAGGTGGCGCAGTTGCGCCAAGCGCTCCTGGGCGCGCGCTGTCCGCTCCAACTCCGCTCGGGCGTCGGCTGCAGCGCGGAGCACGTCCTCCACGGTGGGGCCATACTTGCGCTTGAGCCTGAAGATCAGGTCGAGGCGCTGTTCGATCTCCTGAAGTCGGGCGGGATCGTGTTCGATGGTCTCCACGTAGTCGCCCAGGAAACGGGCGACATCGTCGAGCAGCACAAGGGCCTGTTCCACCGAGGCCACGTGGGGTTCTAGGCGGGCGTCCAGTTTGGCCAAGTGGTGTAGGGCCCGGAGGGCTCGGCCAATGTGGTCCAAGGCCGGCTCGTGGTCCTCGCCCCCTCCGTAGAGGAGAGCATACGCTTCCTGGGCCAACTCGGCCAGCCGTTCGGCGTTGATGCGGAGCCGTCGTTCTTCGCGAAGCGCTTCTTCCTCACCCGGGTGCAGCCCGGCTTCTTCGATCTCCTGAAGAGTAAAGCGGAGGCGCTCAGCCCGCTGTTCCAGCGCCTCCTGGTCCACAGCCAGCCGGCGCATGGCGGCGCGGACTTTGCGCAGCTCGCTCACACGATTGGCCAGGCGGGCGCGCAGGGGCTGGGTGCCCGCGTATCTGTCGAGCAAGTTCAGTTGGGCGGCAGGGCGACGGAGCGCCATGTGCTCTCCCTGGCCGTGGATGTGAATGAGGCGCTCGCCCACTTCCTGGAGCAGGCGTAGGGGCACCGCGCGGCCGTTGATCCGGCACACGTTGGCCCCCCGAGCCCGGATCTCCCGGGTCAGGATGAGAGTCTCCAGGGGCTCGTCGGCCTCGATCACCCCGTGATCCTCCAGGAGGGGACGTAGAGCATCAGCCCGAGGCTCGTTCACGAGGAAGAGGCCTTCAACGCGGGCCTGGTGGGCGCCCGCGCGCACGTATTCGCTCAGAGCACGGGCGCCTAAGAGCAGGCTCATGGCGTCCACGAGGATGGATTTGCCCGCGCCGGTTTCGCCGGTCAACACGTTGAGGCCGGGCTGGAAGCGCAGGTGGACGCGCTCAATGATGGCGAAGTTCTCCACAGTCAGCTCGAGCAACATGGCTTTATCCGACTTGGAACGCCACCGGACGGCGAATCCCTCTGGAGATAGTCTCGCCGTAGCCAAGCGGAATCAGGGCGGATTGGTGGTGCGCATTGGCGTTCCCGTGCTCTATGCCCTTGGGTTGTGCGTGTGTCCTGTCCGTCCCATCGGCGCCCTGTGGTGGAATCGGGGCTTCGCCGGAAGATGGTTAGCGCAACCTGGCTGTAGCCGTGGCAGCGGCTAGCACCACGTAGAGCCACAGGAAGATGTTCAGGGCCACGGAGAGCAGCCCGCGCACTGGTGCCCCGCCGACCACGCCGAACCCCAATCCCAGCACGAGGACCCCCAAGATGATGCCGGCCACGGTTGCCACTTGGAGGGGGCGCCCTCGCTTGCGGGGTACAGCCCGCTCAACGGCCGCGGCCACGGCCCCACCGATGGCCGGGCTCACGAAGAGGAGGAGGAACCAGAAGAGACCGGCGATCATCAGGGCGACCAGTGCTCCCGCCGCGCCGGCCACGGTGCTGACTGCCAGGGCCAACGCCACTTGAGAGATCGGCACATCGTAGACGGGAGAGCGGGTGGCACGCACACACTCGCGGCAGCGCAGGCCCACGGGATGGCGCACAGCACATGCCGTGCACATGGGACGGCCGCACCGGTTGCAGCGCAACACGGTCTCGCGCTCGGGGTGGACCGTGCAGTAGAGGGGGGGCTTCGCTCGCGCGTTCGGCCAGGGCGCCTTCCCGTTCCAGCACCTTTTGGAGGGCTGCTCGGGCCTCCTCGTGGTCGGGCTCCAAGGCCAACACCTGCTCTAAGTAAGCCTTCTTGTCGGCCAAGTTGTCGGTCAAGGTGCTGCGCCAGAGCCAAGCGTCCACGTTGGCCTCGTCCAATTCCGTGGCGCGGCGGAGCAGCCGGCGGGCGGTCTCCGTGTCCCCGGCCCGCGCCGCGGCGATGCCCTCCCGCAGGAGTTGTTGGCTCATTCGGCGCGTGTCAGGGGAGTTGTTCGCCATCGCCATAGTTACCGGTGCAATCGCTCGGCTAAGGTTTCATAATAGTAGTTGCGGGAGCCCAGCCGCACGAAACGCACGACGTGGTGGCTCCCGGTGGCGCGCAGCCGGTCTCCGGGTGCCCAGGGCACAGCGACTTTGGCCGTCTACCACGGCGACGGTCTCGTGGTACGGGGTGAGTGTGGTGACCTCGACGGTGGCGTGGGCAGGCACCACGAGATTGCGCAGGTGGGCCAGGTGAGCGGCCACGGGGACCACGATCAGGGCATTCACCGTGGGCGCGATCACCGGCCCTCCGGCCGCCAGGGCATACGCGGTGGAGCCGGTCGGCGTGGCAATAATGAGGCCGTCGGCCACGTAGCGGGTGACGCGGGCGCCGTCAACCCACATGTCGAGTTTCAGGGCGTGGGGGCCGTCACCCCGGGCCAAGACCACATCGTTGACGGCCACGAGGTGGGCCTTATCCCGGCCATTACGCACCACGGTCACGTCGAGCAGGGGGCGCTCCTCAACCCAGAAGTGGCCGGCCAAGACGTTGGGAAGCGCGCCCAAGGCCTCGTCGGGGGAGAGTTCGGTCATGAACCCCAAGTGGCCGAAGTTGACGGCCAAGATGGGGGGGGATTTGGGCAGCGCGGCGCGGGCCGCCCGCAGGATGGTGCCGTCACCCCCCAAGGTGACGAGCAAGTCGCTGTTGCCGGCCCGTGGCTGCAGGGACTCGTGGTCCCGCGATGACTCCAGCCACGTGTGGACGCCGGCGCGGTGGAAGATGGCAGCGAGCTCCTCGGCCAGCGCCCGCGATTCCGGGATATAGGGATGGTAGAGCAGGCCGACGTGCTCGATGGTGGTCATGGTGCTGAATGGGCCGCGGTGAGCCGTTTGTGGAGCCAGGCCACGAGCTCAGCTTGGACAACGGCCTCTTGGCGTCCGGTGTCAAGGTGCTTGACTTGCACCTCGCCGTGGGCCAACTCATCGTCGCCGATGATCACCACGTACTCGGCCCCGGCCTTGGAGGCTTGACGCATCTGGGCCTTGACGCTGCGCTCTCCGAAGGCCACGAGTGCGCCAAGGCCCCGACGGCGCACTTGGTCGGCCAGGGCAACGGCTGCGTCCTTGGCCAAGCGCCCCCGGTGGACAAAGAAAACCTGGGGAGCGGGCAAGGGGGGTGGCACGGCGCCTTGGGCCTTCAGGGCCAAGACAATGCGTTCAATGCCGGCCGCGAAGCCCACGCCGGGCGTCGGTGGCCCGCCCAACACCTCCACCAGCCCGTCATACCGGCCACCGCCGCCCACGGCGTTCTGGGCGCCTAGCCCCTGGGCGGTGACCTCGAACACGGTGCGGGTGTAGTAATCCAGGCCGCGCACCAGGCGCGGGTTTAACTCGTAGGGGCGCTCCAGCATGTCCAGGTAGAAGCGCAGTTGGGCAAAGTGTTCGCTGCACTCGGGGCACAGGTGGGCGGTGATGCTGGGCGCCTCGTTGACAACGGCCTGGCTTTCGGGTTCCTTCGTGTCCAGGACGCGGAGCGGGTTCTTCTGAAGGCGTTCCACGTCGAGGGCGTTCAGTTCCTCCCGGCGTGAGCGCAAGTAGGGCACCAGCACGTCCCGAATGTAGGGGGGGCGGCAGCGAGGGCACCCGATGCTGTTGAGCTGAAATTGCACGGCTTGGAAGCCCAAGGCCGCGTAGAGGTCCCATGCCATGCACATGATCTCGAAGTCAGCCAGTGGGTCGGCCTCGCCAATGCACTCGCAGGAAATTTGGGTGTGTTGGCGATAACGCCCGGCTTGGGGCGCCTCGTAGCGGAAGACCGGCCCGACGGCGTAGAGTTTGACCGGCTGAGGGCGCACGCGCATCCCGTGCTCGATGTAGGCGCGCACGATGCCGGCCGTGAACTCGGGGCGCAGGGTGAGGGAACGTCCGCCCCGGTCCTCGAAGGTGTACATCTCCTTTTCGACGATGTCAGTTCCTGTGCCCACACCCCGCACGAAGACCTCTGTCTCCTCAAAGACGGGAACCTCGATGGGCTGAAAGCCATACCTGGCGGCCACATCGTGGGCCACGCCAAGCACCCACCGCCAATAGGGTTGGTCTTCGGGCAGCACATCTTGGGTGCCCCGTGGTGCCTGATAGCGTGCCATGTGTGCTCCTTCCAGTGTGGTTGTGTGTCAGCTCGTTCAACAGCCCTGATTTCGGGGAACAGGAACGGCCACAACGAGCGGGAAAATTATACTCCAGCCGTTCGCTCTTGTCCATTGCCTGTCCTCCGCTTGTCAGGGTGAACGTTTTTCCTTGGCCAACAGCTTGAGGAATTCGGCCACCACGTGACGATCAAAGTGTTTCCCCGCCTGCTCGCGGATGTACCGAAGGGCCTTCTCCTCGGGCCACGCTGGCCGGTACGGGCGGTTGGAGCGCAGGGCATCCCACACGTCCACGACGGCGAAGATGCGGGCAGGCAAGGGGATCTGGAGTCCCTGGAGCCCGCGCGGGTATCCGCTGCCGTCCCACCGCTCGTGATGGCAGTAGGGGATGTCGAGGGCCGGGCGCAAGTATTCAATGGGAGAGAGCAAGTCGTAGGCGTACACTGGGTGCTGGCGCATGATCTCCCACTCCTCAGGGGTCAGGGGACCGGGCTTGCGGAGGATGCTGTCGGGGATGGCGATCTTGCCCACGTCGTGGAGAAGCGCTCCCCGCCGGATGTGACCGAGGGTTTCGCCGTGAATGCCCATTTGGCGGGCCAGCTTCACGGTCAGCTCGGTCACGCGCTGCGTGTGCCCCTCGGTCTCCTGGTCCCGCATGTCGAGGGCACGCACCCACCCTTCCAGCGTCGCATCATAGGCGATCCGGAGCTCCACGTTGGCCCGGTGCAGGTTCTCGAAGAGGTGGGCGTTGTCTATGGCGATGGCAAGTTGGGAGGCCAACATTTCCAGGAACTCGAACCACTCCCCGTCCGGGTTGAGGATGGTGCGGTGAAAGATCTCCAGCACGCCTTTCAGCTCTCCCTTGGCAATGAGGGGCACCCCACAGTAGTAGACAAAGCGTTCGTTGTCCAACTGCTCCCGCCGCGGGAAGGAAATGGCCCGCTCAAAGTTGGAGAGGAGAATACGTTGGCGTTGGAGGACAACTTCGCCGGCAGTGTCCTCGTAGAGCCTGATCACGGGTGGGAAAGGGTGTTGCGCTTGAAAGCCATTGCCGGCGGCATATTCAAGGTAGTACATATGCGGGTCGAAGAGCAAGATGTCGGCCGCGTCCACCTTGAGGTGGGTGAGTGTTTGGTCGATGAGGGTGCGCATGGTGAGGTGCAAGTCGGCATTGGAGGCAATGGTCATGTCGATGTAACGCAACGCTGTGAGCCGCTGGAGCCGGCGCTCGGTCTCGGCGAACAGGCGCGCGTTGTGAATGGCGATGGCGATCTGGTCGGCCAACGTCTCGAAGAGCGCGAGGTCTTCGGGGTGGAAGGAGCTTTCAGCGCCGGCCAGAATGGCCAGCACGCCGATAACCTGCCCTCGCCCGCGCAGCGGCACGAAGAAGCGCCTGTGGCCGGTGGGCTGCTCGGTTTGGGTGAAGGGCCGGCCTGACAGGGCTACGCTTTTGATCGCGGCCTTGTCGGCCAAGGCGGGGTGTGTTTCCTGGGCTCTGAGCACTCCGAAACCTGCTCCGTAGGCGGCCGCGCGCACTAGGCCCTCGTTGCGCACGAGCCAGATCTCGATGGATTCCAGGTACAGGGCCACGCCGATGCGGCGCACGATCTCGGGCAGAAGCTCGTCGGGGGAGAGGATGGAGGTTACTTGGCGACTCACTTCGTAGATGGTGGTGAGCTGTTGCGTGCGGCGCCGCTCGGCCTCTTGGCTCCGCAGGCGCTCGATGGCCGTGGCAAGTTGACCGGCAAAGGTGATCAGGAGCCGTTCGTCCTCCTCGGTGAAGGCATTCACCCGAACGCTTTCGGCGTTGATCACCCCCAACACCCGGTTGCCAGCCCTCAGAGGCACACAGAGCTCCGAGCGCGTGCGAGTCTCTATGCGGATGTAGTTGGGCTCCTGCTCCACGTCCGGCACTCGTTTCGGCCGACCGGTCACGGCCACGTGGCCGGTCACGCCTCGGCCCAAGGGCACAGAAAAGTTGATCACCTCAGTGCTCGCGCGGTAGGAAGCGTGGGGGCGCAGCACGCCGGCCTCCTCGTCCAGCAGCAAGATGCCGAAGTTGTCGGTGTAGAGGCGTTCGCCGATCAGGCGCGTGGCTTCCTCGATGAGCGTGTCCTCGTCGGTGGCCTCAGCACAGAGGGTGGCCAGCATGTGGAGGATGGAGAGTTCCTCGATTTGACGGCGCAGGGCCTCTTCCGCTTCCTTGCGGGCGGTGATGTCCACCAGGCTTCCTTCGTAAAAGACGGGATGACCACGGTGGTCGCAGATGGGTTGTCCTTTGTTGACGACCCAGATCGTGCTCCCGTCACGACATCGGAGGCGAAGTTCCACTTCCCGCACCCGGTTGGCCTCTTGGACTTCTAACTGGGCGCACCACAGGTCTCGGTCGTGTTCGGTGAGGCAGAGTTCCTGGAAGTGGAGGCCGACCAACACGTGTCGTCCGGGGTATTTCAACATGGCGGCCATGGCTGCGTTGACCTCCAGCAGGTGGCCTTGGGCATCGGTGCGGTAGAGCCCCACGGGAGCGCCGTCGAAGAGGCTCCGATATTGCTCCTCGCGTTCGCGGAGGGCGCGTTCCACCTGGCGGCGCTCGGCGACTTCGGCGCGCAGGGCCCGGTTGGCCTCCTCCAGCTCCCGTGTCCGCTCGGCCACCAGATCTTCCAGTTGTCGGTACACGGAGATGTTGCGCAGAATGGGGGCCAGAAAGCTGGCAGCAGTGCTCACCAGTTGGCGTTCCCGCTCAATCTCCCATTCAGGCGCCCGGCTGACCACGCAGACGACACCGTGGAGTTGCTGTTCGATGGCGATGGGCACGGCATATCGGCGGTGTGTCTCTTCCGGGATGTGAACGCCGTGTTGGGCCAGCCAGCGCCACACGTCAAGGCCGATGTCAAGGCTTGCCTCGGAGAGCGGGGAAAAACCGTAGCTGGCGACGAGCTCCATGTGATGGTGTGTTTCGTCCAACACGAAGAGGGCCACCAAGGCCGGACGAGTCGCGTGGACAAGCCACGTCACGAATGCCTCGGTCTCGTGCTCGAGTTCGAGGGAGGAACCGACTTCCAAGCTGAGCCGGTAGAGCTGGTGCAAGTGCAGATCTTGCATCTCTGTCATGGGCTAGCGCTCCAAAGCTCCGGCCAGACACAAACTGCCGGCCGGGCAGGCGCGACGTGCCGGTGCATGGCTGTTGAGAAGAACAACCCGTTCTGCATGGATCACGTAACGGGCACTATTCCTCCGCAGACGTGTCCAGAAGCGAGAACGATCCCGTCAAAGGACCTTTCACCACCGGCCCCTCTGGTTCCCGGATGACGTACTCCCGTACTTCCGTGCTGTGGCTGCTGCCCTTGACGCTGAGCACGGTGAGAGCTCGCCGGATTTTGGCACTCACCTGCACGTACCGCAACACCAACAGGGCGTCGGCAATGGAGGAGATGCCACGTGAGGTGAGCATGAGGGACGTGCCGAACATTTGACCCATGTGGGCCGTCAACATGGTGGTTACGCCGTTGTGCTTGAACCACTGGATGAGGGAATACATGTACTCGAAGTACCGTCCTCGCTCGTGCTCGGCGTAGAGGCTCAGGTCGTCAATGCTGTCAACGACCACCCGCCGGGCCCCCAGGCGCTGTACCACGGTGATAGTGTGCAGAGCTTGTTCGTCCATGTCGAGTTCCACAGGGGAGGTGTAGAGCATCTCGAAGAGTCGTTGGGCGCGCAGGGCTTCCACGTCAAAGCCGAAGTTGTGTGCCATTCGGCGGAACGCGTTCGGGTCTTCTTGGAACGAGATATAGACGCCAGGCTCTTCCGCTTGCACGGCCCCGTTGAGCACGAAGTGGAGGGCTGTTACCGTCTTTCCCACGCCGGGATCGCCCACCACGAGAGCTGTGGTGCCCCGCAACAGCCCGCCGTGGAGGAGCTCGTCCAGCCCCACGATCCCCGTGGGCACTCGTTCTCGGGCGGGTATGTAGGGCACGGGGGAGGAGGGCGTGATGAAGCGGGGGAAGAGGTGAATGCCGTCGGCATCGATGCGGTAGGAGTGTTCGCCGGCCAGGTAGTCACTGCCGCGCAGTTTGTGAACTTGGAGGCGGCGGTGGGGATAGGGGCCCACATGGCGCGTGCTCAACTCCACAATCCCGTCCACGATGGTGCTCTCTGGGGCCGCTGTCAACTCCTTTCGCGCGTATTCCCCAACCAGCAATGCGGTACACTCGATGGTGGCCAGGCTAGCTGCCATGCGGTACAGGGCGCGCCGGAGGGCGGCTTTGGACTCGCTCAGGTCGTGGATGGCCTTGAAGCTGTCCACAATGAGCAGCGTCGGTTGGTGGCGCATGATGAGCTCTTGGACCACGTGGAGCACGGTCTCGCCGTTCCGGTCGAGGAGGGCAGGGCCTAAGTCCTCGTACAGAATGGCCGTGCCCACTTTCTCCACGTCGAAGAAGGAGAATTGCTGGACAAAGCGGATGAAACGGGCCATTGGCTCGGAGACAGTGGTGAGAATGAGCGCCCTGCGCTGTGGCGTGGCGTAGTGGTAGGCCACTTGGTTGACCAGAACCGTCTTGCCGCTGCCCGGCACGCCGCCGAGCAGGAAAGTGCTGTTCTTGGGAATGCCGCCCCCGAGAACGAGGTCGAGATTGGGCACGCCAGTTTCAATTCTGTCCATAATCTCGTATTCCTTTCTGATTATACCGCCAACGGTTTATGACTCTATTAACTTATAAATTGTTTCCAAAATAGCGGTCTGTCGCAGCGGTTTTAACAAAAATGCATCTGCCCCTGCCTGTAAGGCTTGCTCTTCTGCCAGCAGGAAGGTGAAGAAGAGCACCGGGATGTGGCGGGTTTTCTCTGTTTGCTTGAGCCGACGGCAGACCTGAAAGCCGTCCAGCTCCGGGAGCAACACCTCCAAGATGATGAGCACGGGCTGCTGATCCCTTGCCAGGTATAACACATCATGTCCGTTCTCCGCAAAGGTCAATTGGAAGTGGGTGCCCAACACTCGCATCAGCGCAACGCGCATAAAGGGATCCCGTTCAGCAACTAGAATCAGAGGTTTGTCCGAGCTCATGGCGCTCATCGTCCCATGTGCGCACGGCCTGACAATGTCCGGCTTCATCCGCTGGGTCCAGGCCGACAGAAGATCGGCCGTGCTCTGAGCTTGTTCCCGGAGATTCAAGGCCCCCCAATGTCATGTGCGTCAAGATAGGCTCCATGATTGCACTTCTCTCATGCCCACGGCCTTGAGTGGGCTCAAGTGGCGGGCTGCGCCCACTGATGGTTCGGGATGTGGCTCATCGCGTTCACCGCTTCCAAGCGCGGACGTCCGCTGTGGGACAAGGGCGCACCACGCATTCGTGCCATTGCCATTATGGCGTGGTGAAAGGGCTCTCGTAGGCATCTCCGCCGTAGATGTCGTTCACCACAATGGCCGGAAAGTCCCGCACGACCAGCTCGTGGATGGCCTCAGGGCCCAAGTCCTCATAGGCTACCACGCGGGCCTCCACAATGTGATCGGCCAACAGCAGAGCAGCTCCGCCCACGGTCGCGAAGTAGACAGCCCGGTAGCGCACGAAGGCGGCTTTGATGGGAGGGGAACGGTGTCCTTTGCCGATAAATCCCTTGACCCCCCGCTCCAGCAGGGGAATGGTGTAAGGATCCATGCGGCCACTCGTGGTGGGCCCGGCTGGACCGATAGGCCGGCCGGGGGGTGCCGGAGCCGGTCCAACGTAGTAGATCACTTGGCCTGCGAGGGGAATGGGAGGGGGATGACCTTCGGCCAGCGCGGCGACCAAGCGCTGATGGGCGGCATCTCGGGCGGTGTACAGAGTGCCGCTGATCAGCACCATATCGCCAGCGCGCACGTTGGCCACATCCTCGTCGGTAAGCGGTGTCCGGAGTGGGCGGGGTGTCATAGTCATAGGAGCACCTCGGCCCGGCGGGGCGCCGAACAATTGAGGTTCACTGCGACTGGCAGGGCAGCAATGTGGGTGGGGGCGGCCACAACGTGAACTCCCAAGGCAGTCACTGTGCCGCCAAATCCTTGGGGGCCGATGCCCAAGGCGTTAATGTCCTCCAACAGCTCCTGTTCCAAGGCGGCCAAGTGGGGAGTAGGGTTGGAGGTGCCCAGTGGGCGCATGAGCGCTCGTTTGGCCAAGAGGGCCACTGTATCAAAGGAGCCCCCAAGGCCCACGCCCACGATGACCGGCGGACAGGCGTTGGGGCCGGCCTCTTTGACCGTCTCAACCACAAAGCGCTTGACCCCCTCCACGCCCACCGAGGGCGGGAACATGGCCAGCCGGCTCATCAGCTCGGCGCCGAATCCCTTGAGCATGACGCGCAGGCGCACGTGATGTCCCGGCACAATGGCGTAGTGGACGATGGGTGGCGTGTTGTCCCCGGTGTTCTGCCGCAAAAGGGGATCGGCCACTACCGACTTGCGCAGGGGGCGGTACGCTTGGCGCACAGCCTCTTCGATGGCCGTGTTCACGTCGCCCCCAACGAAGCGCACCTCTTGGCCCACTTCAATGAAGAGAATGGCCATGCCTGTATCCTGACACGAGGGCAGGCGTTCAGCCTGTGCGCGGTCAGCGTTGACCAGCAGAAGGCGAATGATCTCCTGGCCCAAAGGGGCTATCTCCTGCTCGTGGGCCTGGCGGAGGGCGGCCAGGTAGTCTTCGGGCAATTGCCAGGCGGCTTGGGAGAGAAGCGCCGTCAGCTTCCGCCGCACGAAGTCAACCGAGATGGTGCGCTCCACGTGGCCGCTCGTCTCCGCCATAGGTGTGCCTCCCCTGGGTGGTGAACGACCCCGACTGTGGGTCTGGCTACGGGGAGTATATGTGGGTGAACCCGTTTGCCAAGTGGAACAAGGTGGATGCCGCTTGGACTTTTGTCCAACCCGAAAACGTCGGGTAGAATAAGCTAGCGCGACAGGCTGAGAATGAGGTGCTATCATGCGTGTGAGCGGGGAGATGGTACGGCGGCGCGTTGAGGAGCTGGCACCCGAGAGGTTGGCCGAATCATGGGACAATGTGGGCTGGCAAGTCGGACACGATGGGGTAACGGTCTCCCACGTGTTGGTCGCCCTCGACGTGGACGTGCACGTGCTTGGGGAAGCCAGGCGGGTGGGTGCAAACTTGATTGTCGCACACCACCCGCTTTTCTTTCGGCCCCTGCGTCGGCTCGACCCCACGACGCCCCGTGGACGGCTTCTCGTCGAGCTGGTTCGCGCCGACGTGGCCGTGTACGCGGCCCACACCAACTTGGATGCCGTGCGCGAGGGCGTCAACGGTGCCTTGGCAGAGGCGTTAGGGTTGGAACCGGTAGCTCCCCTCCAGCCTGTGGAGGGCGCTCCTGGGGCGTGGGGCTTCGGGGCCATCTGTGAGTCGCCCCCCATGACCACCTTGGAGCTGGTGCAGCGAGTGCACCGCCACTTGGGCACGCCTGTCCCCAGGGTGACTCCTGGTTCCCGGGCACACCACCGGCGCGTGGCGTTGTTGGGAGGAAGCGGCGCCGCCTTCCTCGGCGCTGTGGCCAGGAGTGGTTGTACCTGCTTCATCACAGGTGAGCTCAAGTACCACGACGCCCAACACGCTCGTGCTTGGGGCATCACAGTCATCGAAGCCGGCCACTATTACAGCGAGGCGCCGGTACTCGCCAAACTGGCCCGGTGGTTACAGCCACTGGACATTCCGGTGACGGTGAGCCGCGAGATCACGTCGCCTTTTGCACCGGATTGGCACTTTGTGGAAGACCATAGGGAGGGGGTAGAGTGAACCGCGCAACTCAACTCCTGATGCTTCAGAAGGTGGAATTGGAGATTCAAGACAAGATGAGGCTCCTCCGTCAAGTACACCGGGCCCTCAACAACACCGAGGAACTCGAAGCTCTTCGGCAGCAGTACAATGGGGTTCAGAATGACCTCAAGAAGTTAGAAAGCCTCCAACGCGAAATGGAGCTGGAACTCGAGGGCATCTCCCAGCGCATTGAGGAACACGAACAGGAGCTCTACAGCGGCGCGATCCGCAACCCCAAGGAGCTGGCCGCGCGCCAGAAGGAGGTGGAGGCGCTGAAACGCCGGCGCGACCGGCTCGACGAGCGGTTGATCGCCTCCTTGGAGACGACAGAGAAGTTCCGCGAGAAGGTCAATAGCCTCCGAGAACGACTTCAAGAAGCAGAAGCCAAGTGGGAAGCACAACGGGGGAAGTGGGAAGAGATCGAGCGTAAGCTTAAACGCTATCTCGTCTACCTGCGCCACCAGCGGGACGAACTCCGACAGAGCATCCCTCCTGCTGATTTGAGCCTGTATGAGGACTTGGTGCGCTTAAAGGGCGGCATCGCCGTGGCCGAGCTGAAGGACGGCGCGTGCAGTGCCTGCGGCGTGGGCGTTTCTCAGGGCAAAATCGAGAGCGTGCGGCGCAGCACCGGGCTCATTACGTGCGGCAATTGCGAGCGCATCTTGGCCATCGTCACATGAACGCCCATTGGATGATTCGCTGTTTCGACTGTTCACTGGTATAATACTCTTCCCCGTATTTTTCCGGAGCGGCTCGGCCGCGGACGAAGCGGTGTGGCCAATGGCATCGAACCGGGTCGTGGCCCAAATCAAGGAACGCCTTGACATCGTTGAGGTCGTTGGCCGGTACGTGAGCCTGAAGCGATCGGGCCGCACGTACAAGGCGCTGTGTCCCTTTCACCAGGAACGCACGCCCAGCTTTGTGGTCTTCCCGCACACGGGCACGTGGCACTGTTTTGGTGCCTGTGGTGAGGGAGGAGACATCTTCACTTTCGTCATGAAGGCCGAGGGCTTCGGCTTCGCCGAGGCTTTGGCCATGTTGGCCCGCGAAGCCGGCGTCGAGCTGGAGCCACTCGATGCCGCCGACGCCCAACGCCGGCAGCGCCGTGAGCGCCTGTACGCCATCTGTGAGGCCGCGGCCGAGATGTTCGCCGAGTGGCTGTGGACCCGAACAGAAGCCCAAGCCTGTCGACACTACTTGAAACAACGCCAAGTGCGCCCCGAGACGGCCCGGCTCTTCCGGCTCGGCTATGCCCTCGACCGGTGGGAGGCCCTGTTGAAGGCTTTGACCGCACGGGGATACAGCGAGGATGACTTGGAAGCCGCCGGCCTCGTGGTGCGGACGGACCACGGTCACCGGTATGACCGGTTTCGCCACCGGCTCATCTTTCCCATTCGCGACGTGCGGGGGCGCGTTGTGGGCTTTGGGGCTCGCGCTCTCGACGAGAGCCAGCAGCCCAAATACCTGAACTCCCCCCACACTGAGCTCTTCGACAAGGGACGCCTCCTTTACGGGTTGGAGATTGCCAAAGAGGCCATCCGCCAGGCCGACAGGGTGGTCATTGTTGAAGGCTACATGGACGTGCTCACTGCCCACCAGGCCGGGTTCCGGAACGTAGTGGCCGGCTTGGGAACGGCCCTCACCCCAGAGCAGGTCCACCTTGTGAAGCGCTTCACCACGAATGTGACGCTGGCCTTGGACGCCGACAAGGCCGGCCTGGAGGCCACTCGGCGGGGTGTTGAGGCCGTCCGCCAAGTCCTTGACAGGCGGCTGGTGCCCAGAATGGGGCGGCGAGGCCGGCTTCAGCCTGAGTACGAGCTCCAAGGTGACCTTCGGGTGGCCGTGTTGCCCGATGGTTACGATCCCGACGAGTTGATCAAGGAAAGCCCAGAGCAATGGCAGGCTCTCATTGAGGGCGCCTTGCCGGTGGTGGACTTCTTCTTCGAGGCAGCCCTGCGAGGTCGCGACTTGGATGACCCGCGCGAGCGGGCCGAGGTGGCTGATCAGCTCTTGCCCATTGTGGCCGAAATCGGCCACGTCGTCCTGCGCGCCCACTACGCGCAGCGGCTGGCTCGCCTGTTGCGCGTGGACGAGCGGGATGTGCACGCGGAACTGGCCCGATACCGGCGCCGCAGCCGGGAAAGGCGCCGCCCGTCGGCGCCGGAAGTGCCCACCGGAGCTGGGCCTGCCGGAGAGGTGCCGGCCGCAGAAGCCTATTTGCTCTACATGCTCTTGCGGTGGCCGGAAACCCTGCCCATTGCGCTCGACATGGGCCTGCAGGCGGACGATTGGAGCATGACGGAATTTCGCGTGCTCTTCGACGCCCTCATCGGCCAGATGCCCTCGACAGCAGATGCTGTTGAAGAGCTGCTCGCCGACTTGCCAGCACCAGTGGCCGAACGGGCGGCTGATGTGCTGACCTCCTACGATCGATATCCCCAGCCGCCGCAGGAGGCCGTCGAGTGGGAAGTGCGTGACAAAGTGGACGCTCAAGATACGTGCCCTCAGGCGGGCGTATGAGCACCTGCACTATCTCATTGCTGACCTTCAGGAATGCCAGCCCGAGAAGACCGACCCACAACTGGTGGCACTGGTGCGCCAGCAGGCGCACTTGAGCCGACAAATGGTGGCACGCGAACAGGCTCGCCGATCCCGTCGCCGGCCAGCAGCCAGAGGACATGTGAACCCGCCTGTGCTTGCCCGTGTGGAAACGGACCAACGGACAGGAATGGAATCTGCGGTATGGCCGGGAGGGCTGGATGTCCCGTAAGGAGCACTTAGAACAGCTCATCCGCCAACTGAAAAAGCAGACTCAGGAACGGAAAACCCTGGACACCCAGGAGGTGATCAGGGCCGCGGAGGCCAATGGCCTGGTCCTCTCGGACGCCGAGGTGGATTACATTTACCGGGAGCTTGGCCAGAGCCACGTCACCATTATCCAGAAGCCGGCCGAGGAGGGAGACGAGGAGGAACCCCTGGACGAGGAACTTCAGGCTGTTGAACAGGAGACCGAGCCAAGCGCTCGACAAGAACAGGCCGACCCCCAAGACGTGCCCGACCTGACGGGTGACCCCGTGCGCATGTACTTGCGTGACATTGGCCGCGTGCCCCTGCTCTCGGCCGACCAGGAGATGTGGTTAGCCATGATGATCAGCGCGGGGAAGTTCCGCGAGGAATTGGCGGCCGACGACGGAGCCCCACCGAATGCTGTTACGGTCTGTAACCACGCCTACCAAAATTTCTACCGGAACTGGCAGTTCATCCTGGAGAACCAAAAGGTCTTGCGAGGACACTTGCCCGACTTGACACAGATCATTGACGATGTGATGGCAGTGCGACGCGTTTGGCCGCCCGATCGCCCATTTGTCCCCGAACGCTTTTCCGCCGCCCTCTACCCGGAACAGACACCCGCCGAACAGGAGACGCAAGTGCTCAAAAGACTGTTCGAGGTGCCTTTGGGACTCTACCTGCTGCCGGACGAGGTGCTCGGCACACTGCGCCAGGCGTACCAGGAAGGGAAAGTGTTCCCCCCGCCTGACGCCTTCGTTCCCTGTGATGACCTCTCCGAGGATGTGCTGCGCCGTCACTACCAGAACATCCAGGAGCAAGCCGACAGGGCCAAGGACTTGTTGGCCCGCTCGAACCTGCGCTTGGTCGTCAGCGTGGCCAAGCGGTACGTAAACCGGGGCATGAGCTTCCTGGATTTGATCCAGGAGGGGAATTTGGGGCTGTTGCGGGCCGTGGAAAAGTTCGACTACACCAAAGGGTACAAGTTCAGCACCTACGCCACGTGGTGGATCCGCCAGGCTATTAGCCGGGCCATTGCCGACCAGGCCCGCACGATCCGCATCCCCGTCCACATGGTAGAAACTATCAACAAGTTAGTGCGCATCTCCCGCCGGCTCACTCAGGAATTAGGACAGGAGCCAGCAGCCGAGGACATCGCCTTGGAGCCGGAGATGGGACTCCTCGACGAAGCCGAAATTCGGGCCATCCGGGAGGCCTTGGAGCATAAGGAGCGGCTCGACCCGGTGCTCCGCCGCAAGTGGCGCCGGGCAGCGGCCAAGGTGCGCCGCATCATGAACTTGGCCCAGGAGCCCATGTCCTTGGAGACGCCGGTGGGCAACGAGGATAACACCAGTCTAGCCGACTTCATCGCCGATGAATCCCAGGCCGGCCCGGTCGACGAGGCCAGCCGCAAGTTGTTGGCCGAACAATTGCGGGAGTTTCTGGCCCAGTTGAGCGACCGGGAACGGGAGGTGCTCGAGCTACGGTTTGGACTTAAGGACGGCCGGCCACGCACGCTCGAGGAGGTAGGCCAGGAGTTCGGCGTCACCCGCGAGCGCATTCGCCAGATTGAGGCCAAGGCGCTCCGCAAGTTGCGCCACCCTATGCGAAGCAAGCACCTGCGCGATTACCTCACGTGACTTCGTCTGAGCCCACAGCTCACCGCGTGTGGGAAGGTTAGGGCCTGGAGAAAGCCACTTCTTGGGCATGGGCCCGGTGAAATTCCTGCTCCGAGGTGACGTGAAGCAACCGATGGGTCAGGAAGACTGTCACTGTGAAGAGCAGGAGCCCGCCTGCCTGGTGGAGCAGTGCGAGGGAACGCGGCACGTGAAGGAGAATGACCCCGATCCCGAGCAAAATCTGAACCACCACGAGCACCACCAGCGCGTCCGCCCCCCGATGAACTGCTCTGTCAGCGATCCCCGACCGCCGAACGGCCACGGCAAATGCCACAATAAGAGCTGCCACGGGCGAGCCACCGGTGAATGAACTGAACGGTCACCGGAGTCTCGATCAGATTAAGCCACCAGGGCTGGACGACGGAGAACAACTTCGGGGGCACCCAGCGCCCGAACATCAGGGGCCACGTGTTGGAGACGTAGCCCGCCTTGAGGCCGGCCACAAAGCCTCCGTAGGCAATTTGTACCACGAGTGCTCCCAAGACGATAAGGATGAAGCGCGAGAGCCCCGAGTCCACGCGCACGGGCACGAGTTCGTGGGCGTAGTAGAAGCGGTTCAAGGCCGTCCACAGCGTTAGAGCCAGAATCAAGAGGGCCAGGAGCAGGTGAATGGTGAGCCGCACGTGGCTTACGGCCGGCCGGTCGAGCAGGCCACTCTTGACCATCAACCAGCCCACAGTCCCTTGGAGGCCGAAGAGCATCACAATGGCCGCGTAGACGCCAGCCTGTGCACGGGCAATGGAGCCACGCCACAGGAAGTAGAGAAAGGGCACCACCACGATCAGGCCGGTGATGCGGGCCAAGAGGCGGTGAACATACTCGATGTAGTAGATGCGCTTGTACTCGGCCAATGTCATGCCCACGTTGACTTGTTGGTACTCCGGCGACTGCTGGTATTTCGCGAACTCCTGTTGCCACGCCTCTTCGCCGATGGGCGGAATAATCCCTGTGATCACATTCCACTCCACGATGGAGAGCCCCGCGCGGGCCAGCCGCACGTAACCGCCCACCACGACCATCAGCATGACCAGACCACAGACGAGAAAGAGCCACCGGGTTACCGGATCTGCTGTGCGTTGCATGGTCTTGCCCCTGTCACATTGCGCGGAAAAAAACTACTAGCCCACCTTTCCGGCGAGAGTATACCACAGCCAATGCGGTTGCCAGCGGCGACAGTCCCCACTGTAGCTATGAAGATGCTCGTTTGTCCCTCTTCGCCAAAGAGGTACACTGTATACGGGTCGGTAGGACGGGCGCGTCCATGCCTGGTGCCCTTCGCGCGGCATCCCGGGCACGGCAATGCCGAGCGCGTTGATCGTTGCGCAGGAGCCTCACCACATCTCTTGCACGGGCACGTGTCCCTCAACGACATACCCGTCCACAACGGCGGTGTGGCAGGCCATCAGCCCTTCAGTAGGCACGTTGCATTT
>JAUZRY010000033.1 GCA_030949995.1 Ardenticatenia bacterium
AGCCCGTCAACTTACTTCCTCTCCCTTCTCTCTTCTCTCCTGCCCAGGTTCAAAAAAGCAGAGCCAGCAGCTGTGCCCACAACTGAGGCAGGCTAAGGACCACTCCTGTTCCTGGTCTTGGCAAGCTCACTCACCTGGGCCACTGGGCAAGGTGGCCACAGAGCTGCCCCGGCTGTGAAATCTGCTTCGCTGGGTGCTAAACCAATCCAGAGGGCCGTGGTCACCCGCAAGCTGGAACCATCCTGGAGGATGTACGGGCTCTGAATGCTCCCCTTGCCAAAGGTGGTCGTCCCCACCAGGAGGCCCCGATCGTAATCTTGAATGGCGCCGGCTACGATCTCGCTGGCACTGGCGCTCCCCTCGTTGATCAGCACCACCATGGGGCGGTCGAGCCAGAGGCCCTCGCCTCTGGTGCGGTATTGACGCTCGCCCTGCTTGCCCCGCTCGATGAGGACCACTTGCTGTTTCTCGATGAACTGGCTGGTCACCTCGATGGAGACCCCCCAGCAGGCCACCGGGATTGTTGCGTAGGTCGAAGATCAGGCCCTCCACCCCCTCTTGGCGGAATCGTTCGAGCTCCTGCTTCACCTGGTCTGTGGCTTTGGCGTTGAAGTCGTTGAGTTTGAGGTACCCCAGCTTGGGCTTGCCGGGCTCCTCGATGAGACGGCTCGAGACGGTGGGAATTTCGATCCGCGCCCGCACAATCTCCACGTCAAAGGGCTCCTCAGCCCCTCGCCGGATGGAAAGGCGCACCGTAGTGCCCTTGGGTCCTCGAATGAGGGAGACGGCCTCGAACAGCGTCATGCCCTGAATGCGCTGTCCGTCCACGGCTACCACGATGTCCCCGGCCTGCAGTCCGGCAGCCTCGGCCGGGGTGCCGGGAATGGGCGTCACGATGACCAGCTCACCCTGCTCGTTCATGCGCACCATGGCGCCGATGCCCTCGATTTCGCCCTGCAAGTCCTCGCTGAAGAAGCGGGTCATCTCTGGGTCCGCGAAGGAGGTGAAGGGGTCATTGAGGGCCAGCACCAGGCCCCGCACCGCAGCGTAGGTGAGCGCATCGCCCTCGGGCACCTCGCCGTAGAAGTTCTCGCGGAGCAGGTTCACGGCTTCCCAGAAGACGGCGAGGTCCACATCATCCCGCTTGTCCTCGGCAGCTCGGACCGGTGGCGCCATGCCCAAGGCATTGAAGATGTAGCCATAGCCCAGCCACCCGGCACTGAAGGCGCCCGCCATGAGCAGGCCGGTTACCAGGACCAACGCCACGGTTTGCAGACAACACGTTCTGTTCGGGCGCGATGTCACAGCTCACTCTCCTGTCTGCAGGTATTCGACGGCCCGGCGCAACTGGGCATCGTCCACGAAGAGTTGGTCCTTCTCCTCCAACTCCACCCAAATGTCAGGCACCAGCCCCTCCTGGCTCAAGTCCTTCTCGTCAGGAGTCAGCCAGTGGGCCACGGTGACGTGCAGGCTGGAGCCGTCGCTAAGTTCATAGGGGATCTGCACAGTGCCCTTGCCGAAGGTCTGCCGGCCGATGAGAAGGCCCCGCCCGTGGGCCTTCAGGGCGCCGGCCACGATCTCGCTGGCGCTGGCACTCCCGTCGTTGACCAACACCACCATCGGCCACTCGATCACTCTCCCACCCCGCTCAGCCGTGTGGGTTTCCCGGGACCCATCCTTGAACTGTTGGTAGGCCACCACGGTGCCCGGCGCCAAGAAGTCGCTGGTCACCTCGATGGCCGAGTCCAACAGGCCGCCCGGGTTGTTGCGCAGGTCGAGAATCAGGCGGCGTGCCCCCTCCTCTTCAAGCGCAGCCAACGCTTGATCCACTTCCTTTGGCGTTCGCTCGCTGAAGAAGCTCAGGCGCAAGTAGCCGATGTCCGTGTTTTCGATGAGGCGATACTCCACCGTGGGCGTGGGAATGCGCTCGCGGGTGAGGGTCACTGTGAAGGGCTCCTCTTCGCCCGGCCGCAACACGGTTAACGTAACTTGGGTGCCCACAGGCCCCCGAATGAGGCTCACGGCCTCGTTGAGGTCCTTGCCGGCGAGGGGTTGACCGTCCACTTCCAAGATGATGTCATCGGCCTGAAGGCCTGCTCTGGCAGCCGGCGTGTCGTCAATGGGGGAGACGATCACCAGTTGGCCCTGTTCGTTCATCGTGACGTAGGCGCCGATGCCCCCAAATTCTCCCCGGAACTGGTCTTGCTCCAGCTCCCGTTCCACCGGTTCCACCAGAATTGTGTTTGGGTCACCCAAGGCGACCAGCACCCCCCGGATGGCCGCGTAGGTCACCTGTCGCCCCTCGGGAAGTTCGCCGTAGAATTCCCGCTTGAGAATGTCCCACGCTTCCCAGAAGATGTCGAAGTTCGCAGGGCGATCGGCACTGTTGGGGTTCTGGCCCCCTATGGGCAGGGCGATGTCAGCCGTAGCCACATAGGCGTGGGCCACGAAACCGGCCACAAAGGAGACTGTGGTGAACAGGGCGACGAGAAGGGCAATTGTGATCAGGCGGGCAATGCGTTCCATAAGTGTCACCACCATCCTCAATTTGCGTCCCAGAGCAAGCAGGGGACGCGGCACATTATAGCCCAGCTTGAAAGGCGTGCCAAGAGCCCAAAAGCCTTGTGGGCACCCCAAGCCCGGCACTTTCGTCCCAAGCTGTTGGTCACGTGTCGGGGCCGGAAAACGCTATTGAGCACATCAGGCCATTTGGGTAAGCTTGTGGTGGACCAGAAGATCACACCAGAGCTCACACGTGAACCATGCACGGGGAAAGGAGGAGGTCACCTCTGCACCAGTTGTCACCCCACCCCAGAGGAAGACGCGCAGGACACGCTCCTCTCCTCGGCACCTGCCTCGGCCGTCTTGGGCTCATTGTGCTCCTCAACGCGATGGCCTTTGTGCTTGCTGCGGGGCCAGGACGCGCACAGCAGGGCACGTACCAGGTCTACCTGAGCTTCATCACCGTTGGAGCCCCCCTCGTCCACGGGCGGCCAGAGCTCTGCTCCGTCCCCACAGCCCCTGCCGCCGGCGTGGCTTCAGCACGTGAACGCCACGCGCGCCCAAGCTGGCCTGCCGCCGGTCACCGAAAATCCGGCGTGGAGCGATGGAGCTGAGAAACACGCCCGGTACACGGTCAAGAACGATTACGTGGGACACGACGAGGACCCGGCGACCCCCTGGTTTACGCCGGAAGGCCGCGGGGCCGGCCGCTCGGGCAATGTGTTGGTGAGTTCGGACGTGAACATGAGGGCCGAAAAGGCCATCGACATGTGGCTGCAAGGCCCCTTCCACGCCTTGGGCCTGCTCGACCCGGCACTCCGGGAGACGGGGTTTGGCCTGTACAGGGAGGAGATCGGCATACGCCACTTCGGGGCCACGGTTGATGTGCTCAGAGGGCGCACGTCAGTCCCGCCAGAGGTCTCATTTCCGGTGATGTGGCCCGGGGATGGCACGGCCGTACGGCTGACCCCGTATGTGGGCAACGAATTTCCCGATCCACTCTCGCCCTGTCCCGGATACCAGGCGCCCACCGGCTGCCCATCGTGGTACAGTTCGGCGGCGGCACCGGGACGCCCCGCGTGGAGGCCCATGCGCTCAGGCGTGGGAAGGTGGAACTGGAACCCTGTGTTTTCGACGAGACCACCTACACCAACGAGTCACCGGAAGTGGAATGGTGGGGACGAAATCTGTTGGGCGCGCGTGATGCCGTGATCCTCATCCCCAGGGAGCCGTTGGTGCCCGGAAGCACGTACACCGTCTCCCTCACAGTCAATGGCACAACCTACACGTGGAGCTTTTCCGTGGAAGACCGGGGAATGGGGAAGTTCTCCCCTGCTGACCGGGGAGGGAAGGTGCCGGCCTCTGCGTCCTGGTTACCGTGACGGTTCCTCCGCCTCCACGGATGGCCACTCCTTCTCCTGCCCCCCTTCTTCGGACGTCACCATCCCCTCGACGCGAACCACTTCGACCGGTTCTGCAATCCCTTCCAGGTGGATGGGGCCCAAGGGAGTGCCCCGCACGTGCTCGGCCACAAGCTCGTAGGTGCGCCGGGTGCAGAGGAGCTCACCGCGGCCTGCCCGATATTGGAGCCGTGCAGCCACGTTGACGGGCGTGCCAATGGCCGTGTAGCTCTGCTGTAACTCGGAGCCGAAAAGGCCCACGGCACACGGGCCGGTATCCAGCCCCATGTGCACGTCGAAGGGAGAGCTGAGCACGCCGCGTGCCACCCACTGCTCAGCCAAATTGAAGGCTGCCTGGCGCATGGAGAGAGCCGCCTGCACCGCACTGTACGCCTGCTCCCGGGCGCTCATGCCGTGGGGAGCGCCGAAGAGCACCATCAGGGCATCGCCGATGAACTTGTCCACAGTGCCCCGGGCGGCCACAGCGATGGCGGTCATCTCGCGCAGGTACGTGTTCAGCAGCTTAATGAGCGTGCCCGGGTCGAGGTGGGAGGTGAGCGTGGTGAAGCCCACGATGTCCACGAAGAGAATGGTCACGTCTCGGCGCTGCACGAGCCCCAGCCGGTGGTGGGTACCGCTGAGGACATGTTCGACCACCGACGGCGAGAGGAAGCGCTTCAGTTCGCCGGTGCGGATGAGTTCGGCCATCTGTTCGGCGACCTTGGCCTCCAGGCGCCGATTGAGCTCGGCCAACTGGCGCTCCTGGGCACGCGCGCGGAGCAGATTGCGCACGCGGGCTAACAACTCGTTCTCATCAAAGGGTTTGGCCAAGTAATCGTCCGCTCCAGCCTCCAGTGCCTCGACGCGGGCCTCGTTGCCGGCCTTGGCCGTCAGAAAGATAACCGGCGTCCTGGCCAACTCCTCATCCGCGCGAATGGCCCGGAGAAGCTCGTGGCCGGTCATGTGGGGCATCATCACGTCGGTGATGATGAGCTCTGGGCGGTGCTCTCGGGCCAGCTCGAGGGCCTGGTGCCCATTCTCGGCCTCGATCAGGCGGTAGTGAGGCGCCAACAGGTGGCAGAGGTAGGCTCGCATGTCGTGGTTGTCGTCGGCTACCAGCAGAAGGGGGGCGTTAGCGTCCGCCGTGGCCCGGGGCTGCGTGCTCACAGCCGGGCCGGAGGAGGCCATACGTCGCACTTCCTGGCGGTAGATGAAGTCAATCAGTTCGTTGCTCCTGTCCTCCTCCAGGCCCACGACAGCCTCGGGATCGTACTGGCCGCGGGGCAGGGTGATGGTAAATGTTGTCCCCTGGCCCACGGTGCTGCGCACTTCAATCGTGCCACCGTGGGCTTCAACAATTTCCTTGGCCAGGGCCAGGCCAATGCCGGTGCCCTCCCGCCTTTGATCGGCGTTCTTGGCACGGGCGAAGCGGTCAAAAATGTGGGGCAACTCCTCCTCAGGGATACCAAACCCGTTGTCCTCCACTTCGATGATCACCGTGTCCGGCGCATGGCGCAGCCGCACCCAGACGTGAGCCGTCTCCGGGTCGTTGAACTTGAAAGCGTTGGAGAACAGATTGTAGAGCACCTTGCGCACTTGGTACAAATCCAGTTCGGCGAACAGAGGCTCTTGAGCGCCCGTCAGGGTGATACGCTTATGAGGCCCGCTCGACTCGAAGTTGGAGGCCACCTGGCGCACAAGCTGGGCCACGTCAACGGTGCGCTTGACCGGCCTGGCACGCCCGCTGTCCAAGCGGGCCAAGTCCAAGAATTCCTGGATCAACACCAGGAGCCGCGCGGTGTTGCGCAGGCCCGAGTCGATGAGCTCGCGTGCGTGCTCGGACTCCGTGCCGGCGGCGAGGCGGCGAAAGGTGCCCAAGATGAGGGTAAGGGGCGTGCGCAGTTCGTGGCTGACGTTGGCGAAGAAGTCAGTTTTCACGCGGTCCAGCTCCTGGAGACGGCGGTTGGCCTCCTCGAGTTGCCACTGGTGCACGAGCTCGACGCGCTGGAGGCGTTCGTAGAAAAAGACGGCCAGCGCACAGATGATGGCCGTCCAGATCACGTAGAAGCTCTGCTCGGCCAAGCCAGCCATGGAGGCCACGGGATCCACCAGGAGGTACAACGCCAAATAGGTGATCAGGCCGGCATAAGCTACAACATGGGCCTTCCAGAAGATGGGGACCAATACGGCCGTGCTAAGCATGATGATCATCCAGCCGCTCAGATTGGGTTGGGCCAGCGGCCGGCCGGAGAACAAGGACCAGAGCACGTGAGGAACAAAGCCAAAGCCCCACACTGCCAAAGGCAATACAGCCGGCAACCAACGCGAGGGGAACCAGTAGATAGCTCCCCATGTCAGGGTCAGCGAGGAGAATCCCAACACGTAGAAGGGAATCTGCCTGGTAAACGAGTCACGGTAGGCCAGATAATCACGCACCACAAACGTGGCATAGGCCAACATGCCGATGGCGATGAGTACCGCCATGCGGCGAACGAAGAACTGCACCGACCACGCCAGGTATCTGTGTTCCTCGGAGGCTGCTGCCCCGCCATCCTGCCACATGCTCGGACTCCGTCATCTGGAACGTGGCTCCTGCCGTCCCCTGACGGCCAATGCGAGGCCAAGACATGGGTGCCTAGCTCCGGAGCTCTGAGTTGGTAGCCCGCCTCTTTCCCCCGAGATGAGTGTCTATCCCGTCGGTGCGATCCCCTCCACCACACTGTCGATTGTACTCCACATGACAACAAATTGCTATCACCTTATGGTACCATTTTCCCCCGTGGGCCGCCAAAAGCCTTCTTACCGCTCCCTCGGGGGCAATGCAATGGTCCCCGTGCCCTTTTCCCATTGACACGGAGCTCTTCCTCCTTTCCTCATGAAATTCAAATGAAATCAGGCTTTCACATGATGGAAGGAGTCGCCAATGCGACCTGTAGTCCGGTTGGTATTCACCACATGTGCCATCCTGTTCGTGCTGGCTCCCTTGGCCACTTTTGTGCTTCCCCTCTGGACCACAGTTCAACCAACTTGTCGGCTTTACGCCGTCCACGATGAGGGCATCCGGAATTCGTAGTTCATCACCGTTGATCTCTCCACGGGCACAGTCACGCCGCTGGGCACGCTCCACCAGCGAGTGGACATCGAGGGGATCGGCTTTCATCCCACCACCCTGGAGTTGGTGGCCAGCAGGGGCATGGACGGGCGGGAGCCGGGCCGGCTCTACCGTGTGGACCACACAAGTGGCGACACCGCTCCCATCGGCACCATCCATGACGCCGACGGCGAGGCCTTCTACGAAGTGGCCTCACTCTTATTTCGGGACGATGGGAGCCTGTGGGGATTCGCATCCGAAGGTGATGAGGTCCGGAAGAAGGGTTCCCCACGCCCGTGCTGTTGCTCTTCCCAACCGTCACAGGCGGCGGCCCAAATCCGGTGGATCGGCCGCTTGGGAGGGCAACGGGTAACTTTCGTAGGTGCCACGGTACGGTTCCTTCTCCTCCAGCAAGCGCATGAGCAGCGCCATGAGGGTGGCCGCGTAGATAAACTCACCGGGAATCCACATGACGGCTCCGCCCAAGGATTGGTCGGTCACGGGCGAGAGGTTCCACGGGGGCACAACGCGCTCGTAAAATGTGTAAATGGGATGGCGGATGAGGGTCAAACCCACGCCCAACACCTCGTTGTGCACGTAGGCAGCCACCACGTAGACGATGGGCAAACGGTAGCCGGCACGGGGGTGCAGACGGGGGGCAGCACCTGTCACCAACCACCAGAAGGCCGTCGCCGTGATGAGGAGGGAGAGATGTTCGGCCGCGTGGAGGGGCGGCCACACGAGGGCCGCATCGTAAGCGGCCGGCACATGCCACAGGGTAACTGTGGTCAAATAGAGGGGTACAATGACTTTCGGGGCGCTGAAGGCGTGCCACGTCCGCCTGCGATCAGGGGCCAGGAGGCGTGCGGTGATCCAGCGCCGCCAGCGAACAGGCAGTCCCCAGAGGAGGAAGGGCACAGGGTGGGCCAGCCAGAAGAACGAGGGCGCCACTTCGATGAACACCTCGTGTTGAACCATGTGAACGAAGAAGGAGCGCTCCTCGTACGTGGTCATTGGTGGCAGAAAGGCCAGGAGCAGCGAGCCCACAGCGGCCAGAAAGGCCCCAAGGCGCCACACACGCGCGAGACGATGGCCGCGCCGGCGGCTGCGCACGTACCACCATCCGCTCCCATAGGCCCACGTGGTTACGAGGATCAGCAGCACAATGCCCCATGTGCCCATGCCAACGTCTTTCCACATGATCGTTCTTTCACCTCCAAAAGTCGTCAACCCCACGCAAGGTGGGCGAACAGATGTCCGCTGCTGTTTTCAACGTGAATGCTAACGGCACTGTCAACCTCTCGTCAAACGAAGGGGGAAGGAGAGGAAAAGGAACGGCGCCCGCGGACCAAGCGGGCGCCGCCGGCGAAGGAAAAGGAGACCACAGACTGACCAGCGAACCGGAGCGTCAGGCGGGTGGACGTCTCTCTTACGGTTCCACAATCAACACACCGCGCATTCCGCTGTCATAGTGGAGGCCATCCTCCTGGAAGCAACCGAACACCCACGTGCCCACCTTGTCGGCCGGCCGGTGAACTCGATCACGGCCTCTGAGAAGGGCTCCATCATGACCATGCTGCCGTGGACTTCGCCCATGGCCAGCCCTTCGCCGTGGGGACCGGGGAGGAGAAGGCCCATGGGCCCTGTCATGTCTCCTCCCATATCTCCCATGCCACCCATCTCATCACCACCGCCCATGCCGCCCATGCCCATGTCACCTTCCATCTCCTCCATTCCAAAGCCCATGGGCATGGCCAAGCCCGATATGATCTCCACGTTCACGTCCATCATGCCCTCAAAGAAGTCGGGCTCGGGCGGTTCAGTCACCCCTTCTTCCAAGACAACCTGCCGCCCCACCATGAACTCATGGGTGTGCAGCCCTTCGTTGCGCAACACGAGGCGCACACGTTGGCCAGCCTTGACGCGAATCACCGACGGGGAAAATCGGAAGTCCTCCAGCACAATCTCCACGGTGCCGTCAGGCCCCGGGGTGGCGGCGAAAGGGCGCTGGACGGCGGCCGACACATCGTCGGCGTAGATAACGGCCACCAACGCAACCACAAACGCTACCAGCAGAGCTATGAGGAGTATTCCTGGCCGCTGTTGCTGTTGCTGCTCTTGCTGCTCAGTCATGCACGCATCCTCCTTTCAAAAGCGCAGCTCCTGCCACCAGATCAAAGCAGGTAGAGCACTGTGAAGACGCTCAGCCAGACCACGTCCACGAAGTGCCAGTAGAGGACGCCTCCGTGAACCCCCCAGTGGGATTCGGCGGTAAAGGCACCTCGCTTGGCCGCCTTGTAGACGAGGGCCAACACGCCGATGCCGCTTAGCAGGTGCAGGGCATGGGTGCCAGTGGTCAAGTAGAAGATCGAGCCGTAGGGTGTGGAGGGCGGAAACTCGGTAAAGGCAATGCTCCACTCGTAGGCCACCAGCACCAGGAAGAGCACGCCCAAGCCGATCGTGGCCAGGAGGCCGCGCTGCAATCCCTCCGTGTCGCCCCGGGCGATGGCCTGTTCGGCCCGGTGGGCCGTGACGCTGCTGGCCAACAGGATAACCGTGAGCACGCCTCCCAAGAGCACGTTGACTTCCTCTGGCCGTTCGGTGCCCAATGCCATGAACCGGTAGAAGTGGAGGGCCAGGAACATGAACGCCTCGGAGATGATGAAGAACCACAGGCCCATGCGGTTCATCTGGAACCGGGTATACCCGCCCTCGTACACGGCTGCTTCGCTGCTCATGGTCTTTCATCCTCCTCAGAGTTCAGGGCTGTTTGACTCCCACATTATCGCCAGCCTTGGGCCCAGAAGAACAGGCGTGGGGCCCCCACACGCCTATACTCTGGCGTGGGCAGCCCCTCCTGGCACGCCATAGTCATACGGCCCGGCCACAACCTCGGGCACATGGGGGAAATTATGCTCGGGCGGCGGGGAGGACGTGGCCCACTCGAGCGTGCGCACGCCCCAGGGGTTGGCCTCGGCCACGCGCCCGCGCACCCACGCCATGACCATGTTGTAGATGAAGATCAGGAAGCTGGCGCCCAGGAAGAAGGCCATCATGCTCACGAAGCCGTTCACCGGGCCCAACTGGGGCGGATAGTCCCCAATGCGCCGGTTCATGCCGTTGATGCCCAGCCACGCCATGGGCAGGAAGGTCAGGTTGAAGAAGACGAACATCATCCAGAAGTGGAAGCGCCCCAGGCGCTCGTCGTACATGCGGCCGGTCATCTTGGGGAACCAGTAGTAGATGCCCGCGAAGAGACCGAAAATGCCACCGCCCATGATAGTGTAGTGGAAGTGGCTGACTACCCAAAAGGTGTCATGCAGGTGCATGTCCACGGGCAAGTCGGAGTTGAAGACGCCCGTCAGCCCGCCGATGAGGAAGTTGAAGAGCATTCCCATCGCGAAGAGCATGGGCGTCTTGAAGCGCATTTTCCCCTGCCAGATCGTGCCCAGCGCGGAGAGGAAGATCAGGCCTGTGGGCACGGAAATGGCCTCCGTCGTGGCCATGAAGGGCACGTGCAACGCGCCGGACATGCCGCTGGTAAACATGTGGTGTGCCCAGACAGTGAAGCTCAGCGCCGTGACGCCGGCCATGCCGGCCACCGCCCACCGGTAGGCAAAGAGAGGCTTCCGGGAGAAGTGGGCCAGCACCTCCAACATGATGCCCAACGATGGCAGAATCATCACGTAGACGGCCGGGTGGGAGTAGAACCAGAAAATATGTTGGTAGGCCAGCGGCACTCCACCCTGAATCGGGTTGAAGAAGGCCGTTCCGGCGATGCGGTCCAACAAGTTCATGATCATGGCCACGCCCACGAACTGGGTGGCCGTCAGGGTCATGATCGAGGTCAGGAACATGGACCAGACGAAAATGGGCACTCGCCCCCACGTCATGCCAGGGGCGCGCATGGTGATAATGGTGGTGAGGAAGTTCACCGAGCCCACCACAGAGGACAGGCCACCCGTGAAGAAGGCCAAATTGTAGAGCAACTGACCGTCCTCGTTGGTAATGGCCAACGGCGGGTATCCCGTCCAGCCCGTGTCCCACCCGCCGAAGAAGGGACTCAGCAGGAGCAAGAAGGCCGCCGGCGGCCAAATCCAGTAGCTCAGGGCGTTCATGCGCGGGAAAGTCATGTCCTCCGCGCCAATCATCAGGGGCACGAAGTAGTTGCCGAACATCCCCGGCACGGCCGTCACGGCAACCAAGATCATCATGAAGCCGTGCAGGCTCATGATGCGGTTGTACTCGGCGAAGTCGAGGATGTCACGGCCGGGACGCATGAGCTCGAAGCGCATCACCATGGCCAGCAACCCGGCGAGCAGGAAGATAATCACGAAGGTGACGCCGTACTGGATGCCGATCACCTTGTGGTCTGTGTTGAATCCGAAGTAGCGACGCCACCCTTCAGCCTTGTAGGGACGCGGCTCCATCCCCAAGTACTCGCGAAGCCACGTGTCCCACACACCGACGCCCAAGAGCCAGCCCGTGAATCCGAAGAAGTAGCCCACCGTGAAGACCGGCCCAAAGGCCCACGCGGGCAGGCCCACAGCGACTCGGACGAGCATTGTCAGGAGAGCGCCAATAATAAACGCCACAACGGCCCAGATAATTCCGCGCACAACCGGTAGCATAAGCCTTGCCTCCTTCACACTTGAGCGCAGTTGGTCCTGTGGAGCAGCAGCACCTGTGTGATCTCACTAGTGGTCATCGTCGTCATCCATACCTTCTCCCATCTCGCCCATCTCCATCATCTTCTTCTGTTCCTCTACCCATTTCTCGAACTCCTCCGGCTCCATGATCTCCACACGCATGTTCATGCGGGGATGGCCGGTGCCGCACAACTCGGCGCACTGCGCCCGAAAAGCGGCATCTTCCTCAAAGGAGCCGGTCTCGGTCACCGTGGCGTACATGGTGGTCGTGATGCCGGGCACAGCGTCCACCTTCATGCGCAGGGCCGGGATCCAGAAGGAGTGGATCACGTCCACCGACGTGACCTCAAACTTCACCCGTTTGCCGGCCGGCAGGGCCAAGACAGCGTTTTCCTCCATGCGCTCAAACCCAATGGGACGAGACGTGATGGTTAACCCGTATTCGGGATAGGTCACATGCCAGTGCCATTGGGCCGCCGTCACTTGGACGGTCAACTCGCCGGACGGATCCCGTTGGAGGAACTGCCATCCCACGTAGCCGGGATTGTAGAAGAGCAGCGCGGCCAGCGCCGATGTCACCACCAGCCAGCCGACGGCAAAGGGCTGGTGGGTGTAGACGGGGGGGCCCTCCTCCGACTCATCCTTGGCCCGAAAGCGCCAGATGCTGTAGAGCATGACCACGACCACAAAGGTGAACACGGGCGTGGCCAACAAGAAGAGCGTGCGGGCCGCTTGGTCAATGTGCTCCGCTTCCACAGCGGCTACAGGGGGATAAATGTCCGCCGAACCAGCCACCACCAAGCCAATCGCGGTGGTTACAACCCACAGGATGAACACAATTAGGGCATCGCGGCGCATCAGCCTCCTCCCGGTTCTTCAACGGTGTTCGGAAACCCCACACGCCTGTACACGCCGACACTCGTGGCATCATAAAAGAAAGGGGATACAGCGGAGTCCTCACCATGGTTCAGAGCTGCCCACACCTAACAGCCCAGAACCTCTTTCTCAATATTAGCTGTGCCAACCCCATTTTGTCTATCGCCAGAACGGACGATTCTCCCCAAAGGGATGTACATCGGACGATGTAGACCATTTGGGGCCATCTCGCCCCCTGTTGTGCTCCTTTCGGGCCCGGCATTCCCCTTCTCCTGGCCCATGTGGTGCCCCCATGTGCTCCGCTTATCCCCTCACACACCCGAGCAGGCCACCCGCATGTTGTGCAGTTTGCCCAATAACACAGGGATATCTTCTGATATTTTTCACGTGGAGAAGTGCTCTGTGCCCGGCTATACTCACATCCAGACAGGACAATTTAGGCAATCTACCCGAAGACTTTAGGTGAAACGCACGAAAAGGAGGGGCACACATGCGACTGCCGAATCTGCGCACAATGTGGTTAGGGGGCTTCGGGGCGCTGGGCGTGGTGTTGGCATTGGCCCTTCCGGCACTGGCCCAAGGGCCTGATCCGTCCGGCGCTGAAACGCTGGCCGCCGATCCCACGGCCCCCGTGAACTTCGTCTGGGTGTTGGTCTCCGCCTTCCTGGTCTTCTTCATGCAGGCCGGGTTCGCCCTGGTCGAAGCCGGCATGACACGGGCTAAGAACACGGTCAACATCCTGTCCAAAAACGTGTTGGATTTCTGTATGGCCGCCTTAGCCTTTTGGGCCTTCGGGTTTGCCATCATGTTTGGCGGCTCGGCCCTGGCCTCGGGGCTGGAGAAGGGGAACGCCTTCATCGGGTATTCGGGGTTCTTCCTCAGCGGCGCGGCCTACGACGTGACCACTGTGCTCTACTGGCTCTTTCAGATGGTCTTCGCGGCCACGGCGGCCACCATCGTCTCCGGCGCCATGGCCGAGCGCACCCGGGTGCCGGCGTACTTGGCCTACTCGTTCCTGGTGAGTGCCCTCATCTACCCCATTTACGGCCACTGGGTGTGGGGCGGTGGCTGGCTGGCCCAATTGGGCGCGGTTGACTTCGCCGGATCGGGGGTTGTTCACGGCGTGGGCGGCATTCTGGCGCTCATCGGGGCGTGGAAGCTGGGGCCGCGCATCGGCAAGTACGACGAGCAGGGACGACCTCGGCCCATTCCCGGCCACAATATGACGTTCGTGATCTTGGGCGTCTTCATCCTCTTCTTCGGCTGGTTCGGCTTCAACGCCGGCAGCACCCTGGCCGCCACTGAGCTGCGCATCTCCGTCATTGCTACCAACACCACGCTGGCAGCAGTGGCCGGCGGAGTGGCCGCCATGTACGTGACCTTGGTGCGCACAGGGCGCATTGACCTGAGCGTGACGGGCAACGGCATTCTGGCCGGCCTCGTGGCCGTGACGGCCGCCTGTGCCTTCGTGGCCCCTTGGGCGGCTGTGGTCATCGGCGCCGTTGGCGGCCTCATCATGCTCTGGGCCACGCGTTTCATCGAGGAGAAGCTCAAGGTGGATGACCCGGTGGGCGCCGCAGCCGTCCACGGCGCGGTGGGTATCTTCGGCGTCATTGCGGTGGGCATCTTCGCGGACGGCACCTACGGGGTGAGTGGCCTCATCGTGGGCGATGTTCAGCAACTCGTGGCCCAGCTTATCAGCGTTGTGGCCATGATCCTCTGGAGCGGCGTCACCGGTTGGCTTCTCTTCACGCTGTTGGATAAGACCATCGGGTTGCGCGTCAGCCGCGAGGACGAGCTGGCCGGCTTGGACGCCACGGAGCACGGCATGGTGGCCTACGGCGAAGATCCTGCGGTGGCCCACTCCCAAGAGTTGGGGCTCGCCGGCGGCCGGGCTTAGTTTCGAGTTTGACAACTTCACCAGGGGCGAAAACTTTCGGGAATTTCAAGGGAGGTTGATCATGGAAGTGGTGTTGGGAGTGCTCTCGTTCGCCGTCATGTTCGGCATGTGGGTGATTGTCCCCCAACGGCTCCACAAGAAAAGCGAGGAGTGACCCCCTGGGGCCAGCCCTTCTCCTTGGTCCTGCCCTCCATGCCCAGACATCCCGGCCACTCGCGGACGAGTGGCCGGGATGTCCCCTGTCGTGCTCACGGCTACTGTGTCTCCAACGCCTCGAAGAGCAGATCGTAGCTTCCGCCGGCGTTCCAGAAGAGCCACCCAATGGCTCCCGCCTCTTCGGCCGCGCGAATTTGGGCGTAGAGCTCGTCGGCATCGTAGACCACACCGGCCCACGAGTAGGCCTGCAGCCAAGGGCGCACAGGGGAAACGCTGCGCTTCACGGCCTCGGCTGTGGCCCGGTAGACCGTCTCATAGGGCTGACGAACTGGATCGGTGAGCCCCATGTTGCCGGGGATGTAGGTGGCCGGATAGCTCATGGGACAGAAGATGTCCATGTAAGGGGCCATGGTCTCCACGGTTTGGCCGATGTTCATGTCCGAGTGGTAGACAGCTGGCGTGAGCCCGAAGACATCCCCGCTCATCAGGGCTGGCGTGGGGCGCAGGGCTTCGTGAGCGGCTTGGAGAAAGCGGCTGATGGTCGCCGTGCGCGTTTCGGCAGTGAGCACTTCTCCCCAAGCGATGGCCTGGAGGTTGCCGTCGGAGGGAAAGCGGATGTAGTCGAGGTTGACTTCGTCAAAGCCCATCTCGGCCAACTCGCGTGCCAAGGTGATGTTGTAGTTCCAGTTCTCGACGAGGCGCGGATCGGCCCAGCCCAGCCCCTCCCGGTCGCGCCAGATCGTGCCGTCGGCCCGGCGGACAGCGCGCTCGGGCTGGGCTTCCGCCAAGGGGTTGTCCTTGAAGACCACGACCCGGGCGATTACGTAGAAGCCCCGCCGGCGCGCCATTTCCAGGAACTCGGCTGCCGAGATGGCCGAACGGCTGTTGACCCCGTTCAGGCGGGCATCCGGGTGGGCGCTCTCCCAGGCGAGGTATCCCCTGTCTCCCTTGGCATCAATGACCACGGTGTTGAGCCCAGCTTGAGCAGCCCGGTCCAAATACGCCTCGATCACCGTTCGTGGCCGATTGAGGAATCCGAAGGCCAAGTAGAGGCCACGCACGTGGATGGGTTCAAGGCGCACTAAGGTAGCCGTTTCAGGGGAACTCACCACAGCCCGCCAGTAGGCGGCCCGCTTCATAGTCAGTGGTCCCTGAGGGACAGCCGGCAGGAAGACCACTCCCCGGTCATCAGTGCGCGCCCATTGGCCGTTCCAGACCACCACGGCACCGGCCACGGGCATGCCCGTGCGCGCGTCCACAACGTGCACCCTCGGCCGTAATGAGCGCAGGCGGATCGCTTGGCTATCGGCCCTCAAGGCAATCTCGGCGAGCTCGTAGCCCGGTGTCGAGGCTCGCAC
>JAUZRY010000034.1 GCA_030949995.1 Ardenticatenia bacterium
GGTCCCAGATGAGCTCGCCGGGCGCGGGGGCGGCACCAGCGCGTAGGTGAGCAGCGCGGACAACAGGAACAAGGCCACGAGCACCCACATGGTTCTCATCCTCGTTTGGCGTTTCACGGTATTCCTCTCGGCAAGTGTCGATTTGGCTTCGTATTGTTCGCCTCCCAAGGGTTTCGAACTACGTTTCAGGGGATGGAGACGCGTGACGCTCCAACCAGACGAAGGCCACGCCTGCCGCCAGCGCCGTCCAGGCGGCAATGGCATATGCTGCCCGCACGGTGGCCACGCTGACGAAGATCGCGATGCCCCCCAGTGCACATCCTACCAAGTAGAGGAGCAGGACAGCCTCCCGCTGGGTCCACCCGAGCTGAACCAGGCGGTGGGAGAGGTGGTCTTTTCCGGGCGTCGTCAGCGGGTTTAGGCCACGGCGCAGGCGCGAAATGACTACCAGCGTGGTGTCGAAGATGGGCACGCCCAACACCAGGATGGGCACCATCCACGTCACCCAGGGCACATTGGTGGGAAAACGCAACTTTATGCCCAACACGGCCATCAGGAAGCCGAGCAGCAAGCTGCCGGCATCCCCCATGAAAATGCGCGCGGGGTTGAAATTGTAGACCCAAAATCCCAACGAGGCGCCGAGAACGGCCGCCGCGAAGGCACCCACCAGATATTGGCCGCTCAGGGCCGCCAACAGCAGGAAATAGGCCGCTGCCACGGCCGCCACGCCGCTGGAGAGCCCGTCCATGTTGTCAAGCAGGTTGAACGCATTGGTGATGCCCACGACCCAAGTCACCGTCAACACGATGTTGAGCCAGCCCGGAACGGGCAACTTGACTTGGACGCCAGCGGCCAACAACACGCCTGCCGCCACCACTTGGGCCAACAGCTTGGCCGACGCGCGCAAGCCAGTGTGGTCGTCCCACACGCCCGTGAAGGCCACCCACGTGCCCCCCACCAAGATGCCGGCCATTTGAACCACTTCGCGCCGGTCAGCGTAGAGCATCAGGGCCACGAGCACGGCCGCGTAGATGGCCACTCCCCCCAGCAGGGGCATAGGGGTTGTGTGGACCTTGCGGGCGGCCGGCCGGTCGAGCACGCCCAAGTGAATGGCCACCTGCCGCATGAGCGGGGTGCCCACGACAGCCACGGCCAGAGCCAGTGTGAAGATCACCAGCCAATTGCCCGTGGCCACAGCCTATCCTCCTCGGCTCTGCTCAGCGGCCAGTTGTTGGAGCTCCACCACAAAGGCCTGCATGTTGGCCCGCTCGTTCTCGGGGGCCACGTCCAGGGCCCGTTGGGCGTGGATGAGGGCGTTCGTCATGTCGCCCAAATCACGGTAGATGAGGGCCAGGTTGCGGTGGGTGATGAAGTCGTTCGGGGAAATGGCGAGGACTTGTAAATTGGCCTCCACGGCCGCCTGGAGGTCGCCCATGCGAGTGTAGACATAGGCCAGTCCGCTCCACGCTTGGACATCGTCCGGGGCCACCTCGGTGGCCTTGCTCAACGCTTCCAGGGCCTGCTCCCACGCTTCTTTTTCGATGTAGTAGTTGCCCAGCGTGGCAAAGGTGGGCGCGTAGTTGGGATCAAGGTCGGCCGCGCGGTTCAGGAACTCGAGGGCAGCCTCTTCGTCCCCGAGCTGGAACTTGAGCGTGGCCCAATCGTTCCACAGGGTGACGTTGTGGGGGCTAGCTCCAGGGCCTTGGCGTAATATCGGTCTGCTTCCTCCAAGTGCTGGCGTTGTTCATCCGGGTCTTCGACGAGGGAGGCCCAAGCGCGGTGGAAGCTGGCCAAATTTCGCCAATGGTCCACATTGAGCGGGCTGATGTCCCGCGCGCGCTCCAGAACGGCGAGCCCCTCTTGCAACAGGGCCTCCTGCTGTTGGGGATCATCCCGTGTGGCCTGTACCTTGTTCAAGTAGACCCGGCCCAGGTTCAACAAGTACCGGTCCTGCTCGGGCTGGAGCTCCAGTGCTTTGCGGTACAGCATGATGGCCACATCCCACTGGCCGGAGGCCTCGTAGGCTTGGGCCTGCTTGCTGTAAATGTCGGCCCGGGGAACGTTCAAGTTCACCTGCACGATCATCGCCAGGGCCACCAGCCCCAGGAGCGGGTAGGCAGCGGCAAACGGGCCGGCCGCGGTGAAACGCCGCGGCCGCGGCGCCGGATCCCACACGTAGAGCACGGCCGCGCTCAGGGCGATGAGCAGGAACGCCCACACGTAGAAGAGAGTGACCAGATTCGCCATGCGGTCCACCAAGGCCATCAGCTCCTCGGCGGACATGCGTCCGCCGGACACTGTGGTGGACCGGAGCCAGCTCCAGTGGAGGATCAGGTAGAGCCCGCCCAACGTCATGGTCACGAGCGCGTAGACGCCCCACCGCGTGGCCCACCTGTCCTGGCGGTCTTGTTCGTAGGCGGACTCGGACGTGACGGCCAGCCCGCCGAAGATCCACATGCCCGCGAACATCCAGGGAATGGCCACGGTCTGGCGGACTACACGAAACTCGGGGGTGATGAAATCCACCACCATGACGGAGAGCGCCAAGGCCACCATCACGCTGAGCACCACCAACGTGGGCGTGATTACCCTGTCGCCACGAGCCTTGGCCTGTTCCCGCCTACGGCGCTGGCGCCGTGTGCTTGCCCTCCTGGCCACTGGCGCTGCTGTAGGTTCCTGGTGACGTATGAGGGGAACGCCCACGACCACGGCCAAGGCCGCGTAAACCCAGAAGTAGAGGCGCGTGACGACAATGGCGATGCCGAAGTGAATCTCCACGAAATGGGCCATGACGGCGGAGAGTAAGGCCACCAGCAGAAGCGCGTAGGGATGCTCCACCGGCTCAGTGCGCAGGTGGGCCAGAGCAAAACCCATCATGTAGAGAATCATGCCGCCGGCGATCCCCACCGGCAGGCCCACACCGGAGAGGACGAACTCGCCCATCACCAAGTAGGGCAGAAACCAGCCCACCACACCGCCCACCACCGCCAGCGCCAAAAAGGTGTTCCGGTGACGGCGCGTGCGAATGAGGCCAAGCCATCGCAAGATATGGTAGAAGAAGGACCCGAAGAGGAACAACTGGACTCCAAAGCCGATCAGGCCACGCATGGCCAAGGCGTCGAACGTCTCGTTGTGAGAGCGGTCAGGCGAGGCATTCCGGGCTTCCAGGTTGCCCAGCTCGGGGGGATAATAGGGGGGGTAGACCAAGTAGAGCGTCTCCGGGGGCCGTATCCGATCAGCGTGCGCACAGGGTTCGCAGCCAGAAGGTCGGTCACGCCATCCCAGATGAGCACGCGCACGCGGCCCGTGCCCGTTTCGAGCTCGAAGATACGTCCCATGCGGCCAATGTAGGGGGCCTCCCTCAGGGAGGCCAGCGGGCTGTTGGGCAAGTTGAAAACGACGAGGAAGAGGATGCCCACCACGGCCAAGCCCACAGCGCTCATGGCCAGCTTGGGCATCCGCCGTTGCAGGGCGAAGACGACGAAGAAGAAGAACAAGCCTGCTCCCAACCCCAGGAACGGGCCACGGCTCTGGGTGTACACAATGGTGAGCAATTGAATGATCAACAAGAACAAGTAAGCACCGGCCAACAGAGAAGGGGGCACGTAATTCGGCTCCGGCTCCCCTTCCTCCGGTTCGGCCATCAGGCGGCCGAAGTGCTCAATCACCCGCGAGAGGGTCAGCGGAACCACCATGATCAAATAGGCGGCAATGAAGATGGGATTGCCCGCCACGCTGCTCACCCGCTGTTGCACGTCACCCCCCCACGGCAGCGGGTCGAGCCCAAAGCGTTGCACCACGCCGTAGAGGGCGGCCGGCAGGCTGGCCAACAGGATAACCGTCACCAGCCGGTTCACCTGCTCCCGCGAGCGGAGGTTGAAGACGATCAAAATGAAGATGAGCATGTAGCTCAAGTTCGTCAGCGTGCCCTGCCGGCGGATGTAGGCTCCCCACAGTGACACCTCGGGGGCCACACTCCACAGGGTGGTCAGCACATAGACCACCACCATCAGGGCCCACGGGATCACCAGGGGAATCCGCCACAGGGAACGGGGGAAGGCTCGCCGCCCCCGTTCCACGCCCCACACCACGCCACACACCGCCAACAGAAGGGCAACGGAACGCAAGAAGGGGGCCTTGTCCTCCTCGAACACCCGTTCGTCGTAGACGTTGAAGAGGAGCGGCACCACGACGAGCGCGGCCAGCCACCCGCTTTCCATCACGTTCTCGGCCAGCCGGCTCAGGCGCGTTTCACCCATAGCTCACCCGATCACAAACCATTGCACGTTCATCAACACTCACGCTCTGCCAATGCGCTCTAATCTTAGCGCATGACTGGGGGGGCGACAAATGGATGAGGGCCACAATGGTTCCCATCTCCTATTTCCAGTGAACCGCATTTGCGTTAGAATGGGAACAACCACATTCACGACAACGAGGTCACGACCATGGCATGGTGGCAACATCTGCGGGGCAAACCCTTCTATCACCTGCTGTCCAAGGAACATCCGGCCGCATGGGCCTTTACCCTCCAACATGTGATGACCCGACCACGGCGCACGCCGACCATGGCCGAGGCCAACTTGGCCCTCCGCCAATGGCCTCTTGTGCGCCGGGTGTTGGACAAGATGCACCCCGAGGGCTGGTGGGAACGGCCGGACACGCTGTGGAGCCCCCGTTACACGAGCACCCTCTGGCGCCTGCGCCTGCTGGCCGAGTTCCACGTCCCGGGCACCGACGAGCGCATTGCCACTGCCACGGACAGGCTCCTGAACCTGACCACGCCCACGTTGGCCGACGAGCTCATCCGGGGCGAGACGGAAACCATCCCCATCAATGTGGACGCTATCATCACATTCATTCCCCTCGCCTTCGGCTTTGTCCAGGACGGCCGCGTCCAACAGCGCGTGCGCGCCCTGCAGGCGGCCATTCTTCGGGGGCTCTGGCCCGGTGATGTTAACACCCAAGCCGATTGGTTGGCCCAAGCGGCTGCCACCTTGGCGCTCGCCCCCCGCCCCAACCCCATTGCCGTGGCCCGGCTGGCCGATGCCCTGCTCGACCGGCCGCTCCACACCCTGCCAGAGCGGTGGCTGCGCTTCGGGGCACCCACGTTTGACCGCCCGGACTTGCTTTTCGCTGCCCGCGCCCTGCTCCAACTGGGCGTGCGGGACTCCCGGCTGCAGACGTGGGTGGAGTTCATTGTGGCCAAGCAGCGCCACAACGGACGAGGCGGCCTCACCTTGGAGCGCAGCCTCCACGAGGCGGCCGACTTTCCGGCCGAGGCCGCCGGGCAGTTCAGCCGCTGGTTGACGGCGCAAGCCCTCTTCATCATGGCCGAGTGGTACGGCCACACGGCCCTGCCGCCGGCGTGATCCTCCCATGCACATCCTGCACGTCTACAAGGACTACGCTCCAGTCCTGGGTGGCATTGAAAATCACATCCGCCTGTTGGCCGAAGGCCAAGTGCGCCGCGGGCACCGGGTGACGGTGATGGTGACCAACCCCAAGGGATGGCGGACGGAGGAGGAAGTGCTCAACGGCGTGCGGGTCATTCGTGCCAGCCGCTTGGCCACGGTGGCCTCCGCACCCATCAGCGTGAGCCTAGCGTGGTCCATGCGCCGGCTCTCCTGCGACGTGGTACACGCCCACTTTCCCTATCCCGTGGGCGAAGTGGCCCAGTGGCTCTTCGCGCCCCGCCGGGTGTGCCGTGTGCTCACGTACCACAGCGACGTTGTGCGCCAACAGGGCTGGCTGCGGCTCTACGCCCCCCTAATGTACCGGGTGTTGAGCCAAATGGACGCCATCTTGGCCACAAGCCCTCCCTACGCGGAAAGCAGTCCGGTGCTGCGCCGTTTCCGCGACCGCGTTCACGTGGTGCCCTTGGGCATTGCACTCAGCCGCTTCTTGCAGGCGCCGGCCGAGCGCGTGGCTGCCTGGCAGGCACGACTGACCCCCCACAACACTCCCCTGCTCCTCTTCGTCGGCCGCCTGCGCTATTACAAGGGACTTGATGTGCTCCTACGGGCCCTCCTCCACGTGAAACAGGGCACGTTGGCCGTGGTCGGCGATGGCCCCATGGGCACGGCGTGGAAACGCCTGGCCGACGAGCTAGGGTTGACGTCCAGAGTTCGCTTCTTAGGGGAGGTGCCCGACAGCGACCTGCCAGCCCTCTACCACGCGGCCGACCTCTTCGTGCTGCCGGCTTCGGCCCGCAGCGAGGCCTTCGGCACTGTGCTAGTCGAGGCCATGGCCGCCGGGCTGCCGCTCATCACCACGGAGGTGGGCACGGGCACATCGTGGGTCAACCAGCACGGCATCACCGGTCTCGTGGTGCCCCCACATGACCCAATGGCCTTGGCGAACGCCATCAACACGTTGCTCGGGGCTCCCGAGCGCCGAGAGGCCATGGGCGAGGCGGGTAGACGCCGTGCCTTGGAGGAGTTCAACGCTGAACGCATGGTGGAGCGCGTGCTCACCATCTACTCCAGCCGGTGCCCTGGAGGAGATTCACACGAGGACGCCCACAGGTCACCCCTCGGGCGACATCGGGGGAAAGCCACCTGAAGGGAGCTGCACACTCGACCACAGTGAACCACAGCGAAAAGCCAAGGGCCTCATGGGCACAAGAGCTCTCCTCAAAGGATCACTGTGGTCGAGCTCAGTCCACAGACCGGCTTACCCGGCTGAGCGCCGTGATGATGTTCTCCACCAGCTCCTCGGGGGGCAACTGCTCCCCGGCAGGGTCTGTCAAACATTGGGCTGCGTAGGAGCGAACCAGCTCCACGCTCACGCTGTAGAGGGCAGCCCTGACCGCGCTCAACTGTTGGAGGATCTCATGGCAATCCCGTTCCTCTGAGATCATGCGCTGGATGCCGCCAACCTGTCCCTCGATGCGCCGCAAGCGGGTCAGCAAAGCTTGTTTGATGGCTTCGTTCTGGACTTTCATGTGCTACCCCTTCCCCGTGCACACTTTCACACAGAAGCCTGTGCCCTCACATCTGTGCCGGTGGCGAGCATGGGGCTCTGCCGGCCCCCATGCTCTACTGGGCTAGAGTATATGGGTGAACATTAAACCACACTTTGCCCGCGAAAGCAACCCCCAACGGGCTCCTCGAGCAACCTACATCCAGCGCGCCTTCTCGGATGGCGCCCCACAATGGCGCATTTCGTGCAGATATGATAGTATTGTGAATAGCCGACAGCGAACATGTGCACACCACCGAGGAGGGTGATGTCATGGCCGACCTGCGCCCGGGCTTGACGCACGAGATCACGTGGACCGTGGAAGAGCGCCATCTGGCCAGCACGTTGGGCAGTGGTCTTCCCCCTGTGTTCGCCACGCCCATGCTCGGGGCCTTGTTCGAGGAGTGTGCCCGTGTCCTGGCCGATTCCCGCCTGCCAGAAGGGCAACTAACCGTGGGCACGTGGATCACCGTCCACCACACGGCGCCCACGCCCCTTGGCATGAAGGTGCGCGCCCGCGCAGAGCTCGTGGACGTGGAGGGTCGACGGCTGCGCTTCAAGCTGGAGGCATGGGACGACGTGGAGCCAGTGGGAAGTGGCGAACATGAACGCTTCATCGTCGACGCGGCCCGCTTCGAGAAACGCCTCGCCGAGAAGAGCGCCCGGGTGCAAGCAGGGCAAGACGGTGGCGCGTGAGCGATTTCTCGTCGTGTACGCCGGTCCCCGGCAGAGGGAGGTCATGTTCCTGCGGGGACGAACCTTTCTCATCGGGCGAGCGCCGGAGTGCGATCTCCGGCTGGTGGATGCCTACGCCTCCCGGCACCACTGCCTGTTGGAACAGGCCGGAGATGAGTGGCGCGTGCGGGACTTGGGCAGCCGCAACGGCACGTGGGTGGGGGAACGCCGTGTCACCAAGCCCACGCCCTTGGCCCCGGGAACAGTCTTGCGCGTGGGCCGCACGTACGTGCTCTACGCGGATCCCACCACCGTGGGAGCGGACGAACTTGACGTTCCTCCCGTTCCTGGGGCACAATAGGCACATCGAGTCAGATCACAAGCTGCACCCCACCACGGTGAGCCATGACGTTATCCCCAGGTCACACCCACGGTCCCATTGGCCTGTTTGACAGCGGGGTGGGCGGTGGCACGGTGCTCCGCCACATCCGACGACTCCTGCCAAGCGAGGACGTGATCTACTTGGCTGACCAAGCCCATTGCCCCTACGGCAATCGTCCTCCTCACGATGTGCGCCGACTTTCCAAGGCCAACACCCGGTGGCTGATCTCCCAAGGAGCCAAGGCTATTGTCGTGGCGTGCAACACGGCCAGCGCAGTGGCGCTGAGGGCATTGCGGGCCCAATTTCCCCACGTGCCCTTCGTGGGCATGGTGCCCCCGGTGAAGCCGGCCGCCCAATGCACGCGCACAGGCGTGGTAGGCGTGTTGGCTACGCCCACCACGCTCAACGGCGACCTGCTTCAGGAGGTGATCCGGCAGTGGGCCCAAGGCGTCACCGTAGTCAGCCGGGAAGACCACGGGTTAGTAGAACTGGTTGAGGCCGGCCACCTCGAAACCCCGGAAACCGAAAGCCTGCTGGCCCATTCCTTAGCCCCCATGCTGGCCGAGGGGGCCGATGCCATTGTACTCGGCTGTACTCATTATGCCTACCTGCGCCCGGCAATCCGTCGCCTCGTCGGCCCGGACGTGACCATCTTGGACGCCGGCGAGGCCGTTGCCCAGCAGGTCGCACGGGTGCTGCGCGCTCGCCAGTTATGTCATCCAGATAGGGTCCGAACAGGCCGTGTGCGCTACGCCACAACCGCCAACCCGGCCCAGTTGGCCCGCCAAGTCACCCACTTGGGGTTACCACCAGGCCCTGTCGTGGCTGTCGAGCTGTGATGTGAATCAGGAACAAGGAGATGTCATGGGAGAATCCGCGCTAACTGCACCGCCCAAGCCCGCACGCCTGTGGAGCCTGCCCGTGCTCTCCTGGGCCCTGTACGATCTGGCCAACACCATGTTCTCCATGAGCATTGTTTCCCTCTACTTCTCCCTGTGGGTGGTCAACGTCATGGGGGGCAACGACCAGATGTACGGCAACGCCAACGCCCTGTCCATGGCCCTCATGTTCCTCACCGCCCCCCTCATCGGCGCCATCTCCGACCAAGCAAGCCGGCGCAAGCCCTTCCTCGTGATCAGCACCCTCCTCTGTGTGCTCTTCACGGCCCTGTTGGGCGTGGGCGGGCTCGGGTGGTCCCTGCTCTTCTTCGTCGTGGCCAATTACATGTTCCAGGCCGGCCTGATCTTCTATGACTCCCTCCTGCCGGAGGTCAGCACGCCCGAGAACCGAGGGCGCGTTGGTGGGCTGGGCATTGGGCTGGGATACCTGGGCTCCTTCATTATCGTGGGCTTGGGCCTGATGATCGTCCGGGATGAGCGCCCCGAAGCGTTTCTCACCATGTTTCGGCTCACGGCCTTGCTCTTCTTCATCTTCGCCCTGCCATGCTTCCTCTTCGTCCACGAGCGGGCACGCCGCACAGCAGGCCTCTCGTGGCGCGTGGTCAGAGGCGCCTTCGGCCAAGTTCGTCACACCGTGGCCCACGCCCGGGAGTTTCCCGGCCTCGTGCGCTTCCTGGTCGGCCGCATCTTCTACACCGATCCGGTGAACACGGTGATCGTCTTCATGGGCGTCTACGTCACCAACGAAGTCAACTTCACCACCACCGAGGCCCAGCTTCTCCTCCTCGTGGCCATTGCCGCGGCTGTTGTGGGCGGGTTCGTGTGGGGCATTGTGGTGGACCGCATCGGCCCCAAGCGCACGTTGAACGTGGTGCTTGGTCTCTGGATGGTGGACTTCTTGGTGGCCGTGGCCATTGCCGTGTTCGACTGGCCCAAGGCACTCTTCTGGGGTGCCGGCGTACTGGCCGGCATTGCCTTGTGGGGCACGTGGGCGGCCGACCGCCCTTGGATGCTGATCCTCTCGCCCCCCAAGTTCGTCGGCGAGTTCTACGGGCTCTACAGCATGGTGGGGCGCTTCGCGGCCATTGTAGGACCGTTCATGTGGGGACTGATCGTGGATCAATTGGGATTGGGCCGGCCGGCCGCGGTCTTCACGCTCTTCCTCTTTGTGGTGGTCGCCTTTCTCATCCTTCAGGGCGTTGACGACCGCCCCCGGGAATGGCCTCCTGAGCTCCAGCTCGAGGCCCAATGAGGCCGTAGGGTCCGGCAGGAGGAACAGCATGCGCGCACACCACTTGGCAGTTCTATTCGTGGGGAGCGTGATGCTCTCCCTTTGGGCTGTCGTGAGCGCGTGTGCCCAACAGGCCTCCGTCCACGTCGACTCGCCCTTGGTCGTCCACGCCAGCGCCACCCCTATGTTCTCCGAGGAAGCCTTGACCGTCACTGCCTCCACCAACCAATACCGCCAAGAGGCCGGCTGTCCGCCGTTGACCTTGAGCGCCCAGCTCACCGAAGCTGCCCAGCGCCACACCGATGACATGGCCTACAACGACTTTTCCAGCCACACCGGCTCGGATGGCTCTTCCCCGTGGGACCGCATCCGTGACACGGGCTACGAGTTCATCCTGGCCGGCGAGAACATCGCCGCCGGATACCCGACAGCCCAAGCCGTCGTG
>JAUZRY010000035.1 GCA_030949995.1 Ardenticatenia bacterium
AACATTCTCTTCTGCGCCCTGACCATGAACACGCAGCCCTTGCACGTGAACGCCGATTTTGCCGGCCGCACTCAGTTCGGCCAGCCAATTGTCAACGGTATTTTCACCTTGGGCTTGGTGGTAGGCATCACTGTGCCAGAGCTCACAGAGGGCACGATTGTGGCCAACTTGGGGTATGAGCACGTGGTCCACCCGCGCCCTCTCTTCCACGGTGACACCGTCTACGTGGAGACGGAGGTGTTGGAGAAACGCCCCTCCCGCTCCAAGCCCGATCGGGGCATTGTCAAGTTGAAACACGTGGGGCGCAACCAGCATGGCGAGGTCATTATTGAAGTAGTGCGCACAGTGCTCTTCAAGCGGCGGGAACAACCGAGTGCAGGGGGGGCATGAACGTGCGCGCGCGGCGAACACTTCTCTTCATGCCGGGTGACGAGCGGCGCAAGATCGAGAAGGGGGCTCGCTTGGGGCCTGACGCCGTCATCATGGATTTGGAGGACGGTGTGGCCCTCAACCGCAAGGACGTGGCTCGCGAGACCGTACGCACTGCCCTCCAGGAGGTCGTCTTTGGCCGCGCCGAGCGGCTGGTGCGGATCAACCCCGTGGGCTCGGGGCTGGAGGAGGAGGACCTCGATGTCACTCTGGCCGGCCGTCCGGACGGCTACGTGGTACCTAAAGTGGAGTCACCGGAGCAGCTCGCCTGGTTGGATGAGAGGCTCACGGCTGAAGAGCGGGCGCGCGGCTGGCCGGAGGGGGGCGTTCGGCTGCTGGCGATCCTCGAGTCGGCGCGGGGCATCCTGCACGCGGGCTCCATTGCTGCGGCCACGCCCCGCTTGGAGGCACTCATCTTCGGCGCTGAGGACTTTGCCGGGGACGTGGGCGCGAGGCGAACTCCCGGGGGATGGGAAATCCTCTACGCCCGCAGCGCCGTGGTGGTGGCTGCCGCTGCTCACGGCCTTCAGGCCGTTGACACCGTGTTCACTGACTTGCACGATGTCGAGGGCCTGCGCCAGGACGCGACCCTTGCCCTGCAACTGGGGTTCGACGGCAAGCTGGCCATCCACCCCCGCCAGATTCCCGTCATCTTGGACGTGTTCACGCCGTCGGCCGAGGAGGTGGAGCGGGCTCGCCGGCTTATTGCGGCCTTCGAGGCCCATCAGAAGCGGGGTCGCGGTGCCTTTGCCCACGAGGGCAAAATGGTGGACATGCCCATGATCCGGGCGGCACGGCGTGTGCTGGCGAGGGCTGGCGAAGGGAGCTCGGCCGAGTAGATCACTCCAGCTCCACCAGTTGTTGTCCCCGATCCACCACGTCGCCAGGCTGGCAGCGCAGGGCACGCACGCGCCCAGCACGAGGTGCCACGATCCTCAGTTCCATTTTCATGGCCTCGAGGATCACAAGCGGCTGTCCTACGTCCACCTCCTGGCCCTCTTCCACCAACACGGCGATCACCTGGCCGGGCATTTGGGCCTCCAACTGGCCCGCGTGGGGTGCGCCGAGGTGCCTCTGGCGGCGTCCCTCACGCAGGCGCTCCAGCACATAGGTGTTGGCGTCCAAGGCCACGAGGCGGCGCGTACCTGTTTGCACCACGTACGCCCGCAGGTAGCGTGTTCCAACAGACAAGTCGAACACGCCAGGTTCTCGGCGCTCTGCCTGCACCACATAGGTGCGCTCGCCCACCGTGACGCGGTAATGGCCCCCTTCCTCCTGGTCCACCCGCACGGTGTAGCGGGTCCCGTTTACCTCGTAATGGTATTCCACAGCTCTCCTCCTCACACACGGCCCGGGCGGAAACCGTCGGCCACATTCCACGGGCTGAACGGATCACCGGCGCGCTCGCCGCTGTCCCCGTGGTTTGCCCTGACGGCAGGCGGGGTGTCAGCCTGCTCGGCCAAGGCCGCAGCGATGAGCACCTCGTCGGGCACGGAAGTGTCGGGCGGGCGCCAGCCGACGAAGTAGCGTTCCACGAAGTCGGTGGTTATATCTCCCCGTTGGAAGGCGGGATGGCGCACCACGTCTCGCAGGAAGGTGATGTTCGTCGTCACGCCCATAATAATGTATTGGTCCAGCGCCCACGCCATCCTGCGCAGAGCATCGTCACGGTGCTCTCCCCAGACGATGAGCTTGGCGATCATGGGGTCGTAGTAATGGGTAATTGTATCCCCTGTGGTGATGCCGGCATCTACCCGTACCCACGGACCGACGGGCTCCACGGCCCGAACCACACGCCCCGTGGCCGGCAGGAACCCTCGGGCAGGATCCTCGGCGTAGATACGGCACTCGATGGCATGGCCCCGTTGGCTGAGCTCCGCCTGCGTGAAGGGAAGCGGTTCGCCGGCCGCGATAGCCAACTGGGCCTTGACCAAATCGACCCCCACCACCAACTCGGTGACCGGGTGTTCCACTTGGAGGCGAGTGTTCATCTCCAGGAAGTAAAAGCGACGCTCGGCGTCCACCAAGAACTCCACTGTTCCGGCGTTCACGTATCCCACAGCGCGGGCAGCAGCCACAGCGGCCGCGCCCATATGGCGGCGCAGTTCTTCGTCGAGAACAGGAGAGGGGCTCTCCTCAATAATCTTCTGGTGGCGGCGTTGGACGGAGCACTCCCGCTCGAAGAGGTGGACCACGTGGCCATGATGGTCGGCCAGCACCTGGAACTCGATGTGACGGGGCCTGTCCACATACTTTTCCAAATAGACCCGGTCACTGCCGAAGGCGTTGCGGGCCTCTCGTCGGGCGGTGTCCAGGGCGGCCGGCAGGTCAGCTTCACGGGCGACCACGCGCATTCCTCGCCCGCCGCCGCCGCCGGCGGCCTTGACCAGCACGGGGTAGCCCAGCGCGCGGGCGGCGGCCAGGAACTCATCCACGTCCCCCTCACCCTCGTAGCCTGGCACCACGGGCACGTCCGCCTGGGCCATGCGAGCGCGGGCGGCCACCTTGTCGCCCATCAGCCGGATGGCCTCGGCAGGAGGGCCCACGAACGTCAACCCGGCCGCTCGAACGGTTTCGGCAAAGGCGGCGTTCTCGGCCAGGAAGCCGTAGCCCGGGTGAACGGCCTCACAGCCCGTCTTCAGCGCCACTTCGATGAGGCGCTCAGCGTGCAGATACGACTCAACAGGAGATGGAGGCCCGATGAGATGGGCCTCGTCGGCCAGGAGGGTGTGGAGTGCGCGGGCGTCAGCCTCGGAGTAGACGGCCACAGTGCGGATGCCCAGCTCCTGACAGGCGCGGATAATGCGCACGGCGATCTCGCCACGGTTGGCCACCAACAGTTTGGAAAACATCGGTGTTTCCTCGTTGGACCTGATTGCGCCACAGCACGGCGCGGCGCCGCAACTTGTCGTGACTGCATGATGGATTACAATCGAGGCTAGTGTGGGTCGAGCTTGACCCAATTCAACCAGATGGGATTGTACGTGGAACTGGTGGCCTGTCAAAGGCGTGGACGACAGTGGAGGTGAAGTGGGGGAGACCCCTTGTGGCCCTCACCTCACCTCCACGGTCTCTGCCCCGAGGAGGCATGACATGGATGCGCTTCACGATCTCGAAGATAGTGCTTCCCGTTCCCCCGTGGTCACGTGGCGGTTGATGGTGGAACGCCGGCTGCGCGCCTGGGTGGACCGGGCTCTGCCCTCGGAATTAGGGCTGGTGTTAGGCACCTCCATTCTGGTAGGCTTGGGTACAGGCATCGGCTCCATTCTGTTCCGATGGCTCATTGAGGGGGTTTCGGCCCTGGCTTTTGAGCGCCTCCCGGCTGCCCTTCCCGCGCCTGGCCTCTATCTGCTCCTCGTCCCCGCCTTCGGCGGCCTGCTTGTGGGCCCGCTGACTTACTTTCTGGCCAGAGAGGCGAAAGGCCACGGCGTGCCCGAGGTGATGCAAGCCCTGGCCTTGCGCGGGGGGCGCATTCGGCCGGTAGTGGCCCTGGTCAAGACGGTGGCCTCGGCCATAACCATCGGAACCGGCGGGTCGGCTGGACAGGAGGGACCCATTGTTCAGATCGGCGCGGCTTTGGGGTCGAGCGTAGGCCAGTTCTTGCGCCTTTCCAACGCACGCATTCGCAACCTGGTGGCCTGTGGGGCAGCGGGGGGCATTGCAGCGGTCTTCAACGCGCCCATTGGGGGCGTGCTCTTCGCCGTGGAAGTGTTGCTGGGCGAGCTCAATGTGGGTAACTTCTCCAGCGTCGTGGTGGCTGCCGTAGCCGCCAGCGTGGTCAGCCGGGCTGCCTTCGGGAGCTTTCCGGCCTTCCGCGTGCCACCGTATGAGCTGGTGAGCTCTTGGGAGCTGGTACTCTACGCCCTTTTGGGTATTCTGGCCGGGCTGGTGGCCGTGCTCTACATTCGCGTGCTCTACGCCACCGAGGACCTGTTCGAGCGCTGGCGGGCGCCCGAGTACCTGAAGCCGGCGGTCGGGGGGCTGGGTGTGGGGCTCATTGCCATCAAATACCCCCAAGTGTTGGGCGGCGGCTATGGGGTCATTGAGCGGGTGTTGGACAGTGAGGTGGTGGTGAGCACCTTGCTGGTGTTGCTCGTCCTCAAGCTCGTGGCCACCGTCCTCACGTTGGGGTCGGGCGGCTCGGGGGGCGTCTTTGCCCCGGCCCTCTTCCTCGGCGCGGCACTGGGGGGCGTTTTTGGCCGCGCAGTGCACATGTGGCTGCCGGCCATCACCGCGCCGGCGGGCGCCTATGCGCTTGTGGGCATGGCGGCCGTCTTTGCCGGCTCAGCACATGCCCCTATGACGGCCATTGTGATCCTCTTCGAGATGACGGGAGATTATCGCATCATTCTTCCCCTCATGCTGGCCACTGTCATCGGCACCTTAGTCGCCCAGCGCCTCCACCGGGAATCCATTTACACCCTCAAGCTCGTCCGACGGGGCATCCGCCTCGAGCGGGGGCGGGACGTGGATGTGATGCAGAGTGTGCGGGTGGGTGAGGTCATGACCCGTGAGGTGGAGACCGTCCCGGCCGACATGTCCGTGGAGGAGTTAGCTCAGCGCTTCGCGCAAACACACCACCACGGCTTTCCTGTGCTCAACAGTCGGGGGGAGCTTTTCGGCATTGTCACCATCCAAGACCTCAACCGTGCCCTCTCCCGCCCGGATTTCACGCGCCTGCGCGTTCAAGACATAGCCACGCATCCGCCCGTAGTGGCCTATCCTGATGAAACGATGTTGGATGCCCTTCGCCGAATGGCGCCCCGCGACCTGAGCCGACTTCCCGTTGTGAGCCGGGAAAATCCCAAGAAGCTGGTGGGCCTGCTGCTCCGTCGGGACATCCTCAAGGCGTACAACGTGGCCATGATGCGCCGTCTCGAGTTCCAACAGCGCTTGGAACAGGTGCATCCCCGCCACTTGGGCGCCGAGTTCGTCGAGCTGGAAGTCACCCCGGAGATGTGGGCGGCCGGAAAACAGGTGCGTGAGCTCCGGCTGCCCAACGAGTGTATTCTGGTCTCCATTCGACGGAATGGCCGGCTCATTATTCCCCACGGCGACACCGTGATCCAGCCTGGCGATTGCGTGGTGGCCTTGGTCCAGCAAGGAGGACTGGGCGCACTACAGAGTGCCCTGATCGGGGCCGACCGTTCGGCATCTTCAGTCCAAGAATCACGTTGAGGAGGTGATGGTCCATGAAGCGCGTGTTGAAATGGGTGCTGGGAATCTCCTTGGTGGCCGCTCTCGGTGCCGCGCTGACGAAATACCTGTGCCGGGAGCCACAGGAGCCACAGGCCCAACAGGAGGCCGCTGGAGAGAGCCCACAGGCCACCTCGTCCCCGGTGGACACGTTTGACGAGGAGGAGCTGGGAGGAGAGGTGGACCCCGAATTGCTCGAAATCCTGGTGGACCCTGGTGACAAGGGCCCCCTGGAGTTGAGCGAGGATGGCAAGTGGCTCATTAACCCACGAAACGGCTACCGATATCCTATCCGGCAGGGGATACCCGTCATGCTGCTGGACGTGGGAGAGAAATACCGGGATCCTTCCTTGATCCGCGAAACAACGGAGTCGGAGTAGGCGCGGTGATCAGCCGCTGTCCCGGTGACCATATCATAGGGAATGGTCCTCGGGCCCGCTGGCCAGGGGAAAAATGTGGACCTCCTCCACGCTGACTTCAGGGTGTTCGACCACGTGGAGGATCCAAGGCGCGATGTGATCTGGGTGGAAGCCGTGTTGCCCCGGCATGTGCTGACTCTGCTTCGTGCCTCCCACGCTCAGCAGGGTGACGTGAATGCGCCGGGGCCGTAATTCATCTCGCAGGGCGTCGGCAAAGCCCCTCAGGGCAGCTTTGGTGGCGCTGTAAATGGCCCATGAGGGGCTTCCCTGCCGGCCGTTTGCCACACTCATGGGGAGGAAGATATGGCTGCCGCTCTCCATGAGGGGCAGGGCCGCCTGGACAGTGTGGAACAGGCCTGTCAGGTTGACGTCGATCATCTCCTGCCAATGGCGCGGGTTCATCTCCGCGAACGGGGCCTGGTGGGCCACTTCGGCGGCTGGCAGCAGCAGCCGGAGCGTGCCGCCCAAGCGGTGAATGGGCTCAAGAGCGTGTTCCAGCTCTGCCCGCCGCGTTACGTTGGCCGTCAGTGGGTACACGGCTCCACCGGCCTGGCGCAGCTCTTCGACCACGGGGCCGGCCCCTGGCCCCCGGCGCACAACGGCGACAAGGTGCCAGCCCCGTTGCAACAGGGCCAAGGCCACGGCCCGGCCCAGTCCACCCTCGACGCCGGTGATGAACGCCGTCTGTCGGGCCATTAGGTTAACTCCGCTTGGATGAGGTTCAGAAATTCGGTCCGGGTGCGCGGGTCCCGCCGGAGCCCCCCTCGCATGGCACTGGTCACCATTTTCACGTTGGGCTTCTGGATCCCGCGCATGATGGCACACAGGTGAACAGCCTCCACCACCACGGCAACGCCCAAGGGGTGGAGCAACTCGTCGAGGAATTCAGCAATCTCCACTGTCAAACGTTCCTGAACTTGGAGCCGGCGGGCGAACATCTCCACAATTCGGGGAATTTTGCTGAGCCCGATGATACGCCCTTTGGGCACGTAGGCCACGTGCGCTTTGCCGTAGAAAGGAAGCAGATGGTGTTCACACAGGCTGAAGAAGTCAATGTCCTTAACGATGACCATCTCGTCGTACTCGATGTCAAAGATGGCGTCGTTCACCAGTTGGACCGGGTCAGTGGTGTAGCCGGCTGTCAGCTCCCTGTACATGCGGGCCACTCGGTCGGGCGTGCGCCGCAGTCCCTCCCGGGCCGGGTCCTCGCCCAGCTCGGCGAGCAGATCGCGCACCAGCATCTCGATGCGTCCGTTCTGGGAGATCACGTCGATGTTGTTCATGAACACAAGCCTCCTCAAACTGTCTCCTCGGGCGGTGTGGGGCGTTTCGCCTTCGGGGAGTAGTTATAAAGGCTATCCATTCCACGGTGAAATGCAAACTCGAACAGCCACAGGAGGGCAAGGTGGTGGAATTGAAGGGCAAAACGGCCATCGTGACCGGAGGGGCCCGCCGGCTGGGACGTGCCATTGCCCTGGCAGTGGCCACACGGGGGGCGAATGTGGTGATCCACTACGGTCGCTCGGCCGAGGCCGCCGAGGAGGTGGTGGCCGAGGCGCGCGCCTTGGGCGTGGATGCCGTGGCCGTGCAGGCTGATTTTGGCCAACCTGTTCGGGCAGCGCAGGTTGTGGAGACGGCCGTGGCGCGCTTCGGACAGGCGGAGGTGTTGATCAACAACGCGGCCACCTTCGAGCCCGGCGGCATCTTGGACACGGACGAATCCACGTGGGATCGCCACTTTGCGGTTAACCTGAAAGCTCCCTTCTTCCTCAGCCAGGCCTTTGCGCGTGCCCTGCCTCCCGGCGTTTCCGGCAAGATCATCAACATCACCGACTGGCGGGCAGTGCGGCCCGGCACCGATCACGTGGCCTATACCCTCACCAAGTCCGCCCTCGTCACTCTCACCCAAATATTGGCC
>JAUZRY010000036.1 GCA_030949995.1 Ardenticatenia bacterium
GCCGCCCGTCTGTTCAAAGTTGAGTACCGGTTTCCACCCACCGTCATCGGCCACAGCACGGTGACGGCCATGCAGAGCGGGTTGCTCTGGGGCTACGTGAGCCTCATTGAGGGGTTGACGCGGCGGGTTATCGAGGAGTTAGGAGCACCGGCCACGGTCGTCGCTACAGGTGGCCTGGCCGACCTTCTGGCCGAACACACACCCACCATCCACGCTGTGGACCAGGAGCTCACCGTGGATGGCCTCTTTCTCATCTGGCAGCGCAATCGCCGTTGAAGGGGCAGGGCACCCCCTGTCTGCGTCACGTGCGGAGCGCTCATGTGTGCACTGCTCGCCTTCTTTTCGTTCGTGCTCCTGCTGGTCCTTGTGCTCAACCGCCTGGTGACCCAGCAGGTGCTCCTCCTCTTTTGGTTACTCACCCGCGACGAGCGGCTTCCCTACCTCCTCTACGCCGTGCTCCTTCTCCCCGGCATGCTCGTCCACGAGGGAAGCCACTGGTTGGCCGCCCGCTTGCTCCGGGTGCCGGCCCGTCGTCCCAGCCTGCGCCCCCGAGCACGCGGCTCCCGCGTGGTGTTAGGCCACGTGATTACCGCGCCTGCCGACCCCCTGCGCCAAAGCGCCATCGGCGCGGCCCCCCTCATCATGGGCAGTAGCCTGGTCATCCTGGTCGCCCGTTACATCTTCGGCGTGAACGGTCCGGAAACCCTGTTGCCCGGCGGCCAGAGCTTCCGCGAGCTCATGGGCCAGTTGGTTGCTGTGACGCGTGTGGAGAACGCCTGGCTCTGGCTCTACCTGCTCTTCTCCGTCGGCCACATGATGCTTCCCAGCGAGAGCGACCGCACGGCCTGGCCGGTTCTGCTCGCCGTGACCGGCGTCAGCGTGCTGGTCGTGTTCCTGTTCTTCGGCGTACCGGCCTCCCTTGTGGCCCTGCTGAATGGCCTGATCTGGGCCCTCCTCTTCACGTTTCTGATCACAATTGCTGTGGACATTCTCCTCTTCGTGACTTGCTGGGCGCTTAACCGAGTTCTGATGGGGCGCCAGCCCTGACGTGGCCGTCCAGTCCACCGGGGCTTGACGTTCCCCCGTAGCCGTGGTATAGTTTCTACACCTCGTTATGAGCACCTTGCACAACGGATGAGACATGCGCAGGACGTGAGCCGCTTGCGCACCATGTCGTCTCCGTTAGGGGAGTCCGGGGAGCCGGGCTGAGAGGGTGGCCGAACCCGCCACCGACCCTATGAACCTGATCTGGATCATACCAGCGCAGGGAAACGGAGTCCGAGATCGTCGTTCGTTCATGGGCGCCGCCCTCTGCTGGGCGGCGTTTTTTGTTCAACACTCCGCGAACTTTCGGTGGTCGTGGAGAGAGGGTGACACGGGGCTCACAGGAAACACGGGAACCGTGTGGACACGAAATTGTTGTCCTCTTGTGTGGGTCCTCTGGCCATCGTGTGAAACAGGAGGAGGGTACACCATGAGTGCACAGCGTGGTCGTTTCTCCCGGCTGGCTGCAGCCGATCTTGTCCTCACCGCCGGTCTGGCCGTCATCATCGGGGTCCTCTTCGGGTTCTGGTCGGCCATCGTGTATCCTGCTGTCACTACCCTGTTCGGGCCAATTGGGGCCTCGTTCTTCTACGGCGTCTGGTTCCTGGGTGGGCTGATTCCTCCCTACATCATCCGCAAGCCCGGCGTGGCGTTTTTGGGGGAATTCATCGCCGCCCACGTCGAACTTCTCACGGGCAGCCCCTACGGCCCGCTGCTCACCTACTACGGCATCACCCAGGGGTTGGCCTGTGAGCTGATTTTCGCCCTCACCCGCTACCGCCGCTGGGACCTGAAGACCATGATGGCGGCTGGCGCGGCCGCAGCCGTTCCCGCCCTGGCCATGGACACCGTGCTCTACGGGTACTTGCAACTGGCCGTGCCGCTACAGCTCACCCTGTTCGTGGGGTATTTCGGCAGCGGTGCGCTTCTGGGGGGGGCGTTGGCCCGGTACGTGGCCAACGCCGTGGCCCTCACGGGCCTGTTGGATCTCTTCCCGCTGGGACGGGAACTCCGCCAACAGTCCCCCTTTGACACGGGATCGGGGTAGACAATGATACACTTCGACGGGGTGACCTTTACCTACGATGGCGCCACAGCCCCCGCCTTGCAGGACTTGCGCCTGGACGTGTCGGCCGATGAGTTCGTCCTGGTCTTGGGGCCGGCCGGCAGCGGCAAGAGCACCCTGCTGCGCTGCTTAAACGGCCTCATTCCCCACCGCATTCCGGGGAAGCTGCGCGGCCGTGTGACGGTTGCCGGACGTGACGTGGCCCACCACGATGTCTACCAGATGGCCGAGTTGGTGGGCCTGGTCTTCCAGGATCCGGAGGCCCAGTTCGTCATGCTCTACGTCGAAGACGAGGTGGCCTTTGGCCTGGAGAATTTGTGCTATCCGCGTTCCGTCATGTGGCCACGGGTGCGTCAGGCCCTCGAACAGGTGGGCCTGACGCATAAGCTCGGCGCTCGGCTGGACCGGCTCTCCGGTGGGGAGAAGCAAAAGGTGGCCTTGGCCTCCGTGTTGGCCATGCATCCCCGCGTGTTGGCCCTCGACGCGCCCACAGCTCACCTCGACCCCAAGTCTGCGCACGAGTTCTGGGGCCTTATGCGCCGGTTGCGGGCCACAGGTGGTCGGACGATCATCGCCGTAGAACACCGCGTGGACGAGCTCCTGGACGTGGCCGACCGCCTGGTGGTGCTCGACCACGGAGGACAGGTGGTGCTCGACATGCCCCCGCGTCACGTGGGACTCCAGGCCAATGTGGCCACGCTGAGGGCGTTGGGGGTCTGGGTGCCCCAAGTGTGGGAGCTGGCGGCTGTGTTGGGCGTGGACGATCCAGCGCCCGCCACCCTGGACGAGCTCTTCGAGGCCGCCCACCTCCGCCTGGCTGCCATATCCCCATCACCTGAGGCCTCCCCGGGGCGCACGGACAGCGGCACACCGCCTCTGGTGCGCGCCAGGAAGCTCTCGTACACCTACCCTGACGGCACGCAAGCCCTCCACGACATCACACTGGACGTGCAGGAGGGGGACTTCTGTGCCCTGGTGGGCCGAAATGGTGCCGGAAAGACCACGCTCGCCCGCCTCATGGCCGGGGTGCTCGTCCCGCCGCCCGGCACCCTGTTCCTGGCGGGCCGCGATCTGGCCGGCCTCTCGCCGCGTGAGATTGCCGCCCACGTGGGCTACGTCTTCCAAAACCCGGAACACCAATTTGTGGCCACCACCCTCTTCGACGAGCTAGCCTACAGCTTGCGCGTCCGCGGAGTGGAGGAGGCCACGGTGCGCCGGCGGGTCTTCGAGTTCCTCGAGCGCTTTGGCCTGGACGACCACATGGCTGCCCACCCGTTTGAGCTCAGCCGCAGCCAACAGCGCCTGCTCAGCGTGGCCGCTGTGCTGATCGCGGAACCCCGCCTGCTTATCCTGGACGAGCCCACCCTGGCCTTGGACCGAACCTCGGCCACCGCCCTGATGGATCACCTGCGGACCTTGAACCAGAACGGCACTACCATCTTGCTGATCACTCACGACATGCAGCTCGTGGCCGAGTACGTTCGCACGGCCGTGGTCATGGCCCGAGGTGACGTGCTCTTCCACGGGCCGGTGCACCAGCTCTTCGGCCGGCCGGACGTGTTGGAGGCCGCGGCGCTCAGGCCGCCCCTGGCCGTGGCATTGAGCCTGCGGGCGCGGGCCTGGAACGCCCACTTCCCCCTGCTCCTCACCGCCTCGGAGTGGGATGGCCTACTGGCGCCGACACGCCCTCCGGCCAGGAAGTGAAGGAGGCAGAACCGTGCTCTTCCGACACGTCGAGCACACCTCGTTCATGCACCAACTCAACCCAGTTGTGAAGTTCGCCGCCATCCTCGTGGCCGTCATCGTGCTCATGCTCGTCTTCGATCCTCTGCCGACGGCCTTCATGTTGGCCTTGGCCGTTGGCATGGCCGTGGGGCTGGCCCGCATTTCCCCTCGCCGTGTGGTGCGCAGCATGGCCCCATTTGCGGGGTTGGCCGTAGGCCTGGCGTGGATCAACATCGTCTTCCCCCGTGAGGCCGCCGATCCGCTCTGGGAGTGGGCGTTCTTGCGCGTCACCCCCCAGAGCCTGCGCGTGGGCCTGACACTCGGGCTGCGCGTGCTCACCATCGTGGCCTTCTCCTACCTCTTCGCGGCCACCACCGACCCACGCGACCTGGCCCTGAGCATGGTCCACCAACTTCATGTGCCCTACCGCCTGGCCTTTGGCCTCTTCGCCGGGTTTCGTTTCCTCCCCCTGCTTCAGAGCGAGTTCGAGCACATTCGGGCGGCTCACCGCGTGCGTGGGGCGGGATGGCAGCAGGGGTGGAGAGCGCACACAGCGGAGGCGTGGCGGCTTGCCCTTCCCCTCTTTGCCGTGGTGATTCGCAAAGCCGCTCAGATCGGCCTGGCCATGGAGAGCCGCGCCTTTGGCGCCCGCGCCGAGCGCACGTACCTACACGAAACTCGCGTCACGCGCCAAGACGTGCTCTTCCTGGTGGGGCTTGTGACCCTCTTGGCCCTCGCCCTCTGGTGGTTTGACCACATGGGGTGGATCACGCGCTTCGGCCTCCAGGTAGGAACGCCGTACCAACGGTTGGTGGAGTAGAGGCACTGTCGGCTACCGAACTCCACATGTACACATAGCACAAGGAGTGGTACAATGAACGGGAACGTGGTCATCGTTGGTGGCGGCATCATCGGATTGAGCCTAGGCTGGTACCTGGCGCGAGCTGGCCTGACGGTCCAGGTGGTGGAGCGTGGCGAGGCCGGGCGCGGCGCCTCCTGGGTGGCCGGGGGCATGTTGGCCCCTCATGCCGAGTCCGAGCCCGGAGAGGAAGCTTTACTTCCTCTGCTTGTCGAGGGCCTGCGGCGCTGGCCTGCCTTTGTCGACGAGCTAGAAGCAGCCACGGGCATGAGCGTGGACTACCGTCGCGATGGCGCCCTCCTCGTGGCTCTCGACCAGGACGACGCGCGCAAGTATCGCTTCTGGTACGAGTTCCTACGGGAGCTGCGCCAGCCCGTGGAGTGGTTGAGCGGCTACGAGGTGCGCAAGATGGAACCGTACCTTTCCCGGTCGGCCGTGGCGGCCATCTGGAGTCCGCACGACTACCACGTCAACAACCAGCTCGTCGTCCTCGCCCTCAAGCAGGCCTTCACACAGGCCGGTGGGCGCCTGCGAGAACACACGCCCGTGGAGAAAGTGATCGTCGAGGGCGAACGGGTGCGGGGCGTGCTGGCCGGCGGTGAACGCCTCGAAGCTGACATTGTGGTGGTGGCCGCCGGCGCCTGGTCCAGTCAGCTTGCCGGCCTGCCGGAGGACGTGTGTCCGCCCGTGCGCCCTGTCAAGGGGCAAGTGGTGATTCTCCAGATGCCCGCCGTGGAACCCGTCCTCCAGCGGGTCGTCTGGTGTGTGGACGCGTACCTTGTACCCCGCTCCAACGGCCACTTGCTGGTGGGCGCCACGGTGGAAGAGGTGGGATTCGATCCCCACCTCACGGCCGGCGGCATCTACCACTTACTTCGCCGTGCTTGGGAGCTGTTGCCTGCCGTCTACGAGCTCCCTATCGTTGAGATGCTGGTGGGATTTCGGCCCACGAGCCGGGATGACGCGCCCATTCTGGGCCCCACGGGGGTGGAGGGACTCGTCTTCGCCACAGGTCATCACCGCAACGGCATTCTCCTGGCACCCATCACAGCCCAGACGGTGAGTCACTACATTCTCTCCGGCGAGCTGCCGGATGAAATTCGGCCCTTCACCCTGGATCGCTTTCGCCGTTAGGCTCAGGCGTAGCCGAACACAACGTCGTCAGCCCGGCTGGCGGACACCGGCGCCGCCCGCCAGCCGGGCCACAACGGCATGATGTCGGAGACCACAAGGGCGCTACTGTGATAGGAGGTGACCCCATGGGCTCCCAGGAACACCTCACGACGTTGTGGGTCAACGGAGAGCCACGCCCTTACACGCCCCAAACCGTTGCCGAATTGCTTGAAACGTTGGGCTTGGACCCGCAACGGCCCGGCATTGCCGTGGCCGTCAACGATGCCATTGTCCCGCGGGACATGTGGGCTGCCAGCACGCTGTGCCCTGGCGACCGCGTGGAGATCGTGCGGGCTGTGGCCGGCGGCAGCCGCCCGTGAGCCTCCGGACGACCCGTAACCGGTGGTGAAATCCGATGGACAGAAGCGAGGAAACAACCATGAGAGGCGAACTTACCATTGCCGGACGGACCTTCAAATCCCGTCTCTTTATCGGCTCAGCGCGCTACCCTAACCGTCAAGTGATGCTCGACGCCATTGCGGCCAGCGGGGCCGAGGTGGTCACTGTGGCTATTCGCCGCGTACGGCCCAACGCCGAGGGGGAGGACCTGTACGACTTGCTCAGGAAGCGATACTTCATCCTGCCCAACACAGCCGGGTGCTACACAGCCCGGGAGGCCGTCCTCACAGCCCACCTGGCCCGCGAAGCGCTGGGCACCAACTGGATCAAGTTGGAAGTGATCGGGGACGACGAAACACTCTTCCCGGACGTGGAGCAACTGCTGGAGGCAGCGGCTGAGCTGGTGAAAGAGGGGTTCGTCGTGTTGCCCTATTGCAACGATGACCCCATCACGTGTAAGAAGCTGGAGGAGATCGGCTGTGCGGCCGTCATGCCCTTGGGTGCGCCCATTGGTTCGGGCATGGGCATTCGCAACCCCTACAACCTCCGCATCATCCTCGACATGGTCTCCGTGCCCGTCATTGTGGATGCCGGTGTGGGCACGGCTTCCGATGTGGCCATCGCCATGGAGCTGGGGTGTGACGGCGTGCTGTTGAACACGGCTGTGGCCCAAGCCCGCGAGCCCGTCAAGATGGCCCGTGCCATGCGACTGGCCATCGAGGCCGGCCGGCTGGCCTACGAGGCGGGCCGCATTCCGCGCAAGCTCTACGCCACCGCCTCAAGCCCTATGGAAGACTTGATTGAGGTCAACGTATGAGCCGGTTGCCGGAGCCTCCCCTGTTGGTCATCACGGCCCGCGCCTTCACGCGGCGGCCCATTCGGGCCGTGGTGGCCCACGTTTTCGCCGGCGGCTGCCGCTGGCTCATGGTGCGGGAGAAGGATCTCTCCGACCGGGCGCTGGCCGGCATGGTGCGGGATTTCCTGGAAATGGCGCGCCCCTATCAGGCCCTGGTGACCGTGAACGGCAACGTGGACGTGGCCGCTGACGTTGGGGCCCATGGTGTACACCTCCAGCATGCTGACCACGTGACACCCGCTCGGCGCCGCCTGGGAAAGCGGGCCCTGATCGGCGTCTCCGCCCACTCGCTGAGCGAGGCCCACGAGGCCGCCCGTGCCGGAGCCGATTACATCACCCTGAGCCCCATCTTCGCTTCTATCAGCAAGCCTGGCTACGGCCCGACGGGAGACGAGGGGCTTGACCTGCTCCGCGCTGTTGTCCGCGCCATACCCACACCGGTCATGGCGTTGGGGGGCATTACCGCGGAGAACGCCGCCCGGTGCCTGGAGGCCGGCGCAGCAGGCGTGGCCGTGCTCGGCCGTGTGATGGGGGCCTTGAACCCCCAAGCTGAAGTGAGAGCGCTGGTAAAGGCTGTTACTGGCGGTGGAGGGAGGTAATCGTGAGGCGAAAACTAGATCTCTCCGTGTACGTGATCACGAGCGCCGCGCTGGCATCTCCCCGTTCTGTGCTCGGCGTGGTGCGGGCTGCCCTGCGCGGGGGGGCCACGGTCGTGCAGTTGCGGGAAAAGAAGACCTCAACCCAGCGCCTGATCGAGCTCGGTCAGGCGCTGTTGCAGGTCACCAGGCCGGCCGGCGTGCCCCTCATCGTGAACGACCGCGTGGATGTGGCCTTGGCCGTCAACGCCGACGGCGTGCACGTGGGCCAGGAGGACATGCCGGCTGCCCTGGCGCGCCGCCTGATCGGCCCTGACAAGATCTTGGGCGTTTCGGCAGAGACAGTCGAACAGGCTCTGATGGCCCAGCGAGATGGGGCCGACTACTTGGGTGTTGGTGATGTCTACGGCACCACCACCAAGCCCGACGCCGGCCCCCCCATCGGGCTGGAGGGGCTCCGCCGTGTGGCCCAGGCCGTCCACATCCCGGTGGTTGGCATTGGGGGCATCACGCCCGACAACGCGGCCGACGTCGTGGCCCACGGCGCCGAGGGCGTGGCTGTCATTTCGGCCGTTTTCGGCGCCCCCGATCCCGAGGAAGCTGTCCGGCGCCTGCGGGAGGCGGTAGCACAGGGGCGTCGCCGTCGTGCGGGACACCACGAACCGGCGTGACCTTGTCCTGTTCCAGGAGTGGCGCACACCGTGAACGTGGGCGATGTAGGAGAATTCGGACTGATCGCCAGACTGGCTCGTATCGTGGGAAGTGAACGCCCCGACGTGGTCGTGGGCATTGGTGATGACGTGGCCGTGCTCGACGTAGGTGGTCCCCGGTGGCTTGTGGCCACAGTGGACGCCCACGTGGAGGGTGTCCACTTCCTGCGCCATCTCATCACCCCCCAGCAGCTCGGCCGGCGGGCGTTGGCCGTCAACATCAGTGACATCGCGGCCACCGGGGGAGAGCCGGCCTTTGCCTTGGTCTCCCTCGTTCTCTCCGAGAGCGAGGAGGTGGAGTGGCTCGAGGAGCTCTACCGCGGCCTGCGCGCCGAGGCGGAACGGGCCGGGGTGGCCGTCGTGGGGGGCAACATAGCCCGCTCGCCGGGCCCAATGATCATTGACATCACCCTGTTGGGCCATGTCCGGCCCGAACACATGCTCCGCCGAAACGGAGCACGCCCCGGGGACGTGGTGCTGGTCACGGGCACGTTAGGCGATGCGGCCGCTGGCCTGCGTCTGCTCCTCAACCCGTCCCCGGACTTGGCCGCGCCCTACGCCCTGCCTGTAGCCGAACGCGAAGCCCTGGTGAGCCGCCTGATGACGCCCACCCCGCGCCTGGCCGAGAGCCGGGTGGTGGCCCGTGCTGGCCTGGCCACTGCCATGGTGGACATCAGCGACGGCCTCAGCAGCGATGTGGGCCACATCTGCACGGCGAGCCGTGTGGGCGTGCGCCTCTGGGCCGACCGGCTTCCCGTGTCGGACAGCACCCGCCGTGTGGCCTGCCTGTTAGGCGTGCCCGCCTGGGAGCTGGCCCTGTCCGGCGGGGAGGATTACGAGCTCTGTTTCACCGTCCCGCGCCGGGTGGCTCTCGATCTGGCCGCTCGCGTCACCAACGAGACCGGCACCCCGGTGACGGCCGTTGGCGAGGTGCTGCCACCTGAGGCCGGGCGTCGCCTCGTGCTGCCGGGAGGACAAGATGTGCCCCTGGAGGCGCGCGGGTGGGAACACTTTGCACCACCATCTTGAACATGCCAGATACGAGTACGGAGGAGGCACCAATGACGCTCTCGCACACTCTATGGGAGGCCAACTTGGACGTGGCTCGCGCCTGCCTCGACCATCCCTTTGTGCAGGGCCTGGCCAATGGCACTCTGCCGCGTTCCAAGTTCGCCTACTATGTTGGGCAGGACGCCTTTTTCCTGGAGGCCTTCGCCCGGGCCTACAGCGTGGCGGCGGCCAAAGCGCCCGACTGGGAGGGCTTCCGCGCGCTCCACGAACTGGCCGGCGGCGTGCTGGGCTGCGGCAGCCGCGCGCCTGCACGAAGGGCTACGGCGGCCGCTGGGGATGTGGACGCCCACCACGCTCCTGCGGAGCCGGGCGCAACGCGCACCACGCCGCTACACTGATTTCCTGCTGGCCACGGCCTGGCAGCATGACGTGGGCGTGACGGCCGTTGCCATGTCGCCCTGCATGCGCCTCTACGCCTTCCTCGGCCAGGAGCTGGCCCGCAACGGCGTGCCCGATCACGCCTACAGCGAGTGGATCGCCACGTACAGAAGCGCCGATTTCGATGCCTTGGCCCGCCACCTGGAGGCCCTGGCCGACACCTGGGCTCAGGACACGCCTCTGGTCCGCCAGACGTACCGCTACGCCATGCAGTGCGAGTTGGACTTCTTCCAAGCGGCTTAGGAGGCAGGGGAGCAGCTCGCTGCTCACTGACATGAGGTGTGCACGTGTGGCCGATGAACGCCACCCAAGCACAGGGAACACAAAGGAACGGCGCAGGGTCGAACACCGCCGCGGAACGCTGTGCCCTCTGCCCCTCCGGAGTGGGCACCGGTACGCTGTCACCTCTGGCTGCGCGCTGATCCCTTTCCCTTCAAGTGCACGTCGAGTTGGGGGAAGGGTATCTCGATGCCCTCCCGGTCAAAGGCGGCCTTAATGCGCCGCCGCATCAGCCGTTGGGCTTCCCACTGCTGGCCGGGATGTACGCGGGCTATGAGGCGGAACAGGATTGAGGACTCGTCAAAGGAATCCGGGCCCAGCACCGTGGGGCGTTCGACGAACATTGTGCCCTCGGCGTCCTCAGCGGCCACCACGTCGGCGATGGCTTCCAAGACCCGGATGACGTGGTCAAGGTCATTCTGGTAGCTTACCCCCACATCGACTACAGCCCGTGACCAGGCTGCTGTCCGGTTGCTCACGACCGTGATCCGGCTGTTAGGAACAATGTGGAGGGTGCCGTTTAAGTCCCGGATCCGGGTGACGCGCAAGGAAAGCCCCTCCACTCGGCCAGACACGCCGGCCACGGCGATGGAGTCGCCCACGTGAAACTGATCCTCCAGCAAGATGAAGATGCCGGCGATAATATCCTGCACCAGTTGTTGTGCGCCTAAGCTGAGCGCCAGGCCTGCCAGGCCAAGTCCTGTTACCAGGGGGGTAATGTCAATGTTCACGACACTTAAGGCCATGCCCAGGCCAATCATCAGGATCAAGGGCCTGGCTACCCAACGGCTTAACTCCATCAGCGTGGCAAAACGGCCGTGGTCTTCAGGGGAAGGAAAACGCTTCTCCAACCGCTTCTCGACCAGTTCGAGGGTGGCATCGGCTGCCTCCCACAGCAGATGGGTCCCCACGATCACAAGGGCCAACCGCCACACGGTGGTGCTCGCTCCTGCGGGAAGCGTGATTACGCCCAACAGGCGGGCAACGCCTATGCTCATGGCGTAGACCAACAACAGGAATCCGCCCACGCGCAGGGGTCGGCGAGCCGCGGACCACCATGACGTGGAGGGCATCAGTGGGGAGAGCAACCAGGCCAGCAAGCCCACCACGAGAGCCCCCCACAGTTCCAGATCGCTCACGGGCAACCAGTGCGTGTTCATCCTGCTCCTCCCTGTGACACATGTTGTAGTGTCGACGATGGCCGAACGCCCTTGTATTTATTGTGGCCGGCCCCGACGTTCGGACAAATCGGCATCCTATCGTCCCCCGTCGGCTCGAGTTTGACAAACCCGCCACCATGATCACAATCACATGAGTACCCGGGGCAGATGAACCCTGTCGAGGCGTGGGGAACACAGAGGAACGGCAAGAGAGGGCCGAACACCGCCGCGAAACACCATGCCTGTGGCTTCTTTGTGGCGAGAACCGATGGGACGGCACGCCTTCTGTCCCCTAACGTGAAACGAGCGAGCGCTCACCATGCCCGAGGAACGACTGCAAAAAGTGTTGGCCCGGGCCGGCGTCGCCTCCCGCCGCAAGGCTGAGGAGCTCATCCGGCAGGGGCGTGTGGAGGTCAACCGCCGCGTAGTCACCCAATTGGGTGTGAAGGTGGACCCTGAGCGGGATGAAATTCGTGTGGACGGCGAGCGCATCCGCCCCGACCGGCTGCGCCGGCGATACGTGGCCCTGAACAAGCCGCGGGGCATCATCACCACCGTGCGCGACCCCAGGGGGCGCCCCACTGTGATGGACTTGGTCCCCAAGGCCCGCGACTACGCGCTTGTGCCCGTGGGGCGCCTCGACCGGGAGAGCGAGGGCTTGCTTCTGCTCACCAATGACGGGGACTTGGTCAACCGCCTGACTCACCCGCGCTACGGCCACGAGAAGGAATACCGCGTTGAGGTCTACGGCGTGCCCGACGAGCGGGACGTGAAGGCCATTCGTCGGGGCATCGTGCTGGAAGATGGCCGGACCGCGCCCGCCGACGTGTGGGTCGAGCGCCGAGGAGAGCACACCTCCACCCTGCGCCTCGTGCTGCGCGAAGGGCGCAAGCGCCAAATTCGGCGCATGATGCAGGCCATCGGCCATCCGGTCGCTAGCAGCTAGGCGCCTTCGTGTGGGCCATATCGCGCCTGGGCGGCTGCCGCCCGGCGGGCTGGCAGAGTACGTGGCCGCGCCGCGGAGGGTCAGAACAGCTCAAGGCAGAGCTCTCCGCGCCACTCGGTGCCCCGTCGGCGCCGGCGGAAACGGCGCCGATGAGCCGGCCGGGTGCCCAACATAGCCCTACGCCCCTCCCACTAATGCGCCGCTTCTTGGCCAGTAGCGCGATGCCGTCCTGCAGCCCAGTGCTTTGGGCCTGAACTGGGACGGCGGGTACCTGTTTCACCCCGATGAGCGTTTCCTTCTCGCCGTTGCCGATCAGGTGAGAACAGCCCTCTTTGCCGGTGAAAGAGGACTGCTGGAGGCCCTGAACCCGTTCTGGGACCCATCAGCGGGCACCTCACGCCTCTTCCCCTACGGCCACACTATTGTCTACCTGGCCGCCCTGGCCGCCCTGCCGGCGACTCCCCTGGCCCCCTGGGTGGGCCTAGACCCACTGGTCGCCGGCGTGCGCCTGCTGGCCGCCCTGGCCGACACGGCCGCCGTGGCCCTGACCTACGCGTTGGGGCGGACGGTGGACGGCCGGGCAACGGGCCTGCTGGCGGGTGGGCTGGTGGCCTTGGCTGTGCTCCACGTCCAGTACGCGCACTTCTACACGGCCGACACCCTGTTAGCGCCAACGGTGCTGGCGGCTCTCCTGGCTGCTGTGCGCCTGGCCAACGTGAGGACGACGACAGTTGGGTGGCGACGCCCTTTGGTGGCCGGCCTGTTGGTGGGCTTGGCCGTGGGCGTGAAGGCGTCCGCCCTGGTGCTGCTCGTGCCACTGGTGGTCGCCCACCTGGTGGCCGGGCCGCCGTGGTCGCGCCGGGCGCGGCGCACTTGGTGGCGTCGGCCGGCGTGGGGGTGGCTCTGGCTGAGCCTGTTGGCCGGTGGCCTGGCCTTTGCTGTGACCAATCCCTATGCCCTGCTTGCCTGGCCCGATTTCCTCCGCAGTTTGGCCAGGGAGGCGAACATGGTGCGCGGCACGTGGATCCTCCCCTTCACGCTCCAATACGCCGATACCCGTCCCTACCTGTACCCTCTCCTCCAACAGGTCCGTTGGTTCCTGGGGCCCCTGCCGGCCACGTTGGCCTGGGGAGGCGTGGCCGTGGCCTTGGGCCGGGCGGCGCGCGGCACCGCGACGCGGTCCGAGGTGATCGTGTTGGCGTGGGTGGTGCCCTTCGTGCTCTTGGTGGGGGGACTCTTTGCCATGTTTCCACGCTACTGGCTAGCCGTCATCCCGGCCATGTGCGTGTTGGGCAGTCGCCCCCTGGCCATGCGCTTCGCCTCGCCCTGGGCGCGTGCCGGCGTGGTGGCGATCATGGGAAACGCGCTGCTCTTCGTCGTGGCCTTCGTCCACATCTACCGGCAGCCCCACCCGTGGTGGACAGGACCGTGCCGCCTGATCGCCCGGGAACGATGATAGCTCCGCGGCAGCCGGCCAGATGTAGTCGTCGAACGCTGGGATTATCCCCTGCCCCTTCCCCAGCCCGACGGAGAGCCGGTGAGAGCCCGTTTTCGACAAATTGTGGTAGATGGATATGATACCACTCAGGGCGCCGACGCCCTGCTCGAAACCCTCAACCAGGCCGATTATGTGGTCTTGGCCAGCCCACGTGTCTGGCTTCCCCTGGTGCGCCATCCCGAAGGGCGGGAGGAGATGGCCGACATCTACCGACGCCTGTTGAGTGAACGGGGTGCTTTCCGCATTGTGCGCGTGTGGCGCGTGGAGCCCCAAATTGGTCCTGTGAGCTTCCGCGACAACCCGTTTGCGCGTGCTGGCCTGCCCACGCCCCGTGCCTGGGACATGGCGGCGCCTGGGGCGGTGACCCTGTCCCTGGGCCCTGTGGACGAGGGATTTGAGGTCTACGATCATCCTTTGGTCATGCTCCTGGCCCGCGACCCGTCGCGCTCGTGGCCCTGAACGAGGAGAAGCTCGTGCTCGGCCCACTGACGTTGGGGACCAGAGTGGTGCTTCCCGGCAGAGGTGAGCGGACGCAGAGCACGAGGGAAAGTTGTTCCTCCTCTACATCGTGTGCCGACGAAACGAGACATGATGCTCGTTCGGAAAAGCGGACAACGAGAACAGGGGGTGCACGTGAAGGATGTGCGGTGGCGCTACGCTCTTGGCGTTGTGTTGAGCACCTTGCTGTTGGCGCTTGCCTTCTGGAACGCTGACTGGCCGGCAATGTGGAGCTCCGTCCGGCAGGCCCACCGGGGGCTGTTGGCCCTGGCCGTCGTGGGCACGGCCTTGGGACTGTGGATGCGCGCACGGCGGTGGGCAGTGCTCTTCTGGCCCCAACGCCGTGTGGACCGTCAGGCGCTCCTGGACGGCGTCAACGTGGGGTACTTGGTGAACAACGTGCTGCCGGCCCGCGTGGGTGACGTGGTGCGCAGCTACGTAGTGGCCGAGTGGACCGGGATCCGTCTGGCTCACGTGCTCTCCACGACGGTATTGGAACGTCTGGTAGATAGCCTGATCATCGTGGTGCTCTTTTTCCTGCTGATCCCCCTCTTCCCTATCAGTGCCCGTCTGGGGGGCGTGGCGTTCCTGGTGTTGGTTGGCATTCTGGTGCTCTTCGTGGTGGTGACCTGGCAACGACACCGCCTCCACGCCTGGCTGATGCGCGCCCTGGAACACCTGCCCGGCGTGGATGGACAGAAGTGGGCTTCCTCCCTGAGCAACGCCTTGGCAGCCTTTGAGGTTGTGCGCACGCCGCGTGCCCTGATGGTGACGCTGGGATGGTCGGTGCTCGTGTGGGGTGAGGGTATTCTCGTGTACTGGCTGGTGTTGAGGGCCTTTGGCCTCGAGGTTTCCCCGGCCGTAGCAGCCCTGGCCATTGTGGCCGCTGCACTGGGGTTGGCACTTCCCTCAGCGCCGGCCGGCGTGGGCACTTACGAGGGCGCGGTGTTGGGCGCTCTGTTGTTAGTGGGCGTCGAGGAGAACGCGGCTCGTGGGGCCGTCATCACCCTCCACGCTGTGAACTTCGTCACCCTCAACGCGGCCGGGATCTGGTCCCTTGCCCGTCGGGGCATGGGGTATCGGGACTTGGCACGTTGGGCCGGACGTGTGGCCGAGCAAGCCCCCAGTTGAGCGATGAGATGAGGAGACCCGCCATGCGTATCCTGTTCGCACTCACCTATTACCGTCCTCACGTCTCAGGGCTCACCATCTACGTGCAGCGCTTGGCCGAAGCCCTGGTCGCGCGTGGACATCATGTGACCGTGCTGACATCAAGGTATAACGCCATGTTGGCCCCACACGAGGTGCTCAACGGGGTCCACGTGGTCCGGGTGCCCGTGGCCTTCTGGGTGAGCAAGGGAGCCATCATGCCGGGTTATGTGCGCACAGCTTTGCCCCTTTTGCGAACGCACGACGTGGTCGCCATTCACCTGCCCAACACGCCCGTCGAGGCCACCCTGTTGCCTCTTCTGGCCCGCTATGTGGTGCGCCGGCCCATCACGGCCACGTATCATTGCGATGTGCAGTTGCCGACCGGGCTCTTCAACCGCCTGGTGGACGAGGTAGTCTTTGCCGGCAACGTAGTGGCGGCCACGTTGGTGGACCGCCTGGTGGCGTATACGGACGACTACGCCAACCACAGCCGCCTCCTGCGCCGTTTTTCCCACAAGCGCGTGGTCATCCCTCCGCCCGTGGTGGTGGCCGAGACCACGCCCGAGCGGGTGATGGCCTTCCGGCAGAAGCACGCGCCCAACGGCGAGCGCCTGATTGGCTTCGCGGCCCGTTTTGCCACGGAGAAAGGGGTGGAGTACATGTTGGCCGCTCTCCCCCTCATCCAAGCCGAGGTGCCCGACGTGCGGGTGCTCTTTGCCGGGGAGTACCAGAATGTCATTGGCGAGGAGAAGTATTGGCAACGGCTCCAGCCCCTGTTGCGCGCGGCCGGGGAGCGCTGGCGCTTCCTGGGTGTGCTCACCCCCGAGGAGATGGCCACCTTCTACACGGCGTGTGACGTAACTGTCCTGCCCAGCATCAACAGCACCGAGAGCTTCGGGTTGGTGCAGGTGGAGAGCATGCTCTGTGGTACGCCGGTGGTCGCCAGTGACCTGCCCGGCGTGCGTGTGCCCGTACAGACTACGGGCATGGGGTGCATTGTCCCCCCTAGGAACGCCGAGGCGTTGGCGGAAGCTGTTGTGGACGTGCTGCGCCGCCGTTCTGAATACGTGCGCCCCCGTGAGGAGATTGAACGCATTTTCTCGTTAGATCGGACGGTCGAGCAGTACGAAAGCCTCTTTGCCCAATTGGCCCAGGGGAGCGGCGTCCGCCGTGAAGTGGGGCGGCTGGGCAGCGCTTTCTCCTCCAACGGGCGCGTGCCGGCACGCCGGGATTACCTCCGTGACCACCTGCGGGAGGTGCCGGCCTTCCGGGCCCTCATACGGGGTATCGAGTGTCGGCTCTTCGAGGCAGCCGGCCCCCTGGAGCCGCCAGTCCTCGACCTCGGGTGTGGCGACGGTCACTTTGCCGCCACAGCGTTCCAGGAACCCCTGCTCGTAGGCCTTGACCTCCAGGAGGCGCTGGTGCGCGAGGCCCGCGAGCGAGGAGCGTACCGATACCCGTTGGTCGCCAGTGCTACCCACCTGCCCGTGGCCGACGACACCTTCGGCACCGTGATTGCCAACTGTGTGGTCGAACACATTCCGGACATCGAGGCCGTCTTGAGTGAGGTGGCCCGGGTGCTACGCCCTGGCGGACGTTTTCTGTTTGGAGTCCCCAGCCACCGCTTTGCCGACATGCTGTTGGGCTCCACCCTGCTGCGCCGGCTGGGAGTGAAGCGACTGGCCCACGCCTACGGCGAGTGGTTCAACCGCCATTCCCTCCACTTCCACACTGATCACCCCGATGTCTGGTTCCAACGTCTCTCCCGACACGGCTTTGTCGTGGACGGATGGGAGTATTACATGACCCCTGAGGGCCTGCGCGCCTTCGACTTGGCCCACTACGTGGGCGTCCCCCGCCTGATCAGCCGCAAGTTGACCGGCAAGTGGGTGGCCTTCCCCAACCCGCTGGCCACCTGGCTCTTTGACCGTTGGCTGCGCCCCTTCTACGAGCACCCTACGCCGGACGGCGAAGGCCCCTTTATCTTCTTCCGAGCGCGCAAGCGGGGATGAGGTGACGTTGTTGCGACCCGCTGCGCCCCGCTCGGGCGGTCCGGTGTTCTCCTGTGACGTGAATTTTAAGGTTGAACACCTTGAAAAATGGCGTGGGCCGTGATAGAATAAGCACGCCGCCCGCAAGCCACCCCTGCTACTACATGTAGTATGTCAACTGAAACGACACCACAATATATAGTATCGTTGTTGGTTGAACCCCCTCTGGGCGTTCTGGTTCACGCCCGTAGGGCATAAGCCGCGAATGGAGGAAAGGCGATGCGGTGCCCGTTCTGCGGACACACGGAGAGCCGCGTGACCGATACTCGCGTGGTGGGAAAGGGCGTGCGACGCCGGCGGGAGTGTCGGGCATGTGGCCGGCGGTTTACCACCTACGAACGCTTGGCCCGTACAAGCCTGATGGTGATCAAGCGAGATGGACGACGTGAGGAGTTCGACCAAGACAAGCTCTTCATCGGCATCAAGAAGGCATGTGCCAAGCGTCCCATCTCCATTGAGGAGATTGATCGCATGGTGGACGAGATCGAGACCGAGCTCTACAGCTTGGGCAAAACGGAAGTGGACAGCCGTCTGATTGGAGAAATGGTCATGCAGCGGCTGATCCACCTGGACGATGTGGCCTACGTGCGCTTTGCCAGCGTCTATCGCCGCTTCGCCGACTTGGATGCCCTCGCCGAGGAAATCCAGAAGCTCAAGGCGCGCAAGGCGCTCGAGGCCGAGCGCCAGCGCCAGTTGAGCCTGGAGCTCTAATCCTTCCCCATTTGTCTATCACGGGGCAACGCCCGTGTGGCCGAATGCGAGGTGTGCCGCGTTGCCCGGTGTACACCGCACACTGGGCTTGATCAGGTTGTGCCCCGTCGAAGGCCGAACTGTTGGCCGTGATCCGACAACAACAGACAGCACCGTGTTGAACATCTGATCGCATTTGAGGAGGCTCACATGGCTCGTCCGAAGTACGCACAGACCGGCGTGGCCGAGGCGGAGACATCCACGTCAGCTCACAAGCTCACCACACCACCTGTTCCAGACCACCTGCGCCGACGTCAGGTGCCCTTGACCGAGAATGCCCGCCAGGTGCTGGAGCGGCGCTACGTGCGCAAGGGGCCTGATGGTCAGCCTGTGGAGAGCATCCCTGGCATGTTTTGGCGGGTGGCCTGGCATGTGGCGGCTGCTGAGGAGGCCTTGGGGGGTGATCACCAGAAGTGGGCCGAGCGCTTCTACCGGCTGCTCACCGCTCTGGAGTTTTTGCCCAACAGCCCCACGTTTACGGGCGCAGGTACCCCCTTGGGCCAACTTGCCGCTTGTTTCGTCTTGCCCATCGAGGACGACATGGGCAAAGTGCGCGGCGGCATCTTCGATACCCTGCTTAACGCGGCCCTGATCCAACAGACAGGCGGGGGCAATGGCTTCTCCTTCTCCCGCCTGCGACCCTTGGGGGAGCACGTCATCTCCAGTGCCGGCCGGGCCACCGGCCCGGTCGGGTTCCTGCGGGTCTACGACAAAGCCTTTGGGGAAATTGCCCAGGGCGGCTGCCTCGTGCCCGAAACCCTCGTCTTCACCGACCAGGGCCTCCTGCGCCTCGACGAGCTCGTTGATCCCCGAAGACGTGGCTGGCAGCCCCATGCCCTGCACGTGGCTACAGATCAGGGATGGCGTTTTTCTCCCCACGGGTACAACAACGGTGTAGCTCCCGTGGTGCGGGTACACACCCGGGCGGGCATCGGGCTCACGGGCACGCCCGACCACAAGGTCAAGGTGATGAGCGAGGCCGGGCCCGTGTGGCGTCCTCTGGAGGCGTTGCGGCCCGGAGACCGCCTCATGGTGCGCTTGGGCGAACATCGTGGCCAAGCCCAGCCCCTGTGTCGTCCCCACGGCGTGGGTGACACACACACGTTGCCCGCGCACCTGGACGAGGAACTGGCCTTTTTTCCTGGGCTATCTGGCCGGCCGCGGCACCGTGGACGGCGACGGCCACCGCGTGGAGGTGCGCGTCCCGGTTGCCTCTGGCCTGACGGACGCCCTGCCAGCCCTCGTGGAGCGCCTCTTCGGCGTGCCGGTGCGCCGTTTCCAGGAGGGCCAGGCGGTAGTCTGCGCCGTGGAGGAGGCGGCCGTGGTCGATTTCCTCCGCCTCAACGCCCTGTGCACGGCCGGAGGACGGGAGGTGGCCGTGCCCCCCGGCTGTGCGCCGGTCCCCGCCTGAGGTGGTCGGCGCTTATCTGCGCGGGCTCTTCGAGGCCGTGGGCACGGTGAGCCACGGGTGGCCGGCGCTCCGGGTGCCGTCGGAGCAGTTGGCTCGCGAGGTGGCTGCTCTTCTCATTGGCTTGGGATGCCCCGTCTGGCTTGAGCCCACCGCCTCGCCTCCCTACGCGCTCTGCGTCCACACCGTCGCCGGTTGGCGCACTTGGCAGGAGCGCGTGGTCGCCCGATCTCCTGGAGTGCCCTCTGCCCGGTGGCCCGCCATCCGGCCGGCGGCTGTGGGCTGGCCCGGGGCGGAGGGGGAACCAACGCCAGGGGTGACCGCTCCTGGTGGGCTGCCGGCGTTGCCCCAAGCCCTGGGAGATGAACCGGCTTCGGATGGTACGTGGTTCGTGGAGGTGACGGGCGTGGAGCCGGCCGGCGAAGCCCTCACGTTGGATTTGGAGGTGGAGGACAACCACACCTACTTGGCCTACGGCGTGGTGACGCACAACACCCGCCGTGGCGCCAACATGGCCGTGCTGCGGGTGGATCACCCGGACATCCGGGAGTTCGTGCGCTGCAAGGCCCGAGAAGGGGAGATTGCCAACTTCAACATCTCGGTGGCTATTCCTGATGATTTCATGCGCGCCGTGGAGCAGGACGAGGAATGGGCCCTCTGCTTCCCCGACGTTCACCACCCCGCCTACCGAACCTTCCGGGGCACCATTGACCAGGCTCGACGGGCCGGATTGCCCATCAAGGTCTACGAGCGCGTGCGGGCCCGGGAACTCTTCAACGAGATCGTGCGCCACGCCCACCACAACGGGGAGCCTGGGGTGCTCTTCATTGACCGGGCGAACCGGGAGAATCCTGTCCCCCACCTCTACGAGCTGGAAGCCACAAATCCGTGTGTCACCGGCGAGACACCCGTGGCCACACCCCAAGGGTGGCGCCCCGTGGCGGAAATCAACCCGGGCGACGAGATCTACACGGCCGACGGCCGGGTGCGGCGGGTGGAGCGTGTGGAAATCTACCATCACCGTCCGGTCTACCGCGTGATCTTCTCGGACGGCGGGGCCGTGCGGGCCACGGCCGCTCACCAGTTCCACGTCTGGGACGATGTGAGCGGCCGGTGTATTCCCGTTCCCCTACTGGAGCTCACCCCAGGATCGCAGGTGCGGGTCTACCGTCCCTTTCCCCTCAGGCTGCCTCTCTTTGCCGGACAGGGCCGGCCAGAGGAGCGTGAGCTTCCGGCTGCTCGGGGAGATGTGGTGAAGATCGTGCGCGTTGAATACGATGGTGTGGAGACGGTGTATGACCTCTACGAGCCCGTCACCGACACGTGGTTGCCGGCGGGCTACGTCTCGCGTGGCTGTGGCGAGCAGTGGCTGGGCCCCTACGAAAACTGTTGCTTGGGCTCTGTGAACCTGGCTCGTCACCTGGTTTGGGAGGCCGGGCGTGCTCGCCTCGACTGGGAGAAGTTGGCCCAAACGGTGTGCGTGGCCACCCGCTTCCTCGACGACGTGGTGACAGCCAACAACTACGTAAGCGCCGTGCCGGAACTGCGCGAGGCGGCCGAACGGGCCCGCCGGATTGGCTTGGGCATCATGGGCCTGGCCGACGTGCTCTACGCCCTGCGGGTGCGCTACGGGTCCAAGGAGGGGCAGGAGTTGGCGGCCCAAATCATGGAGTGGGTGCGCTACCACGCCATGTTGACGAGCGTCGAGTTGGCTCAGGAACGCGGCCCCTTTCCGGCCATTGAGGGCTCCATCTACGATCCCAACCGCTTGGCCTGGCGCCCCCCTACACCGCTCGAGCCCTACACCCACGACTGGGGCCGGCCACCTGTGGACTGGGCATCGGTGGTGGAGGGCATCCGCCACCACGGCCTCCGCAACGCGGCCCAAACAACCATTGCGCCCACGGGCACCTTGAGCACCGTCAGCGGCGTGGAGGGATACGGGTGTGAGCCGGTGTTCGCCCTCTCCTACATTCGCCACGTGCACGAGGGGGATGAGGTGATTGACCTGTACTACTTCAGCCCGCTCTTCGAGCACGCCCTCATCCACGAGGGCGTGGACGAGGAGACCCGTCAGCGCATCAAGGAGCAAGTGGCCCTCACGGGCAGTTGCCAAGATGTGGCCGAGGTGCCTGAGGCGCTGCGTCACGTCTTCGTGGTAGCCCAGGACATCACACCCGAGGAGCACGTCTACATGCAGGCGGCGCTCCAGCGCTTCACCGACAACGCCATCTCCAAGACCATCAACTTCCCCGAAGATGCCACGGTGGAGGATGTGGCCAAGGCCTACTTCCTGGCCTGGAAGCTGGGGTGTAAGGGCATCACTGTCTACGTCACCGGCTCCCGAGAGCACGTGGTGCTCGAGACCAAGAAAACGTTGCTCAAGAAACAGCACACCCAAGGTGCCGTTGAGGTGCAGCCGAAGGCGCGGCCCCGACGCCTCAGCGGGGCCACGTACTTCACCCACACGCCGTTGGGCAAGGCCTATGTGACGGTCAACCGTGATCCCGAGGGAGAACCTTTTGAGGTCTTCGCCAACGTGGGCAAGGCCGGTTCCGACATCGCGGCCGTGAGCGAGGCCATCGGCCGGCTGATCAGTCTCATCTTGCGCCTGCCCTCCCCCATGACGCCCACCCAACGCCTCGAAGAGGTGATCGATCAGCTTGCCGGCATTGGCGGCGGGCGTCACCTGGGATTTGGAGCCAACCGCATTATGAGCCTGCCCGATGCGTTGGCCCGCGTGTTCCGCGAAGACCTGCTGGCCCATGCGGACGACGACGATGTGCTCGACGTGCGGCCAGGGAACGGCCAGCCAGTACAGCCGGAGCTCTTCCAGAAGATCCTCAGGGCTGATCTCTGTCCTGAGTGTGGTCATGCCAGCTTGGTCAGCGAGGAGGGGTGCCGGAAGTGTTATTCGTGTGGGTACAGTGAGTGTTGACGCCCGAGAAAGTGGCACGAGAACATGACAAGCAGCCCGGCCACGTGGCCGGGCTGCTCCGGTTCAGGGGGCGGGAGTGATGCGGTCGGAAAATGTCCTCTCTGGTGTGGTCGGCCCTTACTCGAAGAAGTCGGCGTTTTTCTGGATGAAGCTCTTCCACTGCTCGGGCACTTCAACGTCCTCGTAAATGGCCTCGACCGGGCATTCGGGCACGCAAGCACCGCAGTCGATGCACTCCTCGGGGTGAATGTAGTACTGGTCGGGGCCCTCGTAGATGCAGTCCACCGGACAGACTTCCACACAGGCCGCATCCTTCACGCCGATACAGGGTTCACAGATCACGTAGGCCATCTTTCTCCCTCCATGAGCGTTATTGACACAGGGCAGTTGGTGCAAATTGTAGCATACCCGCCCCTGTTTGACAATTTGCCCGTTTCCCTCTTGGACCCGTCCCCTTGTATGGTGTGCTGCTCGACGGCAGCGTCGTCTGTGGGGCATGGCGGCAACGTGGGTTGTGGGGTTCGGGCTCCGGTCACGTCAACACGTCCAGGGGATCCACGTCCACCTCGCAGCCCAACGGGATGGGGGTGTGGCGCACCAGCTCCAAGGCATCGGCGCCCCGCAGGAAAAGGTGCCAGCGGTAGCGCCCTCGCAGGCGGGCGAAGAAGGCCGGGGCCGGCCCCAATACGTCTACGCCCCCAAGGCCGAGCTGGCGCCGCCGACGATGCAGCCGAGCGGCCAGCTCACGCGCGGCCTGTTTCGCCGCGGTCACCCGGGGATGGGCTATACTGAGCTAGACCAGGCGGGCGACGGGCGGGTAGGCGTGCTCCCGGCGAAAGGCCATTTCGGCCTGGAAGAAGCGCTCGTAATCGTGTGCGGCCGCGGCCAGAATGGCGTAATGTTGGGGGGTGTACGTCTGGACGATGACGCGGCCGCCGAGGGCACTGCGGCCGGCCCGGCCGGCCACTTGGGTGAGCAGTTGAAAGGTGCGCTCGGCGGCGCGAAAGTCGGGCAGGTGGAGCGTGGTGTCGGCCGAGATGACGCCCACCACGGTGACCAGGGGCAAGTCGAGCCCCTTGGCAATCATCTGGGTGCCGACGAGAATGTCGGCCTCGCCGGCCGCGAAGGCATGGAGCAAGCGCTCGTGGTCGTCGGGCCGAGTGACCGTGTCCCGGTCCCAGCGGAGCACGCGGGCGCCGGCGAAGCGTTCCCGGGCAGCTCGCTCCACTTGCTCGGTGCCGATGCCGAAGTGTTTGACACGCGAGGCTCCACTTCAGTGCTGAGCGCACCGATCGGCGCGCGAGGGCGTGCTCGTTGCACTGGTGACAGCTCAGCCGACCACGACCTGCTGTGGGTAGGAGCGGGCAGCCGCCCACCACCGCAGGCAGAGGCTGGGGCACCCAGCCTGGTCGCGACACATGACGAAGGTGTGGCTGCCCCGCCGGTTGATGAAGAGAAGGCCAGGCACTGCTCTCCCGGAGCTAGCGCCCGTTCCACGGCCTCCTGGAGCGCCCGGCTGAAGATGCTCGTGTTGCCGGCTTTGAGCTCGGCCCGCAGGTCCACGACGTGAACGGGAGGGAGCCCGCCGTCCAGGCGTTCCTCCAGGGCCCACGGGGTGGCCCGCTGAGGGCAGGTGGGTCAACAGCCGAAAGTGAGCACGGGGGGAGGGTGAGGTGATCACACGTTCCCGCAGCCGGACCAGGCGGTATCCCCCCTGCTGAGCACGCTCGTAGGCTTCCAGGCTCGGCGTGGCACTCCCCAAGATAACTGCGGCGCCGGTGAGCTGGGCCAAGTGGATGGCCACGTCGCGCGCGTGGTAGTGGGGCAGGCGGAGCCCGGGCACGCCCTCTTGTTTGTAGGTCCACTCGTGTTCCTCGTCGATGACGATGAGGCCGGGATCGGGCACGGGGGCGAAGAGGGCGCTGCGGGAGCCAATGGCCACGCTGGCGTGGCCGTCCCGCAGGCGTCGCCACTCGTCGAAGCGCGCGCCGGCCGAAAGCCGTGAGTGGAGCACGGCCACGCGGTCGCCAAAGCGGGCCCCAAAGCGGGCCACTGTTTGGGGGGTGAGGGCAATTTCGGGCACGAGCACGATGGCCTGCTTGCCCAGGGCCAAGGTCTCGGCCACAGCGCGCAGGTAGAGCTCGGTCTTGCCCGATCCAGTGACGCCGTGGAGCAGGATGACGTGGCCTTGTTGTTGGCGAACCGCGTTCTGGAGCTCAGCCCACGCCTTCTGTTGTTCTGGAGTGAGCTCAGGGGGCGTGTCTGGAGCCCAAGTGTGGCCGGCTAAGGGCATGCGGTACACTTCTCGTTCGTCCACGCGCACGAGGCCGGCCCGGGCCAACTGCTCCAGGTGAGCCCACGTGGCGCCGGTGTGCCGGGTGATCTGGGTCACGGGCACCTCGGTGGGGGTGTGGGCCAACAAGGTCAGTACTCGCCAGGCCACGTGAAGGCGTCGCCAGGCTACCACGAGTCGTGTTAGGGCCTCACCGTGCACCAGGAGGCGCACGCGGTCCGGCTCAGCTGCAAACGTGCCCCAGCGCTGCTTTTGCATAGCGTAGCTGAAGCGCTGCCCATGCTTGCAGCACCGCATCCTCACCAGCCGTAAACCCGTGTTAGG
>JAUZRY010000037.1 GCA_030949995.1 Ardenticatenia bacterium
GTGTGAACAGGGAGGAGGGTGCAGGTGGTGGTGGTGGATAAACAAACAATTCCACATCTGTAGAACATCATCCCAGGCGTGGTGAAGGTGGAGGGCATATAAGGCAGTAGGCCCCCATGTTGGCGGTAGGACGGTGCGCGCAGTCGATGGCCGGTAGATCTTGCCGTTCCCGTCCCACGGCCACCCATCCTCGCGCTTCGGTCACGTGGATCGCGGCACGTGGGCGTACCGTCAAGACAACGTCTCGAGGCGGGTGGCCTGCCACTTCACTGGCCGGCCGAGCTGCATGGCACACCAGGAGATAATGGCCTCGTCGGGGTAGTGGTGGATCTTGCTCCCGAAGCCGCCGCCTACCTCGGGGGCGATGACGCGGATCTTGTGTTCCGGCAAGCCCAATGACGCCAAGGACATGAGCAGCCGGTGAATGTGGGGGTTTTGGGTGGTCATCCAGAGGGTCAGGTGACCCGAGATGGGATCGTAGTCAGCTAAGGCGGCCCGTGGCTCCACGGCGTTGGGGATCAGCCGGTTGTTGACGAGGTTTAAGGAGACGGTGTGGGCCGCGTTGGCGAAGGCTTGGTCGGTGGCCTCTTTGTCGCCGATTTCCCACTCGAAGGCGATGTTGTTAGGCGCTTCGTCGTGGACGAGGGGAGCTCCTTCTTCGACGGCCTTGGCGGGGTTGGCCACGGCTGACAGGGGCTCGTACTCCACGTCGATCAGCTCCAGGGCATCGTGGGCCGTGTAGCGGTCCTCAGCCACTACAACGGCCACGGCTTCACCCACGTAGCGCACGCGGTCCTTGGCGAGCAGGGGACGGGTGGGAATTTTCATGTCGGGCAGGAGCCAGCCCACGGGCACTTGGCCTGGAATGCCGCTTTGGGCCACGTGCTCGGCCGTAAAGACGGCCACGACTCCGTCAAGGGCTTGGGCCTTGGAGGTGTCCAAGCGGGCGATGCGCGCGTGGGCGTGAGGACTGCGCGCAGGATGGCCACGTAGGCCATATTGGGGAGCTTCAGGTCGTCCGTGTACTTGGCACGCCCGGTGATCAGGGCGGGGTCTTCACGCCGCCGGATTGCGGAACCGAGGAGCTTCTCAGCCATATCTTCCCTCCTTTGGGCATTGTGAGCCGTTGGCTCCGGCATTGGCCGTTACATGCGCTGGGCCGCTTCCTGGACGGCGCGCACGATGTTGTGGTACCCGGTGCAACGACAGATGTTGCCCTCGAGCCCGTGGCGGATCTCCTCCTCCGAGGGGGTGGGGTTGGTCTGGAGCAGGTAGTAGGCCGTCATGATCATGCCGGGTGTGCAGTACCCGCACTGAAGGCCGTGGTTGTTCCAGAAGGCTTCTTGAAGTGGGTGGAGCTCACCGTCCTTGGCCAAGCCTTCGATGGTGAGGATGTCGGTGCCATCGGCCTGCACGGCGAGCACGGTACATGACTTGACGGCGCGACCGTCGATAATCACCGTGCACGCGCCACATTGGCTCGTATCACATCCCACGTTGGTGCCGGTGAGGTCGAGGACATCGCGCAGCAGGTGGACGAGCAACATGCGGGGCTCCACGTCCACTGTGTACGGCCGCCCGTTGACCGTGAGCGAAATCTGCATGACCACCTCCTTGCGGGAATGCTGGTCGGTTGATACAATGCCTAGACAGACGACTGCCATATTGTGCTATCGTCGTTTCGTCTTTCACCCCCTTTCGCTGTGAAATTGTTAACACAATGTCGGGAAATCCTGTCCTGAGGTCATGTGGCCACGTGTGACGAACAGTCGTGTGGGGCTGGACGGCTGTCACTTGCTCCTGGTGTCCGAACGGCCGGTCCGCTGTTGCACTTCGGCTTCCAATGTCCTCAGGCCGTCGTTGATCATTTTGCGGGCCACGCTTTGCACCAAGCGCTGGCCGACTTGAGCAATGCGGCCACCGATCTGGGTTTCCCCCTCGTAGAGGATTTTGGTGCCCTCGGGCACCTCAACGAGCGTCACGGTCCCTGTGCCGCGCACGAACCCGGCAGCGCCGTTTCCCTGGAGAGTGAGGCGATAAAATTCAGGGGGACGCTGTTCGCTGATCTGGACGGTGCCGGTGAACGTCCCTCTTACGGGACCAACGCCAGCCCGAATGGTGGCCTCGTAGAGGTGCTCTCCCACTTGTTCCAGACGTTCGGCGCCGGGGATGGCCTTGGCGAGGAAGATAGGATCTTGGAGCAGGGCGAAGACAAGTTCTCGATCTCCCTTTACCACATACTCACCGTTGATGCGCATATGTCCTCCTTGACGAACGTGGCGCCCTCGGCTGCGTGTCACAAGAACGGGTGACTAGAGATGGGCCGAGAACGAACAGCAATCGGGCGTGTTGCTCGGGTCGGGCCGTTTGTGGAGTGTGCATCATTATACAGCACTCGGCCGGGACGTCAAACTGTTTTTCGTGCTGAGGGGCATGTGGGAGTTCGGCAAGGGAAACAGTATCCCTGGTGCCGTGTCAGTGTTCATTGTGGGGGCAGAGGTCGATTAGTTGTCAAGGGACGCGAAGTAATCGCGCACGTAAGCTTTCAGCCCGCCAGGAATGTAGGCGCGATCGAGCGCCTTGGCCGAGGCCGAGCGGTACTGGGGCCACACTTGGCTGAGGGGGACGAGCGCATCACTCGGCAGGCCAACATCAGGGCTGCTCAGGTCGAGCGTGCGCTCACGTCCACCTGGGCTTGGCTCACCGCGGATCGTGTCCACGTCCTCCGAGGGTTGGCGGCCCATAGGGGCGAAGACGCGCGGCTCGTAGGTGTCCACGAGGGCCCCGGGGCCTGAGCCGTCGCGGGGCATGGGCCCAGCTGGTCCTCCGCCGGTGGATGGGGGAAGCCGATCGGCCTGTGTGCCCCCTCCACGTCCTGGTCTTCCGGTCCCTGTACCCGTGCCGAGCCGGTTGCCGGCGGCCTGATCGCCCTGGGAGGGGCCGGGCTGGTTGCTGTGAGCATCACCTTGTCCTCCTGGCCGGTTGGCCACAGCATTGTTGCCCCCTTGGGCCATGTTGGCCCTGGCGTTGTCCAAGGCATCCAGAGCACGGGCCACGTCCTGCTGAAGGGCCAACTCACGCCCGGCGGCGCGCAGTGCATCGGCACCGGCCTGAGCGGCCATTTGGGCTCGCTCGAGGTTGCTAGCCTCAATGGCGTCGGCCAGGGCCATGAGGGCGCCGGCCAACTCTGGGTCGGTGGCGGCCACTTGGCGGGCCTCGTGTCGTAAGTCGGAGGCTACTTGAGCCCGTTCTGGGGGAGAGGCGGTCGCAGCTTGGGTGGCCAATGCCTGCAGGGCGTCGGCGGCCTCACGCGGGGATGTGGCTCTCTTCTGGTCCTGGCTCATGCGCCCAAGCCGCTCGGCCAGCCGGGCGAGTGCCGCTTGCCGGGTACCGGCCTGGGGATCCAAGCGTGCTCGCAGGGCCTGTCGGGCGCGCTCGATGTCAGCCAGGGCGCGCTCCCGGTCCCCCGGATTTTGGCGCAGGCGCTCGGCCAGCTTGGCCAACTCTTGCACCAGCTCAGCTCGCTCCTGGGATGGGAGCAGGCCCTCACGCCCGGCCAGCTCGGCGCGCACCTGCTCAATCCGCTGGGCTTCCTGTTGGGCCAGCTCACGCACGGCGCGCCGCTCGGCCAGGACCTGGCGCTGGGGGTTGGGCAGCATTCCCAATGCCAGCGTGAGGGCGAGGAGGCCTGCCCACAGGGCCATTCGCCGCGTGTCGAGTCGCTGTGGGAAGATGAGATGGGCGTTGTGGGCTGCGGTCTCAGCAGCGCGGACGGCGTCGTGGAGCTGCTGGCGACGAACGACATTTGCCACATTGTTCGAGGAGCTGAGCAGCTCGAAGGCTGTGATCAGGCGTTCTTTCAGGGCACCTTCCACGTCAGCCCGCAGGGCGACATGGCGCAGGGAAAGAGGCCGCACGAGGGCCCAAAGAGCCCATCCGGCGAGGCCTGTGCCCAAGGCGAGGGCGCTGTAGAGGCTGGCGTGTTCCACGGGCCAAAGCCAGGCGATAACTTGGACCAAGAGGGCCACCAGGGCCATTGGCCACCACCAACGCACCAGTGCCTCGAGGGCATCTCGCCGGCGCAGGCGCCGGCGCAGGCGCATCAGGGCGCTGAGGAGGCGGGTGTGGGCTTCGACAACGGCCAGCTCTTCGTTCATTGTCCTCTCCCCTCGGGGTGAAGGGGGATCCTCCACAGAGTATACTCACAATGGCGGGGACGGGCACATCATGTGCAGTGAAGCGGCGCATGCCCCCCTGGGGTTCCGGGTGAAAGGTTCGTGGAGTGTGGAATCTGTACGGGATGGATGGCCTGCACCCCGCCGGGGCGCATTGCCACCGGCGGGGCATCAAGGGACAGGCGTCCCCAGGCCGTACCACGGTTGGAGAGGGAGAACAGGTAGTTCACCGGGCGGCTCTCCGCCACCGTCTTCACTCTATTCGGCGATGATGAACAGCGCATGAACGCGCGGGGATGGCTTGATGGAGATTCGTTCATCTTCTCAATTGCCCGGAGGAAGATCACGAGGTGAGGGCAGGCGGGCCAAGTCAACGGTGAGCTGTTCCTTGGGCAGAGCGTAGGGCAGGCCGACGAAGAAGGTGCTGCCCTCGTTGACCCGGCTTTCCACCCAGATGCGGCCGCCGTGTTGTTCCACAATGTGTTTGACGATGGCCAAGCCCAACCCGGTGCCCCGATGTTCTCTGGTCAGCCCACTGTCCACCTGGTAGAAGCGCTCGAAAATGCGCGCTTGTTCCTCTTCGGGGATGCCAATGCCCGTGTCTTGGACGCTCACCACCACCTCCTGTGCCCCGGCCGAGGCCTGCAAGGTGATGCTCCCGCCGGCTGGTGTGAACTTGAGGGCATTGTCCACCAGGTTGATGAACACCTGCCGGAGCCGCTTGCGGTCGCCTTCCACGGTGGCCGTGGGCACGCTGACCCGATTCACCAGGCGGACTTTGCGCTCGTCGGCGACGGGGAACATGGCCTCGACGACTTCCTTGATGAGAGTGCCGATTTCAACCGGGGCCGGGGAAAGCTGGAACTGTCCCGATTCGAGGCGATTGAACTCCAATAAGTCCTCAATGAGTTGGTAGAGGTGGTGAGCTTGTTCTTTGACTGTCTCCAGGAAGTCGCGTTGGAGTTCGTTGATGGGGCCGGTTTTGCCCATGAGAATGACGTCCACGAAGCCGCCGATGGAGTGGAGGGGCGTGCGGAGCTCGTGGGAGATGACGCTGAGGAAGTTGGACTTGAGGCGTTCGAGTTCCTTCTGGGTGGTGATGTCGCGCATGACGGTCACCACGCCCCACGGAGTGCCGTTGTCGCGCCCCACGGCCGTGGCCAGCGCCTGGTACGTGCGCTCCCGTTCCCCGGCCTGACGCACGCGCAGCTCAGCAATTTGGGGGTCACCGGCACAGGTGAGGGCGCTGCGACAGAGCTCGGCCAACTCCTGGGAGGGGATGAGCTCTCCGAGCAGGGTGTCGGCCGGAGGGGAGGCTGCTAAGCCGAAATGGCGCGGGCGGCCGGGTTCACCAACATGATGCGCAGGTGGGCGTCGGCTACGATCACGCCGTCGCCGATGTCCCTCACGATGGCCGCCAGTTGGCGTGATTTCTGGTCCAGTTCCTCGTAGAGCCGCAGGTTTTCCACGGCGGCGGCCGCGAAGGAAGCCAGGCTGGTGGCGAGCTGAGCCTCCTCGGCTGTGATCGTCGGTTCGGCCTGGGCGTGGCCCACTAGGAGAACGCCGACAGGCTGCTGGCGGGTGCGCAGGGGCACGATGAGATACGCTCTGACACCCCACTGTTGAGCCAAGTGGGCGGCTTGAGGAGAGCTGCCCGAAAGGGGCAGCACGTGGACGAGGTCTCCCCGGGAGAGGGCGCGCTGGACCTCGGGCACGTCGTTGATGGCAAGGGGGGCGAGTGGGCTATTGGGCCACTGATAGACGGGAGGCCACAGGTGCTCTCCGCCTTCGTGGTCGTTGAGGAAGATGGCTGCGTGGGTCATGGGCAGCACGGCGGCCAGTTGGCGCACGAAATCGGCCAGGAGCCGGTGGGCGTCCAAGCTGGTAACGAAGGTGCGGGCCACGGTGTTGAGGGCCTCGAGTTGGGCCAACCGGCTTTCGGCGTGGCGTTTGGACTCCATGGCACGGGCGTAGAGCTGGGCTTGGCCGATAGCAATGCTCGCCTGATCGGCGAATGTCGTGAGACGTTCCACCTCGTCGGGGCGGAAGTGAGAGCGGCCCGAAGTGCCCACCAAGGCCAGAGCCCCCACGGGCCGGTGTTCTGCCGTCAGGGGCATGATGATCACCGGGCCGCCCAGCGCAGCCGTGGCTGGCCGCTCGACGGACTGGTTGGAGGAGATCGCCTGTTCCATCAGGTAGAGGAGGGCCCGTTCAACCGAGGCAGGCACGTCGTGGCTGCGCGCCAGGATGCGCACGTGCTCGTTGTAGGTCACGCCAATAAGAGCCACGGACTCGCCGACAGTCTGGGCGCTGGTGTGGGCGATCAGGTCAGGAGCTTCTCGAGCACTTCGGGCGGGCCGGCGTCACGGGTGCTTCGCTGGATGGCCCTCAGGGCCAGGAGTTCCCTGGCAAGCTGGTCGGCCGTGCGCCGCAGGGCGACTTCAGCTTGGGCACTGCGGGTGCGCACCAGGGTGAGCTCTCGGCCGAGGGCCAGCCGTTCGAGTACGGCGTCGCGGTACAGGTGGGCCACCAGGGCTATGCTTGCCAGGGTGGCGACGGCAGCAGCACGCTCCAGGGGGGCCAGGGCGCCTTGCCCCAGGGAAAAGACGGACAGGCTGGTGCCCCCCACGATCACCAGCATGAGGGGCAGGAGTGTGATGGGTGCGAACACTAAGGCCCGCACTCCCGCGAGGCCTACGAGCAAGACGATGACCACCGGAGAGGCCTGCGGGCCTGCCCCGCCCACGGCGGCCAAAGTCAAGTCAACGAGGAAGGCCAACCAAGCCGCCTGTTGAAGCCGGCGACCGCTCCACAGCCGACGCCAAAAGGCCGGCACGCTGACAACCACGCTCACGATCCCTAACACAGCATTCAACCAGAGAGGAAGACGGGTCTCCCACGTGAGGAAGGCGAATGCCAGCAGGGCCACGCGAAGGGGAACGCCCAGGTGACGCTCAACCTGGAGAAGATAACGGGCTCGCGATGACACAACCTGTTCCGAGTTGGATTCCGAGGACATACGTGCCAACACGCTTCTTGGCTCGGCGCCAGGGACGCACACCAGGCTCAAGGTGCTTCGAAGCGATATCCAATGCCCCGCACGGTCTGCAAGTAGACAGGATTGTTGGGGTCAGGTTCCAACTTGGCCCGCAGCCGACGCATGTAGACGGCCACTTGGTTGCTGGAGCCGATGTAATTTTCACCCCACCCTGCGTCCAACAACATGTCGTGGGTGAGCGTGCGCCCGGCGTTGCGCATGAGGGCGTGGAGCAATCGCGTTTCAATGGGAGTGAGCTCTACCACCTTGCCGTCTGGACGTACCAGCCGGTTGGCTACCGGATCCAGCTCGATCTGGTCAATGCAGATGCGCTGGTTGGCCTCCATATCCCGTTGGCGCGTCGTGCGTCGGAGCACAGCTTGGACGCGGGCCAGCAGCTCGGCCGGCTCGAAGGGCTTAGTCAAGTAGTCGTCTGCGCCGAGTTGGAGGCCGTGGACACGGTCACTGGTCTCACCTTTGGCCGAGAGGAAGATGATGGCGGCGTCGGAGAGCTGCCGGATGCGCCGGCAGACTTCGTAACCGTCCAGATGGGGCATCATGACATCCAGGATGACGAGGTCAATGGGCTCTTCTTCCACAATGCGCAAGGCTTCTCGGCCGTTGTCCGCAGTGAGCACATCGTATCCCTCTTCGCGGAGAAGAAAAGCTGTCATCTTGACGCTCGGCTGGTCGTCGTCTACCACCAGTACACGCATGGCTCCCTCTCCAACACGTTCTGTCGGTCGGTTTCCCGGCGGGTTCGCGGTGTGAACGGGAGCAGTGACAGTGACCAAGGGACGATTGGGCCATGCTGACACCATGTGCTGACCGCACACGCGCTCGGCCATACCAGAGTGCCGGGAAAACAGGTTGGCGGTGGGCGACGGTTACCCGAATTATATCCCTGTGCCACTGTGGCGTCCAGTCGCGGGGGACCGTGGTGCCCACAGCGACAATCTTATCCTAGCAGGAAGCGAGGTAAAGAAAAAGCCCCGCGATCCGGCCGCGGGGCTTGGGGAGTACGTGAGTACCCTTAGGCGTTGCTGAGTCCAGAGGTCACACGGCTGAAGATCGAACCAACCTGCGGGCCTAAGATGAGCAAGATGGCAATGACGATGACGGCGACAAGGGCAAGAATCAGCGCGTACTCAACGAGACCCTGACCTTCCTCACGTGGTAGATAAAGCATAGGATAACCCTCCCTGTGGTTGATAATGTCCAGGGGCACTTAGATAATCAAGGTCTGCCCCCGTTCCTTTTGGTACCTTGCGTCTCATATTGTACAAACATTTGGCGCTGTTGACAATCAACCGATGGTACTCTCCAAGGATGGACCAAAGTCTCGCGTTTTCAACAGCACGGCGCGATGTTTGAAATGACCAAAGTCCTGACCTCCTCCTGCTTCCCGCCCGCGCGTGGCCCCCCGGTGGACTCCTGGCGCTACTGGGGACTGCTATGAGCGCCGGGCGCGTATCTGTTCGGCGGTCAGGGCGATGAGGGCGCCGGTGAACCCCAGCGTGGTCACCCACAGCCCCGGGCCCCACAGGATGGCCGAGCCGTACAGCCACTCCAGCACCAACTCGAGTCGCCAGAAGCCCCACAGGGGCAACAGAGCACCGGCCAGGGCGGCGAGGCCGCCCACGCTTCGCCATGTCCATGCCGGCAGCCGGGGGCCAACTGTCACGCTCAACAGGAACATGGCTAAGCCCACGCCGGCCAAAAGCCCTTGGGCGCGGAATTCGGGTGTGGCCAAGTGACGCCACCGTTCCGGCTCGGGCAGGACGACGAGGGCCAGCACGCCAGCTATACACCCCGCTGCCGTGCGGGCGCGTGCTGGCCAGTGGGCGGCCAAGGCGCTCATCAGGAGGGAGGCGGCCACGGGGGGCACATACAGGACGTCCCGCTCCACGCCAATGGTGCCGTTTCTCCACAGGGTGGTGAACTTGAAGAATTCGCCCAAGTCAAGCCCCAAGAGCACGAGGGCGGCTGCGCCCTTGGGGTGCAATACCCACGGGAGCCACCACCCCCCTCCGCCCAACCACGTCCCGATCCAGGCGATGCTCCTGGTCATCTTCGTTCTCTGTCGGGGAGCGCCTTCGTCTTGGCGGCCCCTGTGGGCGGAAATCATGTGACACTCAGGCGCCGGGCGGCTGTCCTGTAGGGCGTTTACGCTTGCGCTGGGCTAGGCGGTGGCGTTGTCGCTGTTCCGCCTCCGCCCAGCGGCGCTTCTCCTCGTCGGTCTCCAGGAGCAGCGGGGGCACAGGACGGGGGTGCCCCTCGTCGTCCAAGGCCACGTAGACGGCAAAGGCCGAGTTGGTGTGGGTTCGCACGCCGGTGATGGGGTTTTGCGCTTCCACCCGCACGCCGACTTCCACGGAGGTGCGGCCGACCCAGTTCACCATGGCCTTGGCGATCACCAGGTCACCCACGTAAATGGGCTCGAGGAACGTCATGGAATCGAGTCGCACGGTTACGACAGGGCTGCCCGCGTGGCGCATGGCGGCTAGCCCCCCGGCCTCGTCCACCATTTTCATGATCTCCCCGCCGTGGACGATGCCGAGCGGATTGGCATCCGAGGGGATCATCTGGCGCGCAATAGTAATGGCCGAATCGGACGGGCGCTTGCCACGCCGAGTGGCGCTCATGGAATGCTCCTCCCTTTGAGTGACCTCGCCATAGGAGTATAATACCCCAAATCTGGCCCAACGTGAAACCCCCCGACGGCATGGTGGACAACGAGCACAGGAGGACATCGATGGCGAAGATCATGGGCGGCCATCTGGTGGCAGCCATGTTGGCCCGGGAAGGGATTTCCACGATGTTCACCCTCTGCGGAGGGCACATTGCCCCCATCTACGATGGGTGCCTGGAGTACCAGGTGGAGATCGTGGACACTCGCCACGAGCAGGCTGCTGCACACGCGGCCGATGCGTGGGCCCGCCTCACCCGCGGGGTGGGTGTGGCGGTTGTCACCGCCGGGCCGGGCGTCACCGGCACGGTCACGGCGGTGGCCAATGCCTATCAGGCTGGCTCCCCCCCCTGCTGGTCATTGGCGGGGCGGCCCCGCGCCCCTTTCAGGGCAAAGGTGCCCTCCAGGAAATGGAGCAGGTGGATGTGTTCAAGCCCATCACCAAGTGGAGCGCGGCCGTACCCGACGCTGCCCGCATCCCGGAGTTCATGGCGCGGGCCTTCCGCGTGGCCTTGGACGGCCGTCCAGGGCCTGTTTTCTTGGAAATGGCTTTCGACCTATTGGGAGACTTCGTCAGTCAGGATGAAGTCTCCCTGCCGACCCGATACCGCTCAACGGCCCGCCGCTACCCGGACCCCTCGGCGGTACACCAGGCGGCTGAGGTGCTTCGGGAGGCCCGGCGGCCGGTGCTCATCGCTGGCACTGGCGCCTACTGGGATGGCGCCGGTGAGGTGCTGGGCCGTCTGGCCGAGCGTGTGGCCGTGCCCGTCTACCTCAACGGCATGGCCCGTGGCCTCCTCTCCCCGGACCACCCCTCCCTCTTCGTCCTTTCCCGTGGGAAGGCCCTGAAGCGGGCTGATGTGGTCATCGTGATTGGCACGTCCCTCGACTTCCGGCTGCGTTACGGGCAGTTTGGGGAAGGGGTGCGCCTCATTCAGGTTGAGCCCGACGGCACTACACTGGGCCACAACCGGGATGTGGACGTGGGCATCATTGGCGACGCGGCGGCCACTTTGGCCGCCTTGGATCGGGCGATGGCGGAGATGGGACCCATTTCCTTTGCCGGCTGGCGGGACGATGTGGCCGCCGTGGAGCGCGAGTTGGCCGAAGCTCAGGCCGAGTATGAGCGCTTGGACACCTCGCCGATCAATCACTTTCGGCTGGCGCGGGAGATCGAGGCGTGGGCGGATGACACCACCACTCTCATCGGCGACGGGGGCGACGTGGTGGCCATGGCCGCCAAGGTGATTCGTCCCCGGGGGGCTGGCCTGTGGCTCGATCCAGGTCCCCTTGGGTGTCTGGGGGTGGGCCAACCCTTTGCCCTGGCTGCCAAGAAGCTCCGGCCTGACCACAAGGTGTTGGTCATCAGCGGCGACGGCTCCTTCGGCTTCAACGGCTTCGAGCTTGACACGGCTCTTCGACACGGCCTCCCCTTCGTCACCGTGGTGGGCAACGATGCCCAATGGGGACAGATCCGCAATCCGCAGGTGCTCTTCTTCGGCGAAGCTCGGGCCGTGGCCACCCAGTTGGCCCCAACGCGGTACGACCTGGTGGCTGAAGCCTTGGGCGGCCACGGCGAGCTGGTGGAGAGCCCGGCCGAAATCCGGCCGGCCTTGGAGCGTGCCTTTGCCAGCGGAAAACCGGCTGTGATCAACGTTGCCTTGGACCCCAAAGGGTTGGCCCATCTGGCCGGACGGGCGTATGTGCTCTGACTCATGGGGCTGCGAACTCGGCCACGGCCTGGCAGATGGTCGCGAGAGCACGGTCGTCGGGCACCGCCAACGGCGCACGGGGTGGTCCCCCGTGCCACCCCCGCGCCTCCACAGCTGCCTTGATGCCCCCCACCCCGTATGGGGCTACGGCCTCGTGGAGTGCCATCAGGCGCTGATGAGCGTCTTGGGCACCTTTCAGGTTCTCCTCTCGAACAGCACGGTACAGAGCCACGCAGAGCTCAGGTGCCACGTTGGCGATGGCCAAAATCAGTCCGTTGGCAGCACCGTCGGCCAAGGCCCCTAAGCTGTAGACCGCTGATCCCGAGAAGATGGCGAAGTCGTCTGGCACGTGGCGGCGAACAGTGTGCAGAGATCGAGGCGAGCCGCTGGAATCCTTAATACCCACAATGTTGGGGTGTTGGGCCAACTCGATGATGGCCTCGGCCGGCAGCGTGACGCCCGTCAGGGACGGCACGCTGTAGAGCAGCACGGGAATGGGGCTGGCGTCGGCCACGTCGGTGTAGTGGCGCACAAAGGCATCCACGTTGAGTTGGGAGATGTAATAGTTGGGCGTGACCACTAAAGCCGCGTCGGCGCCGACATCGGCCACACGGCGGGTGAATTCCACGGTGGCCCGCGTGCTCTGGAGGCCTGTGCCCACGATGAGGAGCTGATCATCCGGGACCTCGCGGCGGGTTACCTCGACGACCAACATGCGTTCCAGCTCGCTCAACAGGGGCAACTCTCCCGTGGAGCCCAGCACGAGGTAGCCGCGAAGCCCCAGCCCCCGCCACGCCCGCACGTTGGCCGCGAGTCCTTCCAAGTCGAGCTCGCCGTCAGCCCGTGCTGGTGTTACAGCCGCCGGCATGATCCCGTGCAATCGCGAAGTGATGTGCTCGTCGGTCATAGCCTTGTTCCTCCTCTTGTGGCATGTGGTCGCGGCGGCGTGCTGTCAACGGCAGATACCGTCCCCACTTCCCCCCGGCAAGTGGGGGCTCAGGTTACGCTCCGTCAGGCCGCGTGTATCCCTCCTGGACGGCCCACAGGTCTAACCCGGGCGTGAGGAGCCGCTCCACCTCTGGCCGGAGCACGCCCTGATAGCGGCGCCCATCCACACCTTTCATGTAGTGGCCACAACTGTCGCAGACATCCACCCGGTATACCTCATGCTCGTCCGTGTAGTAACCCAACTGGTCCGGCGCCTGTTCGCCGCAAAAGGGGCACTGGTTCGTGGGAAAAGGCCACCGGGCACTGCACCGGCCGCAGAGCAGCGTGCGCGTGCGGGCCGAACGGACGACGGCAAAATCCGGGAAGCCGCCACAGACCGGGCAATACCCCCGCTGCCAACGCCTGACGGGCAAACGGGGAAGGAGCGCCTCGCTGGCCCGTTCCAGCCACGGCATGAGGGCATTGAGCATCAAGGCATCTACGCCCACACCACGCCCTGCCGTGCCCCGCTCGTAAAAGCGACGTGCCAGCCCGATCAAAGGCTCTGTTGCGGACACCTCCAGCTCGGGAAAGCGCTCGCGCAAAACCTCAACCACTTGTTCACACCAGGGGCGAAATTCCTCCTCCCGCAATGCCAACCACGCGAAGGCCAAGGCCGGCTTTCCCTGACGCGCCCATGCCTCCTCGTCAAAGTTCGCCATGGGGGCGCCGAAATCCATCTCAACTTGCTGGCGGCGGGTCACTATGAGCGCCCACAGCCGCTCGTAGAAGCCCAGCAGCTCCGCCAACTCGGGAAAACGCTCGCGAGCGCGGGCCAGCTCCTGCACCACGTCATCTCCCACCTTCTTCGACATAATCCTACAGCTCCCTTACACCTCGGTCCGCTTCGAGGCTCCTTAATGTCCATTGTAGCGCAATTGAGGCACTTCGTCACGGACAACAGTGGCCGCGTTGGCCCGGGGCCGCCCATGTGCTACAATTCGGAACAGGTGCCGTCCCAAGGCCGAACGTGGACGAGGTTTAGGGAGGAGCGCTATGACACGCGCCCGGACAGCAGCACAGGAGGGTGTGCGGCGGCTGCACATGAGCTACGAGGAGTTCCTGGCGTGGTCCGGGGAGGACACCCACGCCGAGTGGGAGGATGGGGAGGTCATCGTCTTCATGCCGCCCAAGGACAGGCACCAAGATCTTGTTCGCTTCCTGGCAGTATTGATGGACCTGTTCGTGCAGTTCTACGGCTTGGGCACGGTCCGGTTTGCCCCTTTCGAGATGAGGCTGAGCCCGAAGGGTCCCTCCCGGGAGCCGGACATCCTCTTCGTGGCGGCGGAACACGCGGGACGGCTGACGGAGGAGCGGCTGGAGGGGCCTGCGGACCTTGTGGTGGAAGTGGTCTCGGAGGAAAGCGTCACCCGGGACCGGGTGAAGAAGTTCCGGGAATACCAGGAGGCCGGGGTGAGGGAGTATTGGGTGATCGACTCGCGCCCCGGTCAGAGCGGGGCTGACTTCTGGGTGTTGGAGGGGGGCTCGTACCGTGCCGGGGAGGTGGACGAGGTGGGGGTGTACCGGTCGTCGGTGTTGCCGGGCTTCTGGCTCCGCCTGGAGTGGCTGCAGGCCGAGCGCTTGCCCGACACGCTGGCGTGCTTCGCGGAGATGGTGGGATTCCCGCCGGACGTGGTGGAAACGTTGCGGGCACTGGCCGCGCGTGGCCCGGCGAAGCACGGCGAGGCGGACTGAGGAGCACCGCACACGTGATGCCCTAGCCTCCTGAAAAAGCCCAAACATTTGACAAGCTACTTCCACTGTGGTATAGTTTCCCCTCGCGAATCCTGATGGGGGGACGCCGGAGTTGGAGAGCCGGGGCGGACTGTAAATCCGTTGGCGAACGCCTGAGGGGGTTCGAATCCCTCTCCCCCCACCTGAGGTGGCCGCGTAGCTCAATTTGGTAGAGCAGCTGACTCTTAATCAGCGGGTTGGGGGTTCGAGTCCCTCCGCGGTCACTAACACGTCCGCGTAGCTCAGTCGGAGAGAGCGCAGCCCTGCGGAGGCTGAGGTCGCAGGTTCGAGTCCTGCCGCGGACGCTCAAAGGGAGTTCGCCGGGGTGGCGAAATTGGTAAACGCGCGCGACTCAAAATCGCGTGGGCTTTGCCCTTGTGGGTTCGAGTCCCACCCCCCGGCATGGGGGAAGAGGCAAGCACCTAGAATGTTGGCCTCTCCAGTGGTGTTGGCCCGAGCGTGGGCGCGTAGCTCAGTTGGTCAGAGCGCACGGCTCACATCCGTGAGGTCAGAGGTTCAAATCCTCTCGCGCCCACCTGAGGAGCCCGGCTCCACGAGCCGGGCTCTCTTCTTTCATGAGTCTCCGCACGCGTTTCGGGCTCATTCGCGAAGCCAAGTTGGCGGGGGAGAATTGATGCCGGCAACCGGCCACTTGGTCACAACGACGACGGACGACGGCTTGCTCCTGCACGGCTTTTTCGCGCCGACCCCTTCCTCCGGGCCGGCGCTGCTCCTCGTCCACGGCCTGACGGCCAACTTCTATCGCCTCCCCTACGTCCACCTCTTGGCCGGGCGAGCCCAGCGCACGGGATGGGCCTTTCTGACGGCCAACACGCGCGGCCACGACATCATGACCACAGTCTACACTGCCGACCCGGACCGCAGTCTTCGCCTGGGCAGCGCGTATGAGCGCTTTGGGGAGTGTGTGGTTGACATTCGCGCCTGGCTCGACTGGCTGGAGGTGCAGGGACACAGGCGGGTGGTCCTGCTGGGCCACAGCTTGGGGGCGGCCAAGGCCGTTCACTACGCGGCCCGCACCGGGGACGCCCGGCTGTTGGCCTTGGGGGTGCTTTCCCCGGCCGACCTGAGCCTCATCGCGCGCCGCGAGGGCGACCAATTCAGCCGGCTCCTCCAGTGGGCCCACCGGCAGGTGCGCGCTGGCCGGCCCCAGGAGCTCTTCGTGCCCGCCACCGACGAACACGTGCCCATGAGCGCCCAATCCCTGGTGGACCTCTTTGGCCCTGACGCACCGGCCCACATCTTCCGCTTTGCCGATCCCCACCGTTCTTGGCCTGACCTGCCCGAGGTGCGACTGCCGCTCTTCGCCCTCATGGGCACGGAGGGGGAATACGTGGACGGGGATCCGCGCGCTGCTCTGGAGGCTATCGCCCGTCAGGCCCGCCGGGCACCTTCGTGCACCCTGCGCCTGATACCCGGCGCGCGCCACAACTACCGGGGGCACGAGGAGCACGTCGTGGCCGCCGTGGCCGAATGGCTTGAGAGCATGTTCTCCCCATGACGGCCTCACAGGAACGAGTGGCCCCCGTGCAGCCGCCCCCCGTGTCGGCCTTCGTGGTGATCTTCTTGGCACGCACGGCGCTGAACACGGCCTTCCGCGTCGTATACCCCTTCCTCCCCGCCATGGCCGACGGGCTCGGCCTCTCGGTGGCCCAAGCGGCCCAAGTGGTGAACGCCCGCATGGTGGCAGGGCTGGCCGCCCCCCTGTTGGGCCCTCTGTCCGACCGCTACGGCCGGCGCCGCACCCTCGAGATGGCCCTCCTGCTCATGGCCGTGGCTGGTGTGATCCTGGTGGGGTGGCCAGTGTTGCCTGCCGCCGGCCTGGCCTTTGGCCTCTACGGCCTGGCCAAGGGCCTGGCCGACCCGGCCGTCCACGCCTACATCGGCGACACGGTGGCCTTCGAGCGGCGGGGACGGGCCGTGGGCATGGTGGAGTTGGCCTGGTCCACCAGTTGGCTGGTGGGCGTGCCGATCTCCGGCGTCCTCATCGAACGGTATGGGTGGTGGGCGCCATGGGGCGCGCTCATCTTCATCGCCTTGGGATGTGTGCCCCTTGTGCGGCGCGGCCTGCCGTCCCCTGAACGGCGCCGAGTCGCTGACCGCAAGCCCGCCTGGACGTTGGTGCGCCACGTGGTGCGTTGCCCCAACGCGCGGGCCGTGCTGGGCGTCACGGCCTTCTTCGCCATGAGCATCGAGGTGCCCTTCATCGTCTACGGAGCCTGGCTGGAACGCACCTTTGCCCTGAGCCTGACGGGCCTCGGCATTGTCTCCGTTGCCCTCGGCGTGGCCGAGGCCCTGGCCGAGCTGAGCACTGTGGTCATCACCGACCGCGTGGGCAAGCGGCGCAGCGTCTTGAGCGGCCTGGTGGGATTGGCCATCAGCTTGGGCGTGCTCCCTGTACTCTCCTCGTGGGGGCTGGGTGCGACGCTGGCCGGGCTCAGCCTGATGATGTTCAGCTTTGAGTTCGGCATCGTCTCCCTGATCCCCCTCATCAGCGAGAGCGTGCCCACCGCGCGGGCTACTACTGTGGCCCTCAGCATCACAGTCTTCAGTGCTGGCAGGCTGTTGGGTGGTGCCTTGGGAGGATGGCTGTGGCAGTGGGAGCAGATTGCCTTCCACAGCGTGTTGGGTATCATCTCCGTGGGCATGGCGGCTGTGTTGCTGGTGGGCTGTGACGAGCGCCGGCCACAGCCGACCGCGTAGCAGCGTGCGGAGAGTTCTGGGCTATTCCTTGTGAGGCAGGACGCCATGCTCGACTGGCATGTGCGCGAGGACGAGGAGCGGGAGCCGCGTGATGGGGCGGAGGAGCCCGCACCTCCTGGAGAAGGGGAACGTGCTTGGCGGCGCTACGTAGTGGTGCTCGGCGTATTGCTTCTGCTCTTGGGTGGTCTCCTCTGGGCACGGGTGAACGCCCGGCAGCGCCAGCTCCAGGCCGATCTCCAAGCGTTTGTGGTCCTGGAAGAGCGCGTGCGCCTGTCGGGCACGCCCCGCCAGGCCCTTGAATTCGTCGTGCCCAACGCCCCGGCGGCGTGGCGCCGGGGCTACGCTGCCACCTTTGGCCAACCCTCGGGCACGATCAACCGGGTGGAGGTGGTGATTCAGGCCTTCGACGGCCGCTGTGCTGACGTGGACGTGCGCCTGGAGACCTATTCTCAGTGGCGTTCCTACTGTCTGGTGGGGACTGAGTGGCGCCGCGCGCCGCGGGACAGCGACGAGTGGGGTGAAGAGCGGGAACTCCGGCTGTCCAACCGCGTGCGCCTGCTCTACAGGGCCCGCGATGAGGCCTTTGCCCAAACACTGGCCGAACTCCTCCCCGCTCTCTTTCGGGCCCAGGCTGAGTGGGTGGTCCGACGGGCCGGCGGGGGGCTCAACCGGAGCACGGTGCGGCGCATCGTGATCGCCCCCCCATGACGGGTTTGGGCCTCTGGTGAGCGACGAGGGGGATACGATCGTGCTCAACTCCCCCCTCACCGTGGCCTATGACGGTGTGTTGGCGCCCGCCGCCCGAGTGCGCTTCGCCCTGGCCTACGCCCTGATGGTGCGGGCCGGTCCCACGCCCCAGAGTGGCGAGAGCCTGCCAGGAGGGGCGCGCCTGGTCGAGGCTGCCCACCGCGTGGCCGCCGCGCACGTCGCCCTCTCCGCGGAGGAGCGGGGGCAACTCCTGGCCTTGTGGCGGGCCCAATTGGGCGGCACGTGGGTCTCCCCCCCTCTTCGCCGAGTTCACGGCCCCGGAGGAGCGCTCTCTCGCCACGTGGGCTGCCCTCTTCCTGGCCGAATCCATCTACCGCCAACGGGGTTTGAGCACGTTGGCAGAGATGGCGCACGCTCTGGCCACGTACAGCTCGTGGGACCGCCTTTTCGACGCCTTCCTCGGCCGGACCACCGGCGCGGTCGAACATCAGGCGGCGGCTCTGGCCCTCGGCGGCGAGGAAGCCGTGCCCACAGCCGAGACGGCTTCCTTTGCCCTTGCTCCCACCACCCCGCTGAGCGTGACTCTGTTGGCCGTGCCGGACGAGGGCCGGCTGCTCGTGCAGCACCCGGAATGGCCCCGCCCGGTGCTCGTGGAGGTGGAGGGGATGCCCGTTCACGCCGCTACCAACGCACCTATTGCTCCCGAGTGCCTGGGAGCCGGCTCTCGGCTTACCTTGCAGGCGAAGTGGAAGGAGCGAGGCTATCGCCTCAGGAGCCAGCAAGTCACCGTGGACCGGCTGGTGCCCCCTGGCCCCGACTCGCGGGAGGCGGAGAGCGAGGATCCCTTTGACGCCCTGCGGGCGCCGGTGGCCCAGGAAGCGGTGGCCTTTGTAGCCACCCTCGACCCGCGCTACGGCCACGCCGTGGCTGCCCTGAGCGGCCAAGGTGCGCTGCAGATGTTGGCACACGCGACCGCCGACGGGGGCTTCTGGATGTCTCCCCTGGTCGGGGAGGAGGAGCTCCGCTTCATGGTCGCCTTCTCCTCCCCCTCGTGTTCCTGGCAGTGGTATGCGGTGTACGAACCCTTCGCGGGCCGGCTGGGCCCGTGGCAGGAGGTGCCACCCAACGCCACCAGCGTCCTCTGGCGGCCCGAGGCGGAGCGCTTGCTCCCTGTGCTCCTGCCCGAGGAGGTGGCCTCTCCACAAGTGGCCGTGATGTTCTCCCCCCGGTGAAGTGCTCTCCTTTCTTCTGCCCGGCGGGTACACGTACATCGTGTTGGGGTGGCGAGCTGAGACAGAGGAGCTTGTCCTGCTGCCCTTGCACAACGGGACACGTCCGGCCGCACCCCTGCGCCTGCTGGCGCTGAAGGTGCCCGAAGGGCGCACGAGATGGTTGGAGCCCCCCTTTGAGGCACCCGCTACTTCGTATGTGGCCCTCGGCCCCGGGGGGGCGCTACGTGGCCCTGACAACGACGTGGCGCGATGTGATCGTGTGGGACACAGCCACGGACACCTGGTGGCCGGTGCTGGTGACGGGCAGCGAGCGGGTGGAGGAGCTGCGCTGGGGAAGCCGGTTGGACGAACTCACCCTGGTGATCTCGGCGGGCGATCCCATACCGGGCCTCCAGGGCGAGGTGCGCGTGAAGCGCTATGTCCTCTTCCGGCCGGCCCGGCCGGAGGCTTTGGTGGAGCTCCCGGTACCCGGCCGCGAGGTGAACAGCGTGGGCATCTACAGCGTGCTCTGTTGGAACGGGGATCTTCTCTATACGGCGGGAGGCAATTGGCCATCCGCCCCCTTGCGCCTCTACCGCCACGCCCCCGGGGACTTTCCCCGGTTGCTCTTCTCCTCCGAAAATTTGGTCCTGCCATTAGGGTGTCCGTGAGTGGCCCTGGAACCGTTGGCCAGATGATCTGTACTGAGCGTGGCCCCCGGCACATGCCGGGCCAAGGGCTCACCGGAGAAGCCCCCCTGACAGGGGCTAGAGGCCTGGGCCGCAGGAGCGGCCTTTTGATCTCGTCGCCCAGTGGTTGACCGCCGGGTGGCGATATGCTCCAAGTGACAAGCCACACACCGTATGTGCTTATGCGCTTGATGAAGTGGGGACGCTCTGTCAGGCCGAGCCGCTCATGATGAGAAGGTGAAGTCGACATAACATGCTGCTCCGGCACAGTGGACGTCAGTCCGCTCGAAGACGATCACGTAGTGATCGTTGAGCCATGTCCAGGGAAAGTAACGGGACAGACGGCGGTCGATCCTCGTCAACGCCCTGAAGAGGCGTGGGTGCCTGTCCACCAGATGTCCGAGGTATGATGGGGGCAGGAGCACCCCGATGCCCGCGCTGTACAGCGGGCGAAAGTAGGGGGTGAATTCCTGCCGCAGCCGTCGCGGGGAGGGATACCAAACTCGCACCTGAGCTGGACCGATCCGGGCGAGCCTGCCCGGGCGCCAGCGCCGAAAGGCAGTCCTCACCTGGCCGTGGGCCAGGTGCCAGAGGAGCTCCCACGGACAGAATGGCCCCATGACTACCAGCACGATCCTCCCGCCCGGCTGCACGACGTTGGCCAGGAAGTTAACCACGGGCCGGCGGTCGGCCAAGCAGTTGAGGACGCCGAAGTTGGAGAGGGCGCCGTCAAGGGACGAGGGCGGCAAGAACAGAGAGGGGGGGTGCTGTTCCACGTCGAACAGGATCACGTCCACCAGCTCCCTGACGCCCTCAGCCTCGGCCTTGGCGCGAGCCACCTGGAGCATGGCCGGTGAAACGTCAGTGGCGATCACGCGCACGCCGCGCTTGGCCAACCAGACGGCATCCTCACCCGTGCCGCAGCCCAGGTCGAGCACGTAATCGCCCGGACGGAAGGCCGTGGCCACGTGGGTCCACACGGCTTCCCGGAGCCATCGTCCCAGCCGGGTGGAGGTGAAGACGTGGTCGTAGTGGGGGGCTATGGCGTCAAAAGGCGCGGCGGCCATGGTCTACTCTCTCCCGTTCGTGCCGGGTGAGCCACATGCCCAGCCGTCCGATGTTCGCGCTCATGAGGGCGCGGGCCGCGCGCACGCGATCGTGCCATGAGCCGTTGGCCCGCTGCCGAAGCCGGTGGGCCGTGACTTCACCCACCATCCAGCGGGTGGCGAAGGCGTAAAAGCGCCGCGAGTGACGGCCGGCCACCGTCAAGTCCCGGTCCGAACCCTCGTCCCAAGGCTTCAGAGGGATAATGCGGTCGGCCACGGATTCGTAGTATGGAGTGCCCTTGATGGGGTAGGCCACAGTGGTGAGGAAGACATCGGGGTTGGCGGCCTTGAGGTGGGCGACGGTGGCCTCGATGTCCTCCCACGTCTCCCCCTCGTAGCCCAGCATGATGAAGAGGCCGGCCTCAATGCCGTATCGCTGCAGGAGGTGCACCATCTCCCGCACTCGAGCGGCGTCGGTGCGCCGTTGCATGGCGTCCAACACCCGCTGAGAGCCGCTTTCGGAGCCAACCCAGAGGCGGAAGCAGCCCATCTCGGCCAGCGTGCGAACCACCTCCTCGTCCAAGCGGTCCTCCCGGGAAATGGTCTCGAAGGGCACGCGGAGGCCCCGGCGCTTGAGCTCCTCGGCGTAGGCGAAGAACCAGCGACGGTGGATGGTGAACACGTCGTCGGCGTACCAGACCATGTCGGGCCGGTAGGTCTCCAGGATGAGCTCCAGCTCATCGGCCACGTTCTGGGGGGAGCGTCGCCGGTGGGTGTACCCGAAGACAGCGTGGCTGCACCAGGTGCAGGTGTAGGGACAGCCACGGGCCGTGATCAACGAGACGGAGCCCCGCCCGTGGTGTTCGCGCCAGACGCGCACGTACTCGGCCACATCGATGGCCTCGCGGTCGGGGAAGGGCTGGGCATCCAAATCGCGGATGTATGGGCGGGGTGGTGTGCGCACGATGCAGCCGTGCTCATCACGGTAGACGATGCCCCGAATGTGGCCCATGTTGTGTGGGCCGTGGCGCGCCAAGTGGGGCAAGAGCTCCTCCAGCGTGAGCTCCCCCTCGCCCACGACGACCACATCAGCACCTCGCGCCAGATATTCCTCGGCGTAGTTGGCCGGCTCTGGGCCGCCGAGGATAACCGTGCACCCGTGGGCTTTGCACGTGCGCACCATCTCCAGCACGTTCTGGCGTGTCATGAGCGTGGCGTAGATGCCCACCACCGGCGGGCGCTCCTGGGCCAGTAGCTGCGCGAACTCCTTACGCTGCCGGAAGGTGGTGTCGAACACTGTCACCTCGAACCCCTTGGCCTTCAGGTGGGAGGAGAGATAGAGAATGCCCAAGGGCGGGTAGGGCTTCATGACCGCCCGTTCGTGGGGATCCTCATACAGATAATAGCTGTGAGCCAACAGGATGTCCATAGCTCACCCGAAAACACTGACCCGTTCAGGCAAAATTTTGTACATGACCCGTACCTCGCCCGGCCGCCGGTAGGGGTAGCGGTCGAGCCCGCGGTACTTCTTGGCGAGCCGATCAATGTGGTCGTCGGCCCCATCTTCGATGATTTCGACCACCCGCCCGCGGATCTGCACGTAGCGATAGGGGTTGTCCGGGTCGGAGACTTCAATAGCCACACGCGGGTCCCGCCGGATGTTCACGTCCTTTTGGCGGCCCCGCGCGCTGTTGACCAACACGTGGGTGCCGTCGAAGTCAATCCAGACGGGTGTGACCTGCGGGCTGCCGTCGGGCATGAGCGTGGCCAAATGGCCGAAGGCGCGCTTCTCGAAGTCGAACAGGTCGAGGTGGGATTCGGGAATGGTGCTCATCATAGGAAACCTCCTTTGGGTTCAGTGCGTTCACGAGAGCTTGGGGAGCGGTTTCAACCTGTCCACAATGAGCTTTTCCACGGGCAGGCGATAGAAGTTTCGCCGGCAGCGCCAGCGGGCGAGCATTTGGATGGGCCGGCGCCACCACGTTTCCGGCCCCCAGGCGAAGCGATTGTAGAATTTGAAGCGCTCGATCCGCTCGTACTTCTCACGGCTCACCCACGGGCCGGAGGAGCCGATAAAATCGAACCGGGCCCACTCCTCCAGGCTCTGGGGCAAGCGATAGCCTTGTTGCACCACCTGGTCGGTGATGCGCGAACCGGGGTAGGGCTTGTAGTAGAAGATAGGCGTTTCGAACTTGGGGCTCATGGATCGCAAGCGCTTGATCAGCTCCAAGGTAGCTTCCACATCCTCGTCCGACTCGCCGGGGAAGCCGACGATGAAGGGGAAAATGGCCCCAAGGTCGTGGCGGGCGCACTTCTCAGCACAATCCATCACCTGGTCCAGGGTGATGTCCTTGGTCATCCAGTTGAGCATCTGTTGGGAGCCGGACTCGACGCCGATCATCACCCGACGCAGGCCGGCGCGCACGCAGAGGGCGAAGATCTCGTCGGAGAGGCGATAGCCTTGGTCAGCACGCATGGTGGCTGTCCACGTGAAGGGCAGTCCACGCCGCAGGAACTCCTCGGCGATGGCGACCACGCGCTTCCGGTGGGTGAAGAAGGTCTCGTCCTGGAAGGCCACTTCCTCAAAGCGGTGGCGCCGCCACAGGTGCTCCAGCTCCTCGCCCACGCGGGGCGGCTCAAGGGCGCTCCAGCGGCGACGGTAGACAAAGGGGTCGGCGCAGAAGGCACACCGGTAGTAGCATCCCACCGAGGAGATGTAGTCGAGCTGGCGCCGCCCCTTGCGCGCGAAGTAGGGCTCCACGTCGATGAGGTCGTAGTTGGCAGCCGGCAGGATGTTCATATCAGTCATGGGGCGGGGTGGGTTGGCAACAGGCACTTCATCCCCGGGAAGCCGGTAGGCGCAACCGGCCACGCCGGCCGGCAGGTCGCCACGTGCCAAGCGCTCCACGATTTCTGCAAACGTCACCTCGCCTTGGCCTTGGACCGTCACGTCCACGGACGGTTCGGCCAGGGTCTCCAGGGGAAAGAGAGAAGGGTGCCAACCGCCCCACACGATGGGGAGTGATGGGATCTGGCCTTGACGGCACGGCTGACGGCCAAGGCATCCTCGATGGGGGCGCCGGTGAGCACGGTGACGCCCAGGCAGAGGGCGTCCTCCGCTGCGGCCAGGACAGCCTTGACGGGATCTCGCTCCAGCCGGCCGTCCACCACGTGCACGGCGTAGCGCTGTGAGGTCAAGGCCGAGCCCACGGCCACGAGGGCCAAGGGCATGGTGAAGAAGACGGCACGCGGGTTGTAGAGCACGATCTTCTGTCGCCTCATGCTCTTTACCTGTCTGGCTGAGGAGTCGGCGTGGCCGCGGCTTCGGGACTCAACTCCACCGGCAGCGGATCGAGCCCTACGTGGGGCTCGTGCTCCAGCCGGTTGAGCCGGTAGCGTTCCCAGGGCAGCGTGGCCGCGTGATAGAGCATGGCTGCTGCACGTCGCACATGGTGGCGGGTGAGGCGGTGTGGTTGGCGGAGCAAGGATGTGAGCTCCCACCACGTCGAGCGCGCACGGAACTCCTTGTGCAGGACCCGGTGGAGCTGGCGGTAGAACGCCGTGGTGTAGGGCCCCTGGTAGAGCATAGCCAAGTCATTGGAATCCAACCAGTTCTGCTTGAGCCCATGCTGGTCCTTCACCCGCTCGTAGAACTTGGTGCCGGGCAAGGGGTAGGAGACCGAGATGCCGATATCGTCAGGTCGGCACTCGCGCACCATTTGCAAGGTCTTCTCGATGTCCTCCCGTGTTTCCCCGGGGTAGCCGAACTGCAGAAAGAAGCCCACCCGAATGCCGGCCGCGTGGAGGCGGTGGGTGGCCTCGTAGATTTGCTCCACGCGGATGCCTTTCTCCATGGCGTCCAGAATGTTTTGGGAGCCTGACTCGGCCCCGATCCAGACGATCTCACACCCGGCGTCCCGCAGGGCTTCGACGGTGCGCCCTCTCAGGAGGAGATCGGCCCGGTTTAGGCACTTGAAGGGCACGCGGGCGCCGTGGGCCTGCACCAGTTCGGCGAAACGCTCGAGCCAGCCGGGCTTCAGGCCCATGATGTCATCGGCGAACCAGATGTGGTCGGGGCAGTAGGTGGTTTTGAGCCATTTCAGCTCTGCGACCACGTGTTCTGGGCTGCGCACGTTATAACGTTGGCCCCAGATGGGCTTGGCACACCAGTTGCAGTGGTAGGGACAGCCGCGAGTGGTGACCATGTTCATGGAGAAGTAGCCGTGATGGGTGTGCCAGAGGCGCCGGTAGCGTTCCACGTCCACCAGGTCCCAGGCGGGAAAGGGCAGGCTGTCCAAATCGCGCAGGATGGGCCGAGGCGGCGTGTAGACGGGCGACTGGCGAGCAGCGGATGGCGAAAGGCGATCAACACCCTGACCGTCCGGCAAGAAGGCCAGGCCGGGGATGGCGTCAAGGGGCACGTCGGTGTGGCCGGTGAGACGGTCCAGAAGTTCCCCCAAGGTGATTTCCCCTTCACCGATGATGACGAAGTGGGCGCCGTGGGCGAGGTATTTGTCGGCGTGGTCGCTGGCGTCGGAGCCGGCCACGATCACCGTGCAGCCCCGTTCGCGGGCCGCGCGGATCATGGTGAAGGCGGCCTGGCGCATCCGCAACAGGCACATCTTGCTCAGGTAGTTGAAGTTGTCCTCGTAAATCACGGCGAAGCGGGGGCGATGGTGGTCGAGCGCCTCGGCCCAGCGGGCTTCGGAGTCGGCCAACATGGCGTCGAAGAGGGCTACCTCGTATCCTCGCTCGCGCAAGTAGGCGGCCGCGTAGAGCGTGCCCAGAGGCGGGTAAGGTTGCATGGCGGCCCACAGCTTGGGATCAAACCGCAGGTAGTAGGATTGGCCAAAGAGCACGTCGCTCATAGCTCTCCGCCTCCCTCTATTTTCAACTGTGATAAACGATCGTGAAATGCCTGAATGGTACGCCGGCCGTAGCTGTCGAAGTGTCCCTTGCAGCAATCGGGTCCGAAGGAGGTTTCGGGGTTGTCTCCGGCCTGTGCGCGAAAGGCGCGCACTTTGCGCGCCTGCTCCCACTGCTCCAGCCGTTGGCCCACGGGCGAGCGGAGCAAGGCTTCCAAGGCGCGCGTCCACGTTGTTGCTGGCCGGCCGTCAGGCGAGAGGGTGAAGGGGCACGGGGGTGGCCCCCAAGCGTTGGGAAGGTAAGTGTCAGTCCAGCGGTTCAGGGCGCGCAGGCGGTGGTAGACCGCGTGCCCGACCAGGGGCACCATTTGAGTGACCTCGTGGGCAGTGAAGAGGTCACGATCGGCCAAGGCCAAGGGCGCGTGTGGAGAGGAAGTAGTTGGGGCAGAGCTCCACGCCCTGCAGGCGAACGAGGCGCACCAGGGCGATGACAGCCGCCCGACAGACCCACAGGTATCCGGGTTCGGTCACCACTAAGTAATCGATGTCGGCACCGGCCTTGACGTTGTTGACGGCCAGGGCTCCTGTGACGGCCACCATGCGCACGAAAGGGATGTGGCCGATCAGGTGGCCGTAGTGCACGGCCTTTGGCCAGAGGCGTTGGGCATTGGCTTCCCGCTCTTGGCGCACGGCCACACATGCCTCACGTCCGCGCAGCACCACGTAGCTCTCCCTGTGCACAAGGTATGGTTGCAGCGGCGTGGAGCCCAAGGCCGTGTTCACGTCATCCGGTGTGGCGCGCAGGCCGATCAAGTACCGGTGGACTTCTGCGGGCCTCATGGGATAGTCGAAGATGTCGGCGTAGGCTACGGTCTTGAGCACGGCTTGTTCCAAGGGGGCAAGTGCTTGCACCCGCATCCGTTCCCCTTTCAACCGCCTGTCCCCTCGAGCACTCCGAATGTGGCGCAGCCCGGCCGCGTGAGCATGCTCGTGGCTCTCTCTGTCCTCTCCTCCTCTCCTCGGTTGAGGGGATCGGCTCACAAGTGGCCGTCGGATCCGGATTCACGTGGGCCGATTGGCGCGTCCGCTATTTGCTGCCTGCCATCCGAGATGCGTTCGCCAACCGGTGAGGCCAAGGCCTCGGCCAGCACATCCCCGCGCCGCACGCGGTAGGTGGGGATGGCCGTGGTGGCCAGTTCGGCCATCACTTGGTCGGCCGACGGGGCGGTGGGAGTAAAGGAGGCCGGGTCCACGACCACGGCCACTGTGCGCACGCCCCGCCGTTGTAACAACCGAAGAGCCTCCACCCATGAGATGTAGGGTGAGGCGGTGACCGCTACCACCGTTGTGCCCCTGGTGAAGTGAAGGTCTTCCAGGGCCAGTACGTGGTCGAGGCCAAAGCGCCCTTGAGCGGTGGCGACGGCCAATTCTTCCAGCACTTTGGTGAGCTGTCTGGAACCCCGATCTGGGTACAGGACTGTGCGCCGGGCACCGTGGAGGATGAGGCCCACAGCCCGGTTACGGTCCAAGAAGTGGCGGGCCAGTGAGGCCGCCACAGTGATCACGTACTCCTCGGTGGAGGGCATGATCTCCTCGTGCTGCTTCCGGTCAAGCCAGAGCACAACGGGCAGCGTCTCCTCCCACTCGTCGGCGTCGGGGGCGCGCACTAGCGTGTCGTAGTGGAGGTCGGGCACGATCCAAATGTTGGCGGTGGGGTCCTCCTCGAATTCCTTGACGATGAGCCGGCCAGTGCGGGCGACGCTGGGCCAGTGGATGCGGTTGAAACTGTCACCTGGCTGGTACTCCCGCACGCCGGCGACATTGGGGGTCACGTGGTGGGTGCGCCGGCGCAGGGCCTCACCGCCCACGAGTTGACCTAAGGGCGGGGCAAAGGCGGGGATGTCGTACATGGCCGGGTAGACAATCAGCTCGGATGTCTGGGGCAAATCGCGGGAGAACCGGAAGAGGCCGAAGGGGTCCCCACTGGTGATGCGCATGGGGCCCAGCCGGAAACGGCCCCGCTTGAAGCAGTAGGTCTTGACGAACCAGCCCCGGGCCCGCTTCGGGGGCACGGAGGTCATGACACGGCTGGCCCGGTGGCCGGGCAGTTCCGAGAAATCCCGCACTTCGAGCCACAGTTTGGGCCACCACCCTGTGTTGCGCACGATGAAGCGCTCTTCGGCCAGCCGCCCCACTTGGGTGCGCCGTGATTCCGTCACGCGCCGGATGGCGATTCCTCGGACGTTGCTCCAGGCCCACAGGAACGAGAGCACCAAGGTGGCGCTGAGCAAGTAGACCAAGTTGAACAGAAGTGGTCTGCCGGTCTGGACGGCAGCCATTGAGATGAGGGTGAGCAGAATCAAAAGGACCAGACTTCGGCGCACGGCGTCTTCCCCTGTACATTACCCGGAGGGGCGCCGCACGAGGGTGCGGGCCGCTCCGCCTGGCACGGGCACGCGGGCCAGAATTTCGTCCAGCACAGCGTGTGGCTCTACACTCTTGATGCGCGCGGCCGGGCATGATCAGCCGGTGGGCCAGCGTGGCGTGGACGAGGGCCTTCACATCGTCCGGGAGGACGAAGTCCCGTCCTTCCATCGCGGCTCGAGCTTGGGCAGTGTGGTACAGCGCCAGGGAGCCACGCGGGCTAGCGCCCAAGTAGACGTTGGTGTGCTCGCGGGTGGCGTTGGTGAGGGCCACGATGTACTCTTTGACGAGCTCATCCACTGTCACTTCGCGCACGAGTCGCTGGGCCTCGACCAACTCGTCGGCCGTAGCCACCTGTTCCAAGTCGTCAATGGGATGACGATGTTGTTGGGAGGCCAGCATCTGAAGCTCCTTCTCCTTGGAAGGGTAGCCCAAGTGCAGGCGGAGGAGGAATCGGTCAAGCTGGGCCTCCGGCAGAGGAAAAGTGCCCTCGTATTCGATGGGATTCTGCGTGGCGATCACCAGGAACGGGCGCGGCAGCGAGTAGGTGGCGCCGTCCACGGTGATCTGGCGTTCTTCCATGGCCTCCAAGAGGGCCGACTGGGTTTTGGGGGTGGCGCGGTTGATCTCGTCGGTGAGGACGATCTGGGCCATGATGGGGCCCGGCCTGAACTCGAATTCCCTCGTCTTCTGGTTGAAGACGGAGACACCGGTCACGTCGGTGGGCAACAGGTCGGGAGTGAATTGAATGCGCTTGAAGGTGCATCCCAGGCTGCGGGCCAGGGCCTTGGCCAACATCGTCTTGCCCACGCCGGGCACGTCCTCAATGAGGATGTGCCCCTCGCACAGCAGGGCGATGACGGCCAGCTCGATTTCACGCCGTTTGCCGAAGATCACCCGTTCGACGTTGCGGACAATGCGTTCGGCCAGCGCCTGAACCTGGTGCATAGTGGTACCCCCGCGTCAGTTTTGGGCCGACGTGGCGAGCAGGGCGACGCCGAGCCCCCATGCCTCGTCCGCCATCCAAAAGTATAGTCGGGGCACGCGTTCTCCACAATTGGGACGCCCTCGCTTACGCCGTGGATCCGGCGCCGGGCAGGGCCACGCGCCGGCGGGTGAGCACGCGGGCCTCACGCCGTGCCTCACGGTAGCCGGGCACGGGAAAGCGCCCATGTAGGGGGCTCAAGCGCGCGCCCCACAGCGTGGGCCACCAGACAAGCCACCGGAGCAGGCTGCTCGCGGGGGCAATTGCCATGGCCCGGCGCAGTTCCACCAGCCCGCGCTTGTCCCACCCCCCGGCCAGCGCGCACCAGAAGGAATAATAGGCGAGGGCCGGCAGGGTGGCTACGAAGAAGAGGAGGAGACTGGTGGCCAGGTCGCCGCGCCACACGAGACCCCCGAGCGAGCGCAGGGTGAGGTACGTGGCGCTGCCGGCCATCATGGGGGCGACGAATGTCTGCCACCGTCCCAGAGCAGGTCGGAGAATCAGGCGGGCGTTTACCACCCAAGCCACCACGTCCTTCAGGGGCAGGGCCACGAGATACGCCGCGATGACGCCCCCGATCTGGAACGGGCCAATGAGCAGGGCCATGAGGCCGATGCGCACCACTTGCTCGAAGAGGAGCATCGACGTCACCAGCCAGGGCTTGCCGGCTCCTTGTTGGACGCTGTCGGAGAACCAGGCGGGAAACTGGAAGGCACCCCACACGAGCAACACGCCAACCATCTGGGCCGCCCGGCCCCACGCTTCGCCTAGGGAGCCGAGAATGAACCGGTCGGCCACGGCCAACAGGCTTCCGGCCACAAAGGCGCAAAACCACCCGCCGTACTTGAACCCTTGGGCCACGTAATAGGCCGAGAGATGGCGATAGCCGTGGCTGTAAGCTTCACTGAAGGCCGGCATGACTCCCTGATAGAGAGCAGCCACGGCACTGAAGGCCGCCACGAGCCCAAAGGCCACGTTCCAATTGCCCTGGAGCTCGGTGTAGTTGAAGAGCCTGCGTTCCATGAGCATCACTTGAGCGCTCCACCCGCCGGCGCCGATCACGCCGGCCAACGTGATCATGGCCCCAAAGGAGAGCGCCCGCCACACCACTCGGCTGTCGAAGTGGGCCATGAAGACCACTCGCCACCCGTAGCCGAGCCGACGGTAGAGCCAAAACCCGATGGCAAAGATAGCCAGTTCGGTCATGTAGAGGCCCACCCCCAACCCCACGGCCCCGCTCAGGCGCCCTAAGAGGGGGTGTTCGCCCAAGAGGGCGCGCACGGCCACAAGAGTCGCGCTCTGGACCGCGATCAACACCAGGCCCACGCTGCCGGGCCCCGTGCCGCCCGGTGCCGGCTGGGCCAAGATGTTGATGAGTTGATCGTAATCCAGCCGCTGCAGGGCTCGAAAGAGGTATTGAAAAACGCGCAGAAAGCCCGGAAACTGGATCAGGGCGTGGAGGAGAATGTAGTAGGCCAGAAACGCATATCGCGTCTGGGGCACGACGAAGGCAGCGAGAATGGTCACCATGACGATCTGCACCGTGCCCGTCAGGGCCTGCCACCAGACAAAAAGCTGGACAAACTGGATGCCCTCGACCGGGTTGTCCACCCGGTGTTGGCTGAAATATTTGACAAGCGCTACACTGGTGCCCATGTCGAACAGGATCCAGAAGGTGTTGAAGAAGCTGAACACCAGCCCCCATGCACCCAACACTTGGGCTGACGGCACCAGGTAACGGGGAACGATCACCGTCTGGTAGAGCATGAAGGGGATGAACAAGAAGAGGCCCAAGGCCAAAATGGTCATGAAGCCAGCCAGGGGGCGGTGAAAGCCCACGTCCTCCCAGGAGGTGGTGGCCTCCCGTGTTTGGTAATGGGCCGGCTCGACCACCAGTGCCCTGAGCATCTCCGGATGTCGTCGGCTGTGGCGTCGCACCAACAGAAAGAGGGAGAAGGTTGTTCCCAGCATCATCATGGCGAGGACCATCACCGCGCGTTGCTCGCGCGCGTGGGGAACCGGTGAGAGGGGCCATTCGGCGAAGGGCAGCGGTGACTGTCCGGCTGCTTGGGCCACCAGGGCGTAGAGGAGGTAGTCATAGTATGGCCACTCGATGAAGTCAACGTTGAATCCTGCGCCCTGCCAGGGACTCAGCCAGAAGACCTGTGGGCGCGTTGTGCTGCGGGCCAACACCGGTTCTCCGCCGGGAAAGGTCTGCACGAGGACATCCCACCCCGGCCCGACCGGCACGGTGCGCTCGCGCACTTGGGGGGCCGAGTGCCAGTTGATCTGGCGCAGCAGGGGAACAGGACCTGCCAAGGGCTGCAGGGAAACAGGAACACGGCTCACGCGCACGTCCAGGCCGGGAACAAGCACACGCCACGCCTCCGCCGCAGTGCGAGGCCCGGGAATGACCAGCAGCCCGGCGGAGGCCGGCCACGCCTCCGCGGGAACAACGCCGGGATCGTGGAGGAGAACGACCTCGGCCAGAGCAGGGCGGTCCACGAGGACCACACCCGGCATCTGGCGAAGCCGTTCGAGCACCGTGCTTCCCGCCGCGCCCAATGCCCACACGGAGACCGCCTGACCGGCCTCTTCCGCCTTTGCGGGCCCGGCCGGCATCAGTGCCGCGAGGAGCACGGCCGGAAGGAGAATCCACCACGTGCAGCGCACGAGTGGGCGCATGGGGGGAGCTCCCACGTCGTTCACCTAAGAACCCGTTACCTGTGTGTGGTAGTAGAGTATTGAGCAATGCTGTCCGCTTGTCAACGCTCGGCTGCGGATGGCTACACAGGGCCCTCGGCCGTGCACGGGCACACCTCGGTGAGTTAGACAGCCCCCCCAAGTGGGAGTATAATGCATAATGATAGCTTTGGCCTGGCAGCCGTCCCACGGCAGCAGGGGCCTATGGATATGGAGCAGAAGTAGGTGAGCATTTCCCATCCGGTCACACAACGTGAGGCGGTCGTTACCCTCTGTGCCAATTGTGGTGCATGGGTTCGGCATGAGCGGACTACGTGTCCATGGTGTGGCACGCCCCTCCACCAGGACGGTTCTCCCGAGGTATCTGCCCTTTCTGCGTCCACGGCGGTTGAAGCCATTGTGCCCGAGGGGGAAGGCTTCGCGCTCCCGGTGCGCTTCTGGGTTCGCCTCTTCCTGGGTGTGGGCGCCGCCTTGGGTTTCCTGTTCGTGGTGTTGGGGGCGTTGGCCGTCTACCAAGGCCTAAACGACCGCGCTGTGACGGCTGCCCGACAAGCGATCACCCTGTACGAACAAGGACAGCGCTATTACCAGGAAGGGCGGTACGAGCTGGCCGCGGCCGCTTTCCGCGAAGCTCTGCGCCTGGAGCCTGAGCTCGAGGCTGCCCAAAGGGCGCTGGAGATGGCGGAGGTGGCCGCAGCACAACCTGACCAGGTGCTGTCGCCGGGGGCTGCTCCTGTCGTGCCCGAGGAGGCATGGGCCAAGGCTGTTGAGGCCTACAACGCCGGCCGGTTCGCCGAAGCGGCCGAGGGATTGGAGCAGGTGCGGGAGGCATTTCCCTCGTTCCGCGCCGAGGAGGTGAAGGCGTTGCTCCTCCAGGCCCACGTGCAGGCCGGAGAAGCCGCTGAGGCCGCAGGGAATTTCGCGGCCGCCGTCCGCCACTTCGACAGGGCCTTGGCCCTCGTCCCGGAGAACGACGCGGTGTTGCGCAGGCGACGGCTCGCCAATGCCTACCGCCGGGGAATCGAGGCGTGGGACAAAGGCGACTGGTTGATGGCCGCTGAAGGGTTCCGCCGCGCGTATTTGTTGGACCCCGCCTACTATGATGTGGCCGACCGCCTGGCCGAAGCCCACCGGCGGGCCGGTGATGAGTTTTTCGACCGCCGCATTTGGTGTGATGCGGCCGAGCAGTACCGGGCCTCTCTGGCCGTCCAGGAACACCCCGAGGCCGCCCAACGGGCCCAAACGGCCGAAGCCAAGTGCCAACAACAGAGCAGCACTCCTCTGCCCCCGCCTTCCTCCGCCCACCAGGAGGAGCAACAGCCGGCGGACCAGACCGCCTCCTCCCCCACAGCGACCCCAGAGGGCGCCTCACAATACACCTTCCTCCCCCTCCGACAGGAGGTGCAGACCGATCCGGGAGGCCCGTGTGTGGGGCACTACATCAAAGGGTTGGTGATCAACGGAGAACAGGCACCGGTTCCGGGCGTGACTATCGTGGCCGTGGACGAATGGGGCAACAAGTTTGTGGCGACCAGCAAGGAGAATCCGCCCGGCAATTACGACATCCCCATTAATGCCATCGCGACCACCTATCAGGTCTACGTCGTTGGCGCTGCCGGGCTGCCCGTGAGCCCCATTCTCTCCGTGGTCCACGATGAGTCGTTGGCTTCCTTGAGTGTGGCCTGCCACGTGATTGACTGGCAACAGCAGGTCCACGACTAATGTTTCATCTGCGCTCATCCGCCGCCGCATGAGGGGTAAAATGTCAAAAGATGTGAAGAGAGGACATGACCCGTGAGCTACAGCGGCGACATGGAACCGGACACCCAACGTTCGCATGAGATCAACCATCCCCTGCGGCGCCTTCTCGCCTCCATCCACGTTCCCGCCATGCAGACGACGCCCCAAGGGCGCATCCTCTTCGCCAACAGCGCCCTGGCCGAGCTGCTCCACTATCCATCCTATGAAGCCCTCTGCGGGGCCTCAGCCGAGGTATTTGCCGAAGAGCCGACAGGCCTCCGGAACGCGCTCCTTCAGGCCAAGGAGAAGCCCCTCTCAGATGTGCCCATTGTGCTCAGAACGCGCACAGGCGAGTGCGTGGACACTTGTGCCACAGTGGTGAATCACCCGGAGGGGTGGGTGGATTGGCTCTTCTTCCAAGACCGGGATGAGCAGCGCGTCCGCCAGGAGGTAACACGGGCCATCATCCACAAGCTCACCCAACCCCTGACGATTATTTTGGGGTATAGCAACCTCGTGGTCCAACAGTTGCCGCCGGACACGCCCTACTTGAACCTGCTGCGCAAGGTCGAGGAAAATGCCCAAAGGATGTCCGAGATTCTCCAGGCTATGCGCCACGCGGTTGCTGACGAAGAGGAGCGGGGGGCAACGCACTGAAAGCGCCAAAAGGCCGCGGGCGTGGAAAGACCCGCGGCCTGTGCAGCGTGGTGGCACCACATGGCGGGATTACGATGGCCCCATTTGGGTGTGGGCGCGTGCCCGGTTGTAGAAAGCCATCAGGCGGGCTTTCTTGCGCGCGGCGTTGTTCTTGTGGATAACACCCTTGCTGGCGGCCTTGTCGATGGCCTTGTACGCGCGCCGGAGCAACTCCTCGGCTGCCTCCCAATCGCCGGCCTCAATGGCTTGCCTCGCCCGTTTCACGAAGGAGCGCATCTGTCCCTTGTAGTGCCGGTTGCGCAACCGACGTTTCTCACTCTGGCGTAGGCGCTTTTTCGCCGACTTGGTGTTGGGCACGAGCTATCCCTCCTCTTCACTCCTCATTCGCTCTGTTGAACGGGGGTTGCTTTTCATCCCAGAGAGAATACTATACAAGAAAGGGCCCGTTTTGTCCAACTGACGAGGAGGCACGTGCATGGAAACGCGACCTGTGGAGCTCATCTCCCTCGATTTCGACGGCACCATTTACCACAGTGACTTCTTCCCCCGACTGCTCGACATCATCTCCGAGGAGAGTGGCCATCCCCTGAGCGCCCAACAGCGCCGGGTGGCCGTGCGTTTCCTCTACACCTACTTTGGCCTGGAGTATAACCGGGAAGAACGCCAAGAGACCACCCCCGAGGCATTTTTCGCCCTCTTCAACGATCAGCTCATGGCAGCAATGGGCATCATGCCACCCCAACGCCGGCGTGCGTTGGACGCCGTGACCGAACGGGCCCTGACCCTCGAAGCCCGGTCCTGGCTGGAGCCGGACCTCGTGGGCTGGCTGGAGCGGGTACGCCAACGGGGATACACGGTGGCCCTGCTCACGAACCGGCCCGAGAGCATCATCGATTTCTGTCAGAAGTTGGACATTGCTCACCTCTTCGACTTTATTGTCACCCGTGATACCCTCGGCGTTATGAAGCCCGACCCAGCTCCCTTTCACCACATGCTGCGCACGGCAGGAGTCCCCCCACAGCGGGCCGTCCACGTGGGCGATAACCCCTTCACCGACATCGAAGGGGCCAAGGCCAGCCACATGCACGCTGTGCTCGTGGACCCACAGGATGTCTTCGCCGATTACGAGGATGTGTGGCGTGTCAGGCGAGTGGTGGAGCTGGAGAAGTGGCTCCGCGTTTCTCCCGAGGGCACGTGAAGGCTCCCTTGACCGCACGAGGTGCGGTACCTTCGATGTGCTTCGATGGCGTCCTTTGACAGGTTGCGCCGGGTCCAGTATACTACATTGTTGGCAAGTGTTTGACAGTCACTGCGATTCACGATATACTTTACCCCCACAAGCCGACGTAGCTCAATTGGCAGAGCATCCGCCTTGTAAGCGGACGGTTGTCGGTTCGAGTCCGACCGTCGGCTTTTTTCGCGCGTTCTCACAGGATTCGGGCGGGCCCTGTTGTGAACACCCGCGACCTGTGGAGGGCAACGGGGTGCGCCGCAGCGGAAGGTCAATTAGAGGAGGCAAGGAGCACCGATGGCCAAAGAGAAATTTGTGCGCACGAAACCGCACGTGAACGTCGGGACAATCGGGCACGTGGACCACGGGAAGACGACGCTGACGGCGGCGATCACGCGAGTGTTGTCGACAAAGGGGTTTGCGGACTTCACGCCGTTCGAGGAGATCGACAAGGCGCCGGAGGAGCGGGCCCGCGGGATCACCATAGCGATCGCCCACGTGGAGTACGAGACGGAAAAGCGGCACTACGCGCACGTGGACTGCCCTGGGCACGCGGACTACATCAAGAACATGATCACGGGGGCGGCACAGATGGACGGGGCGATTCTGGTGGTGAGCGCGCCGGACGGGCCGATGCCGCAGACGCGGGAGCACATTCTGCTGGCGCGGCAGGTGGAAGTGCCGGCGATGGTGGTGTTTCTGAACAAAGTGGACATGATGGACGACGAGGAGCTGCTGGAGCTGGTGGAGCTGGAGGTGCGGGAGCTGCTGGAGCAGTACGGGTTTCCCGGGGACGAGGTGCCGGTGGTGAGGGGGTCGGCGCTGAAGGCCCTGGAGTGCGGGTGCGGTGAACGGGAATGTGAGTGGTGTGGCCGGATTTGGGAGCTGTTGGACGCGGTGGACGAGTACATACCGCAGCCGGTGCGGGAGGCGGACAAGCCGTTCCTGATGCCCATCGAGGACGTGTTCAGCATCAAGGGGCGGGGGACGGTGGTGACCGGGCGCGTGGAGCGCGGGACACTGGCAGGCTGAACGAGGACGTGGAGATCGTGGGGCTGGGGCCAACGCGGACGACGGTGGTGACGGGGATCGAAATGTTCCACAAGCTGCTGGACGAGGCGCTGCCCGGGGACAACATCGGGGTGTTGTTGCGCGGCATCGGGCGGGACGAAGTGGAACGGGGCATGGTGCTGGCCAAGCCGGGATCGATCACGCCCCACACGAAGTTCGAGGCCGAAGTCTACGTGCTGAAGAAAGAGGAAGGGGGGCGCCACACGCCCTTCTTCAACGGCTACCGGCCCCAGTTCTACATCCGGACGCTGGACGTGACGGGCACCATCACGCTGCCGGAAGGGGTGGAGATGGTAATGCCCGGGGACAACGTCAACTTGGTGGTGGAGCTGATCGAGCCCGTGGCCCTCGAGGAGGGCTCCCGCTTCGCCATCCGCGAGGGAGGCCGCACTGTCGGCGCCGGTGTCATCACCAAGATCATCGAGTAAGATTATGAACCGCTCGGCCTTGGGCAATGGCAGCTTTCGGGCTGTGGCCTCCCAAGGGCGAGGAAGTAACGAAGGTGAACGACGGTCTACTCCGGGAGGGGGCGTGATAAGAGGCCCCCTCCCGTTTTGCCGAAGTGTTGTGCAAACGGAAATCTCCTGTTGAGAGGGGCACAGTATGGCCAAGAAAGCCATTCGCCTGGTCATCACATTGGCCTGCACGGAATGCAAAGAGCACAATTACACGACCCAGAAGAACCGGCGCAACGATCCACAGCGGCTCGAACTGCGCAAATATTGTCGCCGTTGCCGCCGGCACACATTGCACCGTGAAACCAAGTAAGGGGGGACTCCGTGGCGAAGGCAACAACGGCGGCCAAGACATCAAATCCAGTTGTGCGCTACGTGCGCGATGTCCGCGCCGAGCTGAGAAAGGTGACATGGCCCACCAGGGAGCAGGCTGTTAACCTGACAGTCGTGGTGACGGCTGTCACTGTAGCCATGAGCCTCTTTTTGGGAACGTTTGACTTCATCTTCTCACGCGTGGTTGAGTTCCTCATCGTTACCTTTTGACATTGCCAGTGCGGCCGACAGAGGGTGTACTGGTGACCAGTGAGGGCACAGGAGGCGGCCTCACATCACAAGGTCCTGAACGCAAGCTGAAACGCAAGCGAAGAAGGTAGAAAACCGTGGTGGAAGAGCGCCAAGACACAACTCAAATGTCGGGCCCCTTGGACGAAGCGCCAGCTCTCGAGGATCAGGTGCCGGTGGCCGACGAGGGCACACCTCCCCAGGAGGCCACGGAGGCGGCTGAGGCGGTGGACGACGGCCGTCGCTGGTACGTGATTCACACGTACTCGGGATATGAGAACAAGGTGAAGAAAAACCTCGAGCAGCGCATCAAGGCGATGGGGATGCAGGACCGCATCTTCCAGGTTATCGTGCCCACTGAGGAGGTGGTGGAGCTCAAAGGGGGCCAACGACGGACCGTCGAACGGCGCATCTTTCCCGGCTACGTGCTCGTCCAGATGATCTTAGACGATGATTCTTGGTCCGTGGTGCGCCATACCCCTGACGTGACCGGCTTCGTGGGCATGGGCAACCAGCCCACGCCGCTCTCGCAGGAGGAAGTGGACCGAATCCTGAAGCGCATGGAGACGAAGCCCACGACCTTCAAGATCAACTTCCGCGAAGGGGATACAGTGCGCATCATTGATGGCCCCTTTAAGGACTTCCACGGCACGGTGGACTACATCGACCGTGAGAAGGGCAAGGTCCGGGTGCTGGTGAGTTTCTTCGGCCGTGAAACCCCCATTGAGCTCGACTTCCTCCAAGTCGAACGCACCTGACCCGCATGGCTACACCTTTGACCGGCCCCACAGGCGTTTTCAGGGGCTTCATTGTGTGGAGAGGAGGACGATGGCCAAGCAAGTAAAAGCGATCATCAAGCTCCAACTCGAAGCAGGCAAGGCCAATCCGGCGCCGCCCGTTGGCCCTGCGTTGGGCCAGCACGGCGTGAACATCATGCAGTTCTGCAAGGAGTACAACGCGCGCACCCAAGCGCAGATGGGGCAGGTGATCCCCGTTGAGATCACTGTCTACCAGGATGGCTCCTTCACGTTTGTGACCAAAACTCCGCCAGCGGCCGCGCTCCTCAAGAAGGCTGCCGGCGTCGAGAAGGGGAGCGGAGTGCCCAACCGCGACAAGGTGGGCACCGTGACCCGTCAACAAATTCGCGAGATCGCTGAGCTCAAAATGCCTGACTTGAACACCACGTCTATTGAGGCGGCCATGCGCATGATCGAGGGCACCGCCCGTAGCATGGGCATTGAAGTGGTGGACTGAGTGAAGTGAAGCCAGTGGGAGAGTCCAAGACTCGTTTGACCACGAGAGGTGAGGTATGCCCAAACGAGGAAAAAAGTACATCGAAGCCCGGAAAAAGGTAGACCGCTCACGGGACTACTCGCCGTCGGAAGCCATTCGCCTTGTCAAGGAGACGTCCTACGCCAACTTCGACGAGACGGTTGAACTTCACATTCGTACCAACTTGGACCCGCGCAAGGCTGATCAGCAATTGCGCGGTGTGGTTGTGCTCCCCAACGGCACGGGCAAACCGGTGCGTGTGCTCGTCTTCGCCACCGGCGAGGCCGCTCGCCTGGCCGAGGAGGCCGGCGCTGACTACGTGGGGGCGGATGACTTGGTGAAGCGCATCCAACAAGGGTGGACGGATTTTGACGTGGCCATTGCCACCCCCGACATGATGCCGCTGGTGGGCCGGCTGGGGCGCATTCTCGGTCCTCGCGGCCTCATGCCCAGCCCGAAGACGGGCACAGTGGTGCCCGCTGAAGATTTGCCCCGCGTAATCCGCGAGGCCCGCCAAGGGCGCGTGGAGTACCGCTTGGACAAGAGCGCCAACTTGCACGTGCCCATCGGCAAAGTGAGCTTCAGCGACGAGGCGTTGCTCGAGAACATGGCGGCCATGATCGAGGCGATCCAAGCCAACCGCCCGAGCGGGGCCAAGGGCCAGATGTTCCGCCGCATTGCCCTGGCCAGCACCATGGGACCGGGCGTGCGCGTGTCGGTGCCCGAAGCGTTGCAACTGCGCACCTCGTAGCCGCGGCCGCCACCTGGTGTGGCCCCTTGTGAAACACGCCGCTGGCCCCAACAGAAAACCACATACGTGCTGAAGACAGCAGGTGCCCTGTGGGGCTGAAAGCGTCGTCAGCGCGCCTGCCGAGGCAAGGGTGTGAGCGGGAACATGCTCCCGTGGCCTTTGTGTCGGCATGTGGCTGCACAAAGGCCTTTTGTTTGTCCAAGGAACCGGAAAGGAGGTGAGGACTTGCCCATTCCGCGCGCGAAGAAGGAACAACTCGTGGCCGAATACACGCGCCTGTTTCGCCAAGTCGAGGCCGTCATCTTTACCGATTACCGGGGCCTTACGGTGGCTGACATGAACGATGTGCGCCGTCGGCTGCGCGAGGCAGCTCCCGAGAGCCGCTGGACAGTGGCCAAGAACACGCTGCTCCGCTTGGCCCTCCAACAGGCCGAAAGGCCGGTTCCCGAAGATGTCCTTGTGGGCCCCACAGCCGTGTTGTTTGCCTTTGAGGACCCGGTGGCACCGGCCAAGGTTCTCAAGCAATACGCTGACGAGAACGAGCACCTCAAGATCAAAGGAGGGTTCTTAGGCGATCAGCCACTTTCCGCGGCTGAAATCGAGCAATTGGCCACTTTGCCCTCACGCGAGGAGATCCTGGCGACCCTGGTGGCCACCATTCAGGGGCCGGCCCAACAACTGGTTTCCCTCTTGCAGGCACCTCACCGTGAGTTGGTGTTGACCTTGCAGGCCCGTGGGAACAATCTTCGGAACAAACTTCGTGAGAGAGGAGGATAGAGACATGGCCGATCTGGACGCCATCATTGCACAGTTGGACCAACTTACCCTTGTGGAGGCGGCTGAGCTGGCCAAGCGGCTTCAAGATCACTGGGGGGTGAGCGCGGCCGCTGCTGTGGCCGTGGCTGCGGTGCCCGGCGCTGCCGCCGGCGAGGCCGAGGCGGCCGAGGAGAAGACCGAGTTCGACGTGATTCTCACAGCAGCCGGTGACAACCGCATTCAGGTCATCAAGGCCGTGCGCGAGATCACGGGCTTGGGCTTGCGCGAGGCCAAGCAGGCCGTGGAAGATGTGCCCACCACGCTCAAGGAGGCCATCTCCAAGGAGGAGGCTGAGGAGATCAAGCAGAAGCTGGAAGGCGTGGGCGCCAAGGTCGAGATCAAGTAAGCGGTTGTCTTCTTGGGGTGTTGTCCCCCGGAGGAGTGCTCTCCTCCGGGGACTCTCTCCCCCTCCTAGCGCAACACCCCGTACTGGACCATGTGGGTGAAGATGACATCCTCGATAGGCGTGTCCGACGAGACGAAGACGTACCGCACGCCCCGCTCAGCGCACCAGCGACGAATGCTCGCTCGCCACGTCGCCAGGTGATGACGGTACCTGGCCAGCATCGCGCCGTCGAGAGTGATTTCCACTCCCTCGTCCCGCTCACAGTCCCGCAGGAGGAGATCGCCGTGGAACGGTGGGTCCAGCTCCTCGGGCGACAGGATGTGGACCAGGGTGACCTCAAAGCGGCGGGCGACCAGTGTGCGCAGGGCCTCAGGCCATCCCTCGACCAACATATCGCTGAAGAGCAGCAGGGGGCCTGGCTGTGTGGTCTTGTGCGCGTATTGGGAAATGGCACGGACAAGCTGGGTAGTGCCAGATGGGACGAGGGCATGCAACCATGAGAAGAGGGAGACGGCTGCCCGGCGGCCTCGGCGAGCCGGCCACCGTTGTGTGCCGTTGCCGAAGGCATAGGCGGCCACCCGGTCCAACCCGTTGAGCACAATGTATCCGAATGCGCTGGCCAACCGAACGGCCATTTCCAACTTGGACGGTGTGCCCCACGACATGGAGCGGCTGGTGTCCACGAGCAGGTGGACGGTGATGTCTTCCTCCTCGACGAAAAGCTTGACGAAGAAGCGTTCCAGCCGGGCGTACACGTGCCAGTCGATTTGGCGGAAATCATCGCCGGGCACATACGGGCGGTAGTCGGCGAATTCCACCGACTGGCCCCTCTTAGGACTTCTTCGCTCCCCCTGAAACTGGCCGGCCCGTGCCTGGCGTGTCACCAATGTGAGGCGGCTCAGGCGTTTGAGAAATCGCTCGTCGAAGAGCAATGGTTGAGGTTCGACGCCGGCGTTGGCGCTCGGCGTGCGCGATGGGCTCATAGTTCCGCGTTCTCTACGGCAGTTTTCCACATCCTGCTGACATTTTCCACAGTGCTTGGCCCACTTTTCCACACCACACGCGCTCTTTTCCACAGGCAGCGCGTGTCGTCTCCTGCAGATTGTACCCGAAAAGGGCATTCAGGTCGAACACGGGGCCTTCTGGGGACTTTGACACGTTGAGGTTTCCCCCGTACACTTCACGTGCAAGCTTCCCCCACTTGGGCCTGTTCGGCCCAGAGAACGCCTTGTGTGCTGTTCGGCACAGCGGGGTGAGAGGCGAGAGCGATCACGAGGAGGTGTGCAATGCGTTATGAGGACCTTCCCCCTTTTCGCAACGAGCCGCTGACCGACTTCTCCCAGCCCGAGAACCGGCAGGCCTTCGAGGAAGCCCTGAGGCGCGTGCGGGAGGCGTTTGGCCGCACCTATCCGCTGGTGATCGGTGGCGAGGAGATCATGCTGAAGGAGGTGTTTCCGTCCGTGAACCCGGCCCGCCCTGATGAAGTGATCGGCTTCGTGGCCAACGGGACGGCCGAGCACGCGGCCAGGGCCACAGAGGTGGCCTATGAAGCCTTTGAGCGCTGGCAGCGCACGCCGGCGGGAGAGCGTGCGGCCATGTTGCTCCGGGCGGCCGAGCTCATGCGCGCCCGCAAGCACGAGTTCTCCGCTTGGATGGTCTACGAAGTGGGCAAGTCGTGGGTCGAGGCGGACGCGGACACGGCCGAGGCCATCGACTTCCTGGAATACTACGCCCGCCACATGCTCCGCCTGGACGCGGAGGCTCCCCAAAGCGTGGTGCAAATTCCCACTGAGGAGGTGACCTTCCGGTACATTCCCCTCGGAGTGGGCGCCATTATCCCGCCGTGGAACTTTCCCGTCGCCATTGTCACCGGCATGACCAGCTCCGCGCTGGTGACCGGAAACACGGCCGTGTTGAAGCCGGCGGAACAGTCCCCGGTGGTGGGCTACCACGTGGCCCGCTTGTTCTGGGAGGCGGGCATTCCCCACGGCGTGTTCAACTTCCTCACCGGCCCTGGCGAGGTGGTCGGCGAGGCCATGGTGGATCATCCCAAGACGCGCTTCATTTCCTTCACCGGTTCCAAGGAAGTGGGCTGTCGCATTTACGAGCGGGCTGCCAAAGTGCATCCGGGTCAACGGTGGCTCAAGCGGGCCATCCTGGAGATGGGCGGCAAGGACGCCGTGATTGTGGACGAGACGGCCGACTTGGACGCTGCCACCGAGGGGGTGGTGGTGAGCGCTTTCGGCTATCAGGGCCAGAAGTGCTCGGCGGGATCGCGGGCCATCTTTGTCAAAGAGGTGTACGATGAAATGGTGGAGCGGGTCGTGGAGCGCACCAAGCGCATCACGGTGGGCGACCCGGCCAATCCGGACAACTGGATGGGGCCCCTGGTGAGCGAGGAGCAGTTCCGCAAAGTGCTCACCTACATCGAGATCGGGACCCAGGAGGGGCGCCTGGTGTTGGGTGGCCGAACCTTGGACATCGAGGGAGGGTATTTCATCGAACCCACCATCTTCACCGACGTGCCCTGGAATGCCCGCATCGCCCAGGAGGAGATCTTCGGGCCGGTGCTCAGCATCATTCGGGCGGAGGACTTCAACGACGCCCTGCGCATTGCCAACTCCACGGAGTACGGCCTGACCGGCTCGCTCTACAGCCGGGATCAGGAGCGACTCGAGCGCGCGGCCGAGGAGTTCCACGTGGGCAACCTCTACTTCAACCGGAAGTGCACTGGCGCGCTGGTGGGGGTCCACCCCTTCGGCGGGTTCAACATGAGCGGTACGGACAGCAAGGCTGGTGGTCCAGATTACTTGCTGTGGTTCCTCCAGGGGAAGAGCATAGGGGGACGACGCGCCTAAACATCCAACAGACAACGGGCGCGGGCCACACGTTGTTCCCGCGCCCGTTGGGCTTCGCCGCATCTTCCTGCACAGCGCGTCACGAACCGCCCTTCAACTGCTGTAGGAACATGCGCGCGTTTTCGGCGAAGGTGCTGTCCGGGTCCAACTTGAGGTAGCGCTCGAACATGGCGATGGCGTTCTCGCGGTCGCCTGTCTCCTGGTAGACGAGGCCTAAGTTGAAGTAGCTTTCAGCATAGTTGGGATCGATGGAGAGAGCCCGCTTGTAGGCCTGGATGGCTTTGTCGCTCTGGCCCAGCAGGAAATAGACGCTGCCCAAGTAGTCGTAAGCTTGGACGTGGTTGGGATCGAGGCGCACGGTCTGTTCGAAGTAACGGGCGGCCTCATCCAAGCGATTTTCCTCCCAAGCGGCTAGGCCAGCCTGGTACGCGGCCACAACTTCATTGGGCGGGGGCAGTGAGCCTTCGGGGGGAGCAGTGGGCAGGGTGACTTCTTCCTGGGGCTGAGCTGGCGTCTCGGCCTCGCCGGCCAGCCAGTCGGGGAGCTCTTCGGCCTCGGCGGGGGGGGCTTCGGCCTCAGCGTGGGCTTCCTCTTGGAGGAGCCAGTCGGTGTCGGCCACGGCTGTAGCTTCGCCGGCGTCAGCAGGAGCTTCTTCCTCGCCACGGAGCCAATCGGGGATGTCCTCCTCGTCGATGCCCAACAGGTCCATGTCCACGTCCCACGTTTCCTCGGCGGTGGCCGCGGCAGCCTGCTCGGTTTCATCAGCGGGGCTCTCCTCGAGGAGCCACTCCTCACTGGTTTCCTCGCCTACGTCGAGGGCAAGTTCCCCTTCAGCAGCCTCCTCGTGCACTTCGGGGGTGGTCGGTGCGCCGCCATCATCGGCCCATTCCTCCAGCGAGACGGCTTCCTCCGCGGTTGATTGTGCTTCTTTCTCGGCTTGGGCGGCTGCCTGTTCACGAGCCCATGCCAGCCCAGCCTCAGCGTGTGTGTTTCCGGGCTCGATGGCCAACGCTTGCTCGAGCCAGTTAATCGTCTCCTGGGGTGTTGGGGCCGTGGCCCCACACCAGAGGAGGGCCCAGACGTTGTCCGGCTCAATGTCTTGGGCTTGGACGAAGAGCTGGTGGGCTCGGGCAAGGTCGCCGCTGTCGTATGCTTCCAGCGCCTGGCGGAAGACATGAATGAATTCAGGGCGCAGCCCGTGCGGGAGCTCGTCATCTTCCACTCCTTTCAAGCGAAAGTCAGTGATGGGTTACGGGAGCCCTGCCACAGCTCGTCGGAAGGCTCCCTGCTGATCTCGTGTTCCGCACGGGGGTGAAAGCCCGAGG
>JAUZRY010000038.1 GCA_030949995.1 Ardenticatenia bacterium
CCACGGCACTGCCTTGACCTTATGAAACGTGCAGGAGGAGCTCGATTTCGGTGGGTTGGGGCGGCTGATGGCCCTTACCAGCAACGACGAGGCCAACGTGCTGGCCTGTTTGGAATACCGCTGGCTCTTCGGATCACAAGAAGTTTATCAGTTGGTCCCTGTTACTGCTGACGGTGGTCTCCCCTTCTCCAGGAGCAGTGCCGGCCGCTTCCTCTTCCACCCTGAGGCCACCTACCCCGTGCTGGCCGAGGCTTTGCGCGCCGGCGGTACAATCAAGGTGACGTTGCTGACCGAACAGTTCTCCTTCGACGACTTCTGTGCCCGGTGGCAGGAGCGAGCTTTGCCCCTCCTGGCCTTCCGTCAAGGAGAAGTCACGGTGGTCACCACGGACACCTCCTTCCGGCCGGAGGCGGGATGGCACCTGGTGGCCCTGGTCCACGAGGAAGTGCCGGTGCTGGTGCCGTCCCGAGAAGATCGAGCACCGACACCACAGGGGGCGGCAGACCCCGTATGAGCCTGACGGGAAAGTGTGTGAGCATCATCGTGAACCCACACGCCGGCCGAGGGCGAGGCCTGCGCGTCTGGCAGGAGGTGCGCCGTGCCTTTGACAAAGCCGGGGTCAAGTGGGATGTTCACCTCACCAAGGGGCCACGCCATGCCACCGAACTGGCCGCCCGAGCAACCCAGAAGGGGAGAGATGCCGTTGTGGCCGTGGGGGCGACGGCACAGTCAACGAGGTGGTGAATGGCTTGCTGTGCCACAGGGAAAGTTATCCTCCGCCCCCGCTAGGCATCGTGCCGGCCGGAAGTGGCAACGATTTCGTCAAGTTGCTCGACTTGCCTTACCGCCGGCCGCGCGATGTGGCCGAGCGTTTGCTGGCGGGCCGGTTGCGCCCTGTGGACGTGGGGATGGCTAACGGACGCTACTTCACCAACGGCGTGGGCTGGGGCTTCGACGGTCACGTGGCCCTTGAGGCCCAACAAGTGCGCCGGCTCCGCGGCCTGGCCGTCTACGTCTGGGCCTTGATGAAGAGCCTGCGCCGGTACCGGAACGCCCACATGCGCATTGAGGTGGACGGAGAGGTTCACGAGATGGTGGTCACCTTGGCAGCCGTCGCCAACGGCGCCTGTTATGGCGGGGGCCTTTGGCTCTGTCCCCATGCGGTGATTGATGACGGGTGGCTTGATGTCTGCGTGGGCGAGGCCATGTCGCCAGCCCGCGTGCTCGCCATCGTGCCCCTGGTGATGCGCGGTGCTCACGTGGGCCAGCCGGACGTTCATTTCTTCAAGGGGCGCAGCGTGATCCTCTCCAGCGACGTGCCCCTGCCAGCCCAGGTGGACGGCGAGATCCTCGGCACCGCTCTGACACGCCTGCAGGCCCATGTGGTGCCCCGGGCCCTTCACGTGCTGGTGTGACCATGTGGGGAGCGCTCTTGATTGCCGCGCTGATCGGATACCTCCTGGGGGCCTTGCCGTCGGGGCTCATTGTGGCCCGTGCGCTGGGCTCCCCCGACCCCCGTACCTACGGGAGCGGCCACCTCGGCGGGAGCAATGTGGCCCGACGTGCTGGGGTGGGCGCCGGCGTGCTGGTCTTCTTGGCCGACGCGGCTAAGGGTGTTGTGGCCGGTGTCGTGGGTGGATGGCTGGCAGGACCTTGGGGCATTGTCCTGGCCGGCACACTGGCTGTGGTGGGCCATTGTTGGTCTATTTTTGCCGGAGGACACGGCGGCATGGGCCTTTCCACGGCGGGCGCCCTGCTCGCCTGGCTCTCACCGCCTGTCCTCATCATGGTCATCTTCGTCTGGCTGGCGGCCTACCTCATCGTGCGGGAGCGTTACCTGGGGGTCTTCATCACCCTGCCCACAGTGCCCCTGCTCCTCCAAGCAGTGAGTGCTCCTACGTGGATGGTTGCCTTTGGGCTGGCTGTGACCTTGCTCCTCTTCGCCAGGTTTGCGGCCGAATTTCGCCGGGCCAAGCGCTCGGGATAGGCCCGCGCGGCGTGCTCTTGCCCTGTGGTGTGGCCCGTGTTTGTCCCCCCGGCAGAAGTAGTCTATTATTCCCGGGGGCACACAGGGCACACAGAGGGCCTTGTCCCCCCCGATGTGGTGGCGGGCGCACGGCCGTGTACCCTCAGATGCGGTGCCGTGTTCAACTGTGAGCAACATGCCGGCGTGCGGCTGGCTCATCTCCGGGGCGAGCATGACAGACGAAGTGGCACCACCTGCATCCCAACTTGTTCGTCGCCGTCTGCTGGAACAAGTGGCACGCCTCTTCTTGGCGGTGAGCCTGTTGGTACAAGTGGCCGGGTGCCTCGCTTTCTGGAATGTTTGGCGTCACGAGACTCCGCCTGCGTGGGAAGTAACACAGCGCCGGGCGATGATCCAGCGTGCTCATCACGGCGCCGGGAACGCCCGCGCCCGCGACACCAGCTCCTCAGCCCACTCCTCGGCTCACTACGCCCACGCCCGCCCCCACGCCCACACCTGCGGTGCCACGGATCGGCTTCATTGCCGGCCACTGGAAGAACGACAGCGGCGCTGTGTGCGAGGATACCGGACCAGGAGTGTGGGACGTGACCCTGGAGCGTCGCACCCGCCGCGCCGTTGAGGCCCTCCGGGAGCGGGGATATTGGGTGGACATGTTCCCCGAGTTCGCGCCGGAGCTCTACGGCTACCGGGCAGATGCCTTCCTCTCGATCCACGTGGACTCCTGTGTTGACTGGCAGGGCACCACGGGGTTCAAGGCCGCGCGGGCAAGCAACAGCGCGATTCCCACCATTGAGGACCAATTCTTAGCCTGTCTCTACGACCGGTATGCGGCCGTGACCGGCCTCGAGCCCCACGACGGAAGCATCACCCACAACATGCGTGGCTACCACGCCTTCTACAAGGTGGACCCGAGCACGCCCGCCCTGATCGTGGAGATCGGTTTTCTCTACTACGACCGGGAGATGCTCACCGAACAGCCGGAGCGCGTTGCCCGGGGACTTGTTGAGAGCGTCGAATGTTTCCTGGCCACTCAGGGGAAACAGTTGTCCAAGCTGAGCCCAACATCGGCGCCGGGAGAGATGTCAACGCCAGAGCGTGGGGAGGTGGAATCTCGCTATGTCCGACCACCCAGTCCGTCGCGTTCACCCTGAACCTGCGCCCGCCCACGGTGACGACGCGCGCAGCCGGCGGGCCCGCTTGGCAGCTCAACGCGCTGAGGATGAGCAGTGTTGGCTCTGCGGGGGCGAGGTGCTCAAGCGCCACTGCAAGATCATCTGCCGGCAGTGTGGTTTCACCCGCGATTGCAGTGACCCCTGAGCCGGCCACACCAAACCACGGGGAGAGGACCCATGAACCACTCCGCGCCCGACCACATTCCGCCCTTGGAGCCCGAGGACTTCCGCGAATATGCCCTGGCCATTGAACGCGAGGTGGGGCGTGTCATCGTGGGCCAACGCGAGTTGGTCCGCCTGACCCTGATTACCCTGCTGGCCGGCGGCAATGCCCTCTTGGAGGGCGTGCCCGGCTTGGGCAAGACAGTCCTCGTCCACACGCTGGCACGCGTGATCGACGTCACCTTCCGCCGCATCCAGTTCACGCCCGACCTCATGCCGGCCGACATCACCGGCACGAACGTCATTGTGGAGGACGAACGCGGGCGGCGCGCCTTCCGCTTTGAGCCGGGCCCCATCTTTGCCAACCTCGTCCTGGCCGACGAGATCAACCGGGCCACGCCCAAGACGCAGTCAGCCCTTCTGGAGGCCATGCAGGAGCGCACCGTGACCGTGGCGGGAACCGTTCACCCGTTGCCGGATCCCTTCTTCGTCCTGGCCACGCAAAATCCCCTGGAGATGGAGGGCACCTATCCCCTGCCCGAAGCCCAACTGGACCGCTTCTTCTTCAAGATCCACGTGCCCTACCCCTCCGAGGAGGAGTTAATTGAGATCGCCACCCGCACCACGGGTGCGCACACTCCTCAGCCCACCACCGTGGCCGACGGGCCCACCATCCTGGCCATGCAGCGCCTGGCGCGGGACGTTCCCATAGCCTCGCCGGTGCTGGCCTATGCGGCCCGGTTGGTGCGCTCCACCCACCCGGACGCGCCCCACGCGCCGGAACTCGTGCGGCGTTACGTGCGCTACGGCGCCTCGCCCCGTGGGCTCCAGGCCCTCGTGGTGGCCGCCAAAGTTGTGGCCCTGCTGGACGGGCGCTACAACGTGGCCTTTGAGGACATCCGGCAGGTGGCCAAGCCAGCCCTGCGCCACCGTCTCATCCTCAGCTTCGAGGCCCTGGCGGAGGGGCTCGAAGCCGATCAGGTGGTGGAAGAGCTGTTGGCGAGCGAAACGCTGTCGCCGGTGTGATCGGCGTGCAAGGCTATCCCCGGTACTTCCGCCAGTAGCGCCACAGCCCGTCGGCCGACATGGCTGTGGGCATCACGGCCTCGTGCTCCTCCCACACGTCGCGTGGGAAGCCCGCTGCCAACACGCGCTCCCTCGTGTGGGCCACCAGCCGGCGGCGCAGCTCGCCCAAATCGGGCTCGCCGCCGGGCAGCTCCGCGTTCATCCACGCTTCCACGTCGTCTAAGGCCGCGTTCACGAGGGCCAAGTGCGCGTGTGGGTCGTCGAAGATGCCGAAGTGGGTGGGTGCCACGTGGGTGACGGCGTGTTCCTCAAAACTCGCCCCAAGCCGCTGCACGCTCTCACGCCACCGCTCCAGGTGAAACTCTGGCGGGGGCGTGGGCAGCCGCACGATTTCGGTGCCGGGCAGGCGGATGCCCCCGATGTCGCCCAGAAAGCAGAGGCCCTCGAAGAGAAAGACCATGTGGTGGTTGGCGTGGCCGGGAGTGTCCAAGGCCCGAAAGCGCAAGGAGCCCACGACGATCTCGTCGCCGTCGTGGAGCGGGGTGAGTTGTTCGGGCGGCACGGGCAGGAACTGGCCCCACAGCCGTTCCATCTCGTCGCCGTAGATGCGCTGGGCGCTCGCCAGGAGCTTTTCAGGGTTGACCATGTGGGGCGCGCCCACATGGTGGACGTAGACGTGGGCCCCGAGCCGCGCCAAGTGGCCGGCCGCGCCGGCGTGGTCCAAGTGGATGTGAGTGAGGAGCAGGTGGGTGATGGCCTCCGGCCCATATCCGAGACGGTTCAAGCCTGTCTCCAGCGCCTCCAAGGTGGAGCCAGGCCCACATTCCACCAACACGAGCCCACCGGGATGTGGGATGGCGTACGCGCCTATAGTGCGCGCCGCGCCCTGAAAGAGCAGGTCAATAGTGTGGACAGGGTGGCCATCGCGGGTGGTGTGCGTTGTTGTCATGGGCTCTCCTCCTCGCTGGTGTGGAAGACGGAGAGGCCCGGCGCTGCCTGACGCCGGGCCTCGGCGGACAAAGATGGCAGTGGGCTCACGAATCCTTCAGGATCTGGCGCAACACCGTGTGCAGGATGCCGCCGTTGCGGTAGTATTCAACTTCCACCGGCGTGTCGAGCCGCGCGATGACCGTGAAGGTGGTCTCCCGGCCGTCGGCGGCGCGGGCACGCACGGCCAGCTCCTGGCGGGGCCGGAGGTCGTTGTCAATGCCCAGAACGTCGTACACCTCCTCCCCTGTGAGCCCCAAGGTGTGGGCGTTCTCGCCCGGCGTGAACTGGAGGGGCAGCACGCCCATGCCCACCAAGTTGCTGCGGTGGATGCGCTCGAAGGACTCGGCCAACACAGCCCGCACGCCCAGCAGATAGGTGCCCTTGGCCGCCCAGTCGCGCGAGCTGCCTGTGCCGTACTCCTTCCCGGCAATGACGAGCAGAGGCGTGCCCTCTTCCTTGTAGCGCATGGCCGCGTCGTAGATGGACATGACCTCACCCGTGGGGAAGTAGACGGTCCACCCCCCCTCTCCCGGCCGGGCACCAGCTTGTTGCGCAATCTGATGTTGCCAAAGGTGCCCCGCATCATGACCTCGTGGTTGCCACGACGTGCGCCGAACGTGTTGAACTCCTGTGGGGGCACGCCCAAGGAAATTAGGTACTGTCCGGCAGGGCTGTCCACGGGGATGGCGCCTGCGGGCGAAATGTGGTCGGTGGTCACGGTGTCGCCCAGCAGGGCCAGGACACGAGCGCCCCGGATCTCCTCCAAGTCGGGCACCTCCAGGGGAAAATCCTGGAAGAACGGGGGCTCTTGGATGTAGGTGGACGAGGAATCCCACTCGTAGATGCGCCCCTCGGGAATCTCCAGTTGATTCCACAGGTCGTTGCCCTTGAACACATCGGCGTACTGCTCTCGGAACATCTCCGGCTGCAGGGAACGGCGGATTTGGCGCTGAATTTCCTCCTGTGACGGCCAGATGTCGCGCAGGTAAACGGGCTGGCCGTTGGGATCATGGCCGATGGGCTCGGTCGTGAAGTCGATGTCCACCGTGCCGGCCAGGGCAAAGGCAATGACCAACGGGGGCGAGGCCAAGTAGTTGGCCCGCACGTGCGGGTTGATGCGCCCCTCGAAGTTGCGGTTGCCGCTGAGGACCGCAGCCACGACCAAATCGTGTCGTTGACCGCGCGGGCAATGGGATCGGGCAGGGGACCACTGTTGCCGATGCAGGTGGTGCACCCGTAGCCCACCACGTGGAATCGCAGGGCTTCCAGGTAGGGCATGAGCCCTGAGGCCTCCAGGTAGTTGGTCACCACGCGGGAGCCGGGCGCCATGCTCGTCTTGACATAAGGTTTCACCGTGAGCCCCCCGTTCCACGGCTTTCTTGGCCAAGAGGCCGGCGCCGATCATCACCGACGGGTTGGAGGTGTTCGTACAGGAGGTGATGGCGGCGATCACCGTGGCGCCGTGGGTGAGGGAGACCTCCACGCCGTCATCGAGCGCCACCTCCACGGCGTCGGCCGCGTAGAGATCACGCCGCTCGGGTTGGGGCTCCGTGCCAGCCTCGCCGGCTTCCAGGTGTTGGATGTACTCGGCGTTGCCGTCCGGGGCCACAGTGCGGCCGAACGTCTCCCGCATGGTGAGCCAGAAGGCGCGCTTCAGCTCCGTGAGGGGCAGGCGGTCCTGGGGGCGCCTGGGGCCGGCCACACTGGGCTCCACGGTGCCCATGTCCAGTTCTAACATCTCGCTGTAGTCGGGGGCAGGGGCATCATCGGTGCGGAAGAGGCCTTGTTCCTTGGTGTACCGTTCCACCAGCTCCACCAATTCCTCACTGCGCCCCGTGCCGATGAGGTAGCGGAGCGTCTCCTCGTCCACGGGGAAGAAGCCCATGGTGGCGCCGTATTCGGGAGCCATGTTGGCTATGGTCGCCCGGTCGGGCAGGCTCAAGGTGCTCACGCCAGGGCCATAGAACTCCACAAACTTGCCCACCACGCCGTGCTGGCGGAGCATCTGGGTGACGGTGAGCACGAGGTCGGTGGCCGTGGCCCCCTCGGGCAGCTCGCCGTAGAGCTTGAAGCCGACCACTTTGGGCATGAGCATGTAGAGGGGCTGGCCGAGCATGTTGGCCTCAGCCTCGATGCCGCCCACGCCCCACCCCAGGACGCCCAAGGCGTTGATCATGGTGGTGTGGGAGTCGGTGCCCACCAGGGTGTCGGGATAGGCCACGGGCTCGCCGTTCATCTCCCGGAGCTGGACAACTTTGGCCAGGTATTCCAGGTTCACCTGGTGGACAATGCCCGTGTCAGGCGGCACCACCCGGAAGTTGTCGAAGGCCCTTTGGGCCCAGCGCAGAAAGGCGTACCGCTCACGGTTGCGCTCGAACTCCCGCTCGGCGTTGTAGATGAGCGCGTAGGCGGACCCGAAGTAGTCCACTTGCACGGAGTGGTCAATGACCAGGTCGGCCGGGATGAGCGGGTTGATGCGGGAGGGGGCGCCGCCGAAGCGCTCCACGGCCGAACGCATGGCTGCCAAATCCACCACGGCCGGCACGCCTGTGAAGTCCTGGAGGATGACGCGGGCGGGCATGAAGGGGACTTCGCGCTCGGCCACGTGGCGTGGATCCCACGTGGCCAGCGCTTCGACATCCTCCGGGGTGATGCGGTAGCCGTCCACCTGTCGCAGCACAGCCTCCAAGAGCACCTTCATGGAGTAGGGCAGGCGGGAGATGGTGCCCACACCCTGTTCTTCCAGGCGGGTGAGCCGGTAGATGGTAGCCGGCCCGCTGCCGGTCTCGAATGTATCCCGTGCTCCAAAGGGATCAAGATGGGCCATGATCATTCCTCCACGAGAAAGTTCATCACATTTCACCAACGGGCACAATACGTGCATCGTTTGGGGCTGTGGGCTGGGGAGAAACGCGCTCACCGGAGGAGTAGCCTGTGTGTGCCGAGACAGTTCCGGTGCACGACCCCCTCAGTGCATTATAGCAGAGTTTGCCGGAGTGGCGAGAAGGAAGATTGCTCAATTCGATGAAGCCCTTATAATACCCCGCAGACCGCCCATCAGTGACGATTTTCCCCGGAAATGAGCGTGCCATGAGTTTCGACTTGGACGACGAGAGTGTCCTGTTCGAGGAGCCGTCAGACCCAGGCCGCCGACGCCGACGCGGCGAGCACACCGGCTTCTGGGCCCGCTTGCTGCTCTCGCTGTTTGTTATTGGCTTGGCCGCGCTGGTGATCTTGGTGACTGTGCGGAATCTTGGCGGGGAAGCGCCCGAGGTGCCTCCGGAAACGCCTTCCCTCATGGAGGCTCGCTTCACTCCGGTGATTCCCACGTTTACGCCAGGGCCCACAGCCACGCCCCCTGAGGCGTTCCCCGTAGCCACGGCCACGGCACCGCCCGCCCGAGTGCCGGAGGCACTGGCAGTGGGCGTGATGGCCGAGGTGAGTGCCGGGGGCACAGGGTTGAACTTGCGAGAGGGCCCGGGCCTCACCTTTCAGGTGGTGGAGTTGTTGCCTGATGGCACCCGCCTGGAGGTGGCAGATGGCCCCGAAGAGGTGGACGGTTACACCTGGTGGCGGGTGCGCCGGCTCGACACGGGCCGCGAGGGGTGGGTGGCCGGTGAATTCCTCCGGCCTGTACCCCCTTGACATCCAGGAGCACGATATGGACCGACGCGATGATGCTCTGACCGTGACACTGGTCGCCGTACTCCTCGTGGTGCTGGGCCTTTGGGCTGGCGTGTTGGCGGGAAAGGCCGGGCTTGGACAGCCGCTCCTTTCCGGCGGACAGGCTGTCATGCCGGAGGAGGGGGGCGCCTTAGCGCTTCAGATGGCGTCGGCCCGGCAGGATGGCGGCCAAACCGAGATCGAGATGCTGCCCGACCCGGTGGTCTCCCCCACCCCGACGGCCACGCCCACTCAAACGCCTGTGCCCACGGCCACGCCTTCCCCGTCACCATCGCCCACGCCGATGCCGATGCCCACGCCGACCTCCATGCCAACGCCCTCGCCGAGGCCCGGGGCAGCAGGTGTCCAGGCCTTTCCCTCCTCGGACGTGGCCCACTTCTGGCTTGAGCGCCCCATCGGCGACGGTGGGGTGAACACGATAGCCCGTTTTTACCCCTACGCTTCCACGGGCGAAGGCATGTATCCGGTCCACCACGGCGTCGAGTTCGTCAACCCAGAGGGCACGCCTGTACTCGCCGTGGCGCCGGGCCGGGTGATCTTCGCCGGCCGGGACGTGGAGGAGGCCGTGGGGCCACGAACTGATTTCTACGGCCTGGTGGTGGTCCAGGAGCTGGACCAACGGTGGCGCGGCCGGCCGGTCTACATCGTATACGGCCACATGTCTGCTGTCAACGTGGAGGTGGGGCAACGGGTGGCGCCAGGCGACCGCGTCGGCCTGGTGGGCATGACAGGTGTGGCCATTGGGCCCCACCTGCACTTGGAGGTGCGCGTGGGCGGGCGCACGTATGATGACGTGCGCAACCCTGAGCTCTGGTTGAAGCCCTTGCCCGGCCGTGGCGTCATTGTGGGGCGCGTGCTGGACGAGGCCGGCCAACCGGTGGACGAGGCCTTGGTCACCCTCCAGGACCCCGCCGATGGCGATCTGTTGCTCTACACCTATTCCTACGCAGGCCGAGAAGTGCTTCCCGACGGGGGGTGGCAGGAGAACGTGGTGATCGGGGACGTGCCGGCCGGCACGTGGCGCTTGGCTGCTCGCGTGAACGGCCGCACTCTCGTTCAGGATGTCACCGTCCGTGATGGCGAGGCCACGTTTGTGATCGTGCAACCGACAGGTGACCTCGGTGCGCACGGGGAGTGAGGGGGAATGGTGATGATGGGTGCCGAGGAGAAACGGGCGGCACTGGCGGCCCTGCGCGCGGAGGCCGTGCGGGCCCTTGCCCCCCTCATGACGTCGGATCAGACGCAGGTGGTCTTCGGAGCCGGTGATCCCGCGTCGCCGTTGGCCCTTGTTGGAGAGGCGCCCGGCCCCCGAGAGGACCGTGAGGGCGTCCCCTTCGTGGGGCCCAGCGGGGAGCTGTTGACCCGTGTGCTGGAGGCGTTAGGGCTCGACCGGCAACAGCTCTGGATCACCAACGTTGTCAAGGTGTGGCCCACACGGCGTCAGGGGCGATCCCGTCGTACTCGCCCCCCGAACGCGGCCGAGCGGCACGCCAGCCGCCCCTTCTTCGAGCGGGAAATGGCCATTGTGCGCCCACGTGCAATCGTGTTGCTGGGGGGTACGGCAGCCCAAGAGGTGGTGGGCCGCCGCCTGAAGGTAAGCGAGGCGCGTGGCCAGTGGTTCGAAACGCCGTTTGGGGCCCCGGCGTTGGTCACGTTCCACCCGTCGTACATCCGCCGGCTCCAGGGCATGGACCCGGCGCGAGGCGCTCAGGCCTTGGCCGCGTTCCGGAACGACCTCCGCAGGGCCGCACAGCGAGCAGGATTGTTGGACGAGGAGTAAATGGAGATCTGGATCATCGGCGAACGGTATCGCGTCGAACGGCGCACAGCCCGGTGGCCCCTGGTCGAAGTCTACGTGGCCCGCGACCTGGAGACGGACCAGGTGGTGCGGGTGAAGTGCTTTGCGCCCCGCCTGGCTGAGGATGTCGCCTTCGTGGAGATGTGGCGCGACCAGGTGACGGCCGTGCGGGCACTGGAAGCCCCTTGTGTCGTCCCCATTCTGACCTTTGGGGAGCTCCCCAACAGGGGGCTCTACCAGGTGGAGGCCCTGCCGACCGGGATCAGGCTCACCACGTGGGCTCACCAGATCCCTCAAGGGGATGTGCTCCAGGTCGTGCGGCTCGTCGAGTCAATTGCCCAACACATGGGCGACCTGCACGAGCAGGGCGTGGCTCACGGCGCGCTCTACCCCGGCGCGATCTTCCTGAACGAGACCCCTGAAGGTGAGATGTTGCCCCGCTTTACCGACTGGGAGCTGCGTGCTCTGGCCGAGGCTGGGGTAGTGGCGCCGGCTGTGGCGGGCTACGTGGCCCCCGATCCCTTTCCTGATCCCGAACAGCCCCACACGCCGGCCGCCGATGTCTACGCCCTTGGTCTCATCCTGTAGAGCTGCTCACAGGCGAATCACCCTGGGCCGAGGTGCCCAATGGCTTGGCAGGCGTGGGCAGCGACGTAGTACCTCCCGTGCGTTACAACCCGGCTGTTCCACCTGCTGTGGGGCACGTGGTGATGTTGGCGCTCAGCCATGAACCCTTACGGCGCCCGCCCCATGGCCACGCTCTGGCACGCGCGCTTCGGGAAGCCCGGCGCACGGCCGAGGAGGGGCCACCACCCGCCAAGGAGGTGGAGGCTGACGCCTTCACCAGGACCTCTCCCGCCTCCCCAAGGGAACTCCACCTCCGGCCCCTCTTCCTGTGGCCGGCCGTGGCCGTCCTGGCCTTGGTGGTGGCGATGGCTGTTGGAGGCTTCCTCTGGTGGAGTGAGCGACTGCCGGCGAGTGGACCAAGTGTTGCCATTGTGCCCAACGTCGAGGGCGTGCCCCTGGAACAGGCGGAGCAGGTGGTCCGCGCCCAGGGGCTGCGCGTGGAAGTCGTTGGCACACAACCGGCCGACGGCCCACCCGGCCTCGTGGTGGCCCAGACGCCTGTGCCGGGCAGTCTGGTGCCGGCAGACCGCACTGTGCGCGTCGTCCTCTCGGCCAAGGCAACGCCCGTTGCCGTGATCACTGTGCCAGATGTGTTCGGCCTCTCCCTTCAGCAGGCCACCTTCGTGCTCGAGGGCGCCGGCCTCAGCGTGGGCCAAATTCGCCAAGCCCACGACGCCGCTGTGCCGGCCGGCTTGGTGTTGGAACAGAACCCTCGCGCCGGCGTCTCCGTGGCCACCGGCACGGCTGTGGACCTCATCATCAGCGCTGGCCCCGTGGCCGGTGAGGAGTGATCAATGAGGTGCGCAAAAGGGCCCCGCGCGCTGGCCGCGACGAGTACGAGACCAAGCCGGTCGATGTCAGGCAGTTGCTCCAGAAGATCGAACGCCTCCGCTCCCCGTCAGGGGACCTCAAGTGGGATGACCGGCCGTATCACATGTGTTGTTCCGTCTTCTCTCCTCGCAGGGCGTTGCCCGGCAGACCAAGGGCCCGATGGATGAGCTCTGTGCAGCAACCGAAGCCATTCCGGGCGGTGGTGGACAACCTGATGCCTGTACGCCGGCAGCTTTCTCCACGCCCTTCGGAGGAGTGCCGTTGTTTGGCGCGCAAGCTCGTTCGTGGCCGAGTCATTAGTTTTCGAGGACGACGATGCAGGCAATGCAAACAACGTGGCTAGACAGCGTGTTGGCCAGCGTGCCCATTGTGCTGGTTCTGGTGTTGATGGCTTGGGCCCGGTGGAGCGCCTTTCGGGCTGGTGTGGCCGGGTGGGCAGTGGCCCTTGTGGTGGCCGTCTGGCGATTTGGGGCTGGGGTTGACCTGGTCGTGGTCTCCCAAGTGCGTGCACTCTTCCTCAGCCTGTTCGTTCTTTACATTATCTGGCCGGCCTTGTTGCTCCACCACGTGGTAGACGAGGCCGGTGCCGTGAAGGCCATCAGCGTTCACGTGGCCCATCTCACGCGGGACCGGCTCGTTCAATTTCTCCTGCTGGCCTGGGCCTTTGCCAGCTTTCTCCAGGGTGTCACCGGATTTGGCGTGCCGACGGCCGTAGCAGCACCCCTGTTGATGGGGCTGGGCTTCACGCCCACGGCGGCCGTGGTGGGCACCACCTTGGCCCACGGCTGGGCCGTGACATTTGGCAGCGTGGCCTCCAGCTTCTACGCCCTGCTGGCGGTGACGGGGGTGTCGGCTGAGTTGCTGGCCGGGCCGAGTGCCCTGGTGCTCGGCGTGGCGTGTGTGGGGTGTGGCGCTGTGGCGGCTCACGTGGCCGGAGGCTGGCGGGGCGTGGCACGAGGCCTGCTCTTCATCCTGGTGGTGGGTGGGGTGATGGGGGCCGTCCAGTACGGCATGGCCGTGGCCGGCGTCTGGAACCTCTCCGCCTTTGGAGGCGGTCTGGCTGGCCTTGTGGTGGGGAGCGGATTGGCGGCATGGGGCCCCTTCCGGGGGAGCGGTGATCCTCCCGACGGAAGACCGGCCATGCCCCTTCGGTGGGCCACGGCGGCTTACGTGATCCTCCTGGCCATCTTCGTCACCGTGGCCTTGGTGCCGGGGCTCCAAGAGAGGCTCAACCGGGTACAGATCACGGTCAACCTGCCGGCCGTGGCCACTGCACGAGGGTGGAGCGTCGCCGCTGGCCCGGCAAGGCCCATCAGCCTCTTCGGCCACGCAGGTGCTCTGATCACCTTGGCGGCCCTCTGTTCTGCTCTCCTCTACGCCCGCAGGGGTGCCTACGCGCCCGGAGCCGTGGGGCGCGTAGGCCGTCGCGTCTGGCGGGGGGGCGTGCGCAGCACTACGGGCATCCTCGCCATGGTGGGTATGGCCCTGCTGCTCGACCACAGTGGCATGACCTTCACCCTGGCCCGCGGGCTGGCCGACGTGGTGGGCGCGTACCTGCCCGCTGTGGCCCCCTTCATTGGCGCGGTGGGCGCTTTCATGACGGGCAGCAACACCAACTCCAACGTGGTCTTCGGCCCCCTTCAGGTGCAGATGGCCCGCCTGTTGGGCTTCAACGTGGCCACGATCCTGGCCGCCCAGACGGGCGGTGGTGCTTTGGGATCAAGCTTGGCGCCGGCCAAACTCATTGTGGGCGTCAGTACCACGAGTTTGGCCGGGGAGGAAGGGCACGTCTTTCGGGCCGCGTTGGGGTACGGCGTGCTCCTCATTGCCCTGGTGGCCTTGGTGGCCACCGTGATGGCGTGGTTTGGCTGACGGTGTGCCCTGCTGGCCTCGTAGAGCCCACAGGGCAGTCTTGGTCGAGAGCGACCCTGGTGACCCGAATGCCCTGCAGCGTGGTAGACGGCGTTGGCCACGGCTGCGGCCGTAGGAATGCTGGCGATTTCCCCCACACCCTTGGCGCCGTAGGGCCCGGAGGGGAGCTCATCCTCGACCAGGAACGTGATGATCTCCGGGGCGTGGCGAATGCTCGGCATCTTGTAGCGGGTGAGGGTCGTGCAGGAGGGATTCCCTCAGTCCGCCGGGCATTCACTCAGTCGAGGGCGTTGCCGATCGCCCATGGATTAATGCCCCACGAATCACGCCCCAACAGGTCCGGCGCAGTGAGTGGGCCCGACCGATGTCGTGGGCGTTGACCACTGCGAGGCACGGCCACACTCCCCCGTGCGAGGTGTCCACTTCTACCGGGGCAGCCTGCACGCCAAAGGAGAAGCCCGCGTGCATGTCGCCGCCTTGGCCCAACGGCTGGGTTGGCGGCGCCTCGAGCTGAGCGCGGGCCACCGGGCGCCGGCCAGCCTCAAGGCCGTGCTTGAGCGGCCTCGCCCGGCCATGGCGCGCCCTTCGGGCGGTGATATGAGGCCGTCGCGGAAGACGAAGCTCTGCCTGGGGAGCGCCCAATGCCTCACAGGCACGCCCGGAGCCAAAATATCCCCGCACGCGCTGGGCGGCCATGCGGGCAGCGCGTTGCCCGTTGATGTACGTCTGGCGGGGAGGCTGTGGTGGGGCCGCCGTCGGGCGTGGTGTCGGTGTCGGGCAGGGCGACCTCTTTATGTTGCTCGTAGGGAATGCCCAACTCCTCGGCGACAATGATATGGCCAGCACGGCCGGCAGCCCCCTGGCCGATCTCCGCGGCTGCCGTTGCGCACCACGGCTTCGGCCGTCCTCCGGCACTTCTGACTTTCAGCGCTGCCCCGGTCCGGGGGGCACCGCCCCCAGGCCGTAGTGTTCTTGTAACAGGCGGCCGGGCCCCGCTCTCACGCGGGGACCGAGGTCATCAGGGTTGAGAGGAAACGGGTGCCACCACTCAGGGCCCTTGCATCGGACCGCAGGTGGTGGCCCCGTGCCCTCAGAGCAGCTCACCGAGCCCACGCTCTCACTGCCTTGGCCCGTGGCATTGGTGGCAGGGGCTGGCGTTATGACGAGTTCAAGGAGTTCTCGGCCAGTTCGTGGTATGCAGAAATTCGCGTCATTTCGATGGCGAAGAGCCATTCGGTGGCGCAATCCCAGGCGCCAGCCGGCGGGTTGTTGGTGCATGATTATTCGCCAGCGAAAGTCTGCGGACCATTGGGGGATGTCTGCCGGGCTGCCATTGGTGGCTGCGGAGTGCTCTTCTTGTCGCTGAGGCTGGCGTACGCCCAGCATCTCTGGATGTCCACTTCGGCCGCGACAAGTCGCGAACGAACCCGAATCCGGCGTGGCGTGCCGCAGCATAGTGACGGCTGTAGAGGATTTTGACAGGCTGTCCGGCGGCTGGCGAGCAGGGCGGCGTGAATTTGGCCGGC
>JAUZRY010000039.1 GCA_030949995.1 Ardenticatenia bacterium
GGGTGCTTTTCGCTTGTCTGTTTCCTCTTCAGCGCGCAAAACATGATTCTTAGAAACGAGGAGGGAGAGCCTATGCGACATGTACGCCTGCTGATCACGTTCGCCGTCCTCAGCGCGGTCGCGCTGGGCCTGTGGGGATCGCCGGTGCAGGCCCAGGGAGACCAGCTCCAGGCCGTGGCGCCGGCGCTGGTCGTCTTCACGCGGTACCCGTCCCAAGTGGTGGAGATCGGCCAGCAGGTGGACTTTGACCTCAAGTTTGACCTGAACAGCGACACCCCCCAAGCCGTGCAACTTCGCGCCGAGGATGTCCCCGAAGGATGGACAGCCACGTTCCGCGGTGGCGGCCGCATCATCAACGCAGTCTACATTGATCCCGAGGCGGACTCCTCGCCCTCGGTCACCCTGCGGGTGGAACCCCCCGAGAGCGTGGAACCGGGCACGTACACCTTCAGCGTGGTGGCGACGGCCGGCCGGCTCAGCTCTGAGCTGGAGCTGGAGGTCGTGGTTCAGGACAGGACGCCTTCATCCCTCACCTTCGACGTGGACCTGCCCACGCTGCGAGGCTCCCCCACCTCCACCTTCCGCTACTCGGGCACGCTGCGCAACGAGGGCGACGAGGATTTGACCGTCAACTTCTTCGCCGAGGCACCCGAGGGCTTCTTGGTGACGTTCAAGTCGGTGGGACAGGAGATCACAGGCCTGCCGCTGGAAGCCAACCAGTCGAAGAGCATCAGCATCGAAGTGCGCCCCTTCCCGGACGTGGAGGCGGGCACCTATCCCATCACTGTGCGCGCGGCCGGTGGGGATGTGGAGGCGACTCTCAATTTGGTAGCGGAGATCACGGGCCAGCCGGAATTGCGCATCACCACGCCAGACGGCCGACTTTCGGGGAACGCCTACGCTGGCCAAGAAGCGCCCATGAAAATTGTAATCCAGAACAACGGCACGGCCCCGGCCTTGGGCGTGGAGCTGAGCGCCTCGCAACCCTCTGGGTGGTCGGTGGAGTTCGACCCGCCCCGTATCCCCGAGTTGCCGGCAGGCCAGCAGCTCGAGGTGACCGTGAAGATCAAACCTGCCGAGAAGGCCATCGCCGGCGACTACATGCTCACTGTGCGGGCCCGGCCCGAGCAGGGAGCTACGGAGTCGGTGGACCTGCGCATTACCGTGCTGACTTCTACGCTGTGGGGGGTGGTGGGTATTGCCCTGATCGCCGTGGCCGTGGGCGTGGTGGGCCTGGCCGTGATGCGCTTCGGCCGGCGCTAGCCGGGAAAGGAGGGCGCCCATGAGCGCGCTGATCATTGAGACACGCAAGTTGACCAAACGATACGGTGACGTGACGGCGGTGGACAACTTGACCCTGCGCGTGCGAGAGGGCGAGGTCTTCGGGCTGCTGGGTCCCAATGGTTCGGGCAAGACGACCACCATTCTCATGCTGCTGGGGTTGACGGAGCCCACGTCGGGCTCCGTGCGCGTGTTGGGGTTGGACCCGGCCCGCCGTCCTCTCAGCGTGAAAGCCCGTGTGGGCTACTTGCCCGACCAAGTGGGCTTCTACGACGAGCTGACCGCCCGCGAGAACTTGATCTATATCGCCAACTCAACGGCTTGCCGCGGAACGAAGCCTACCGGCGCATTGACGAGGCCCTGGACCAGATGGGTCTGGCCAATGTGGCTGACCGCCGGGTGGCCACCTTCTCGCGCGGCATGCGCCAGCGGCTGGGCGTGGCTGAGGTGATGATCAAACGCCCACGTCTCATTATCATGGACGAGCCCACCCAAGGATTGGACCCCCAAGGTGCCCGCGAGTTCCTGGACATCATCCGCCAGTTAAGGGCACAGGGCATCACTATCCTGCTCTCCTCCCACCTGCTCCACCAAGTGCAGGCTGTCTGTGACCGGGTGGGCCTTTTCCACAAGGGGCGCATGGTCTTGGAGGGCACTGTGGCCGAATTGGCCCGGAAAGTGTTGGGAGGCGGCTACCGCATCCGCGTCGAAGCTCACGGGCCGGATAGCGCCATCGAAGGTGCCCTACAGGCCTTAGACGCTGTCACCCGGGTTCAACGCACGGCCAAACACCAGTACGAGCTGGAGGCAGCCCGGGACCTGAGACCCCAAGTGGCGAAAGCCGTCGTAGAGGCCGGTGGCCGGCTCTTCTCCCTGGACGTGGAGGAGCCGAGCCTTGACGAGGTCTACTCGCGTTACTTCCAGGAGGTGGACCATGGCGCTGCCGCTTGAACGTGCACACGAGGGCGCCGATGCTGTTGCCGAGCCGATCCGCGAAGGCTCCCCGTGGACCGGCTTGTGGGCCGTCGTGACCAAGGAAATGGCCGATCACCTGACCAGCGCCCGGATGCACATCCTCGAGCTCCTGATTCTGCTCACGGCACTGGGGACCGTGTACGCGGCGGCCCAAAACATCCGCACCACGATCGGCCAGGACCCCTTTATTTTCTTGAAGCTCTTCACCACAGCACGTGAGCCCCTGCCGGCCTTCGTGGGGTTTCTGGCCTTCCTCGTGCCACTGATTGCCATTGCGCTGGGGTTCGACGCCGTGAACGGCGAGTTCAACCAGCGCACCATGTCCCGTGTCCTGGCCCAGCCCATCTACCGGGACGCACTTCTCTTCGGCAAATTCCTGGCGGCCCTCTTCACCCTGGCCCTGGTGCTCACGGCCATTTGGCTGTTGACGGTGGGGCTGGGTATTGTCCAGCTCGGCTTGCCGCCCAACGGTGAGGAGGTGGCACGAGGGCTGCTCTTCTTGGTCGCGACGATCTTCTACGGGGGCATCTGGCTGGCCGTGGCCATGGTCTTCTCGATTCTCTTCCGTTCGCCGGCCACGGCGGCATTGGCCTCCATTGCTGTCTGGCTCTTCTTCACGGTCTTCTGGAGCATTATTGCCGGCATTCTGGCTCCCATCCTGAGGCCGGTGCGCTTTGGCTTTCCCGAGGAGGAGTTGGCCCAGTTGCAACTGGAATTCTTCCTGTTACGCCTGTCGCCGAACACCCTCTACGGGGAGGCCACTCTGGCGTTGCTTCGCCCAACCGTGCGGGCATTGGGCTTTGTGCTGCCCACCCAGTTGCAGGGTGCTATTTTGGGCACCCCACTCCCCCTGCGGCAGAGCGTGATGCTCATCTGGCCTCAATTGACGGGCCTTGTGGCAGCCACCATTTTGCTCTTCGCCTTGGGATATGTGCTCTTCCAGCGGCAGGAGATTCGCGCATAGAGGCTGATGGAAGGGGAACCATCGTCTCACACGATGTTAAGAGAAAGGACAAGCGCGGCCCTCATATGGGGCCGCGCTTCTGTTTGCCCGTGATTCCCTTAACGAGCACCCTGTGGGCAGCGCGCTACTTTGTGTACCCACGCACCAAATCTTTCAGTTCTCCGGCCGAGAAATCGCGCAGTGTCAGGCATTCGGCACCCATGGCCTCAGCTAACTCGCCGGCCAGTCCCCGGTCGAATGCCTCGTGCTCGGTGTTCACCACGACGGCGGCGATGTGACGTTCGCGGAACAGGGCAGCTACTTGCAGTGCTTCCTGCTGAGGGGGCAAGCTGCCCATCGAGACGTTTCCAGCACCGTCGGTGAGGACAATCACGAGAGGCATCAGGTCGGGCCGGCGGCGCTGCTCGCGCTCCAACACCTGTAAAGCCATGTACAATCCACTGGAGAGGGGGGTTTTGCCGCCAACGGGAATTGTCTCCAAAGCGCGGCGGGCCAACTCGACGCTGTTCGTGGGTTGAAGCAAGACGCGGGCACGCTCTTTCTGGAAAATGACGAGTCCGACCTGATCACGCCGTTGGTAGGCGTCCACCAGCAACCCCAAGATGGCGCCTTTGGTGGCCTCCATGCGTTCGCTGGCGGCCATGCTCCACGAGGCATCCACCACGAAAAGGATGAGGTTGGCCGTGCGCCGCACGCGGACTTTGCGCTGGATTTCATCTCGTCGGATGCTTACAGCCACCCCATCGTCCTGTCGCTGGACCTGATATGGAGCTGCCCGGCGCAGCGTGGCGTCGAAGGCAATATCATCAAGCCGGTCGGTGGCCGGACGGGCCCGGACGTAACGGCCTCGCTTGCGGTCCGTGTGAGACAGGCTACGCCGTCCACCACGCCGGCGAACAAGCCGGTCAAAGGGGGTTGTCAGATGGGGGGGGCGCACGGGTTCACCCACAGCCACAGATCGCACACGCCCATCCTCGGCGTCGTTCGCGCTTCGGTCGGGCACTTTCTGAGGGCGAGGACGTCGGTTCCCGTCGCCCGGTGTGGCCGAGGTGTCGGCGTGGCTGGTTACGTGTTCCTCGTGCCCGGCCTGTGCGGGGGAGTCACCACCGTTTTTTTTTGTGTGATGGGAGTCAGCATGCCCTTCGCCGTGGCCATCCTCCTGGCGCTCCAAGGCCTGGCGGGCTTCCTCGAGCCGATGGTGGAGGGCTTCCAGCTCCTGGCGCGTGTCCTGGAGGGGGCGGCGTTTGAGACGGTGGGGCAATGCCAGCTCGGCGGCCGTGAGGATGTCCACTTCGTTGATGAGCGCACGCCCCTCGAAGGCTGCGTGGGCCAACGCGGTTTTCAGAATAGTAATGTCGGCCCGGTGACCGTCCACGCGAAGCTCGGCTGTAAGCCGGGCGATCATGTGCAGGTGCTGTGGTGTGTAGCGCACGTGGGGGAGCTGTCGGCGTGCGTCGGCAATCCGCCGGGAGAGCGCCTCCTCAGCCGGCTGCCACTCGTTGTAGAAGGCCACCGGGTCCTGCTCGAAGGCCATGCGCCTTTCCAGGATGGCCACTCGCTGTTCGGGGTCGGCAATGCCTTGAATTTCCACGCAGAGGCCGAAGCGGTCCAAGAGCTGCGGGCGCAACTCGCCCTCTTCGGGGTTCATGGTGCCTACAAGGATGAATTGGGCCGGATGGCTGAAGGAGATGCCCTCCCGTTCCACAACGTTCACGCCCATGGCCGCGGAGTCGAGCAGGAGGTCCACCACATGATCGTCGAGCAGGTTGACCTCGTCCACGTAGAGAAGTCCTCTGTTGGCCGCTGCCAGCACGCCTGGTTCAAAGCGCTTTTCTCCCTTGCGGATGGCCTGTTCGATGTCGAGGGTGCCCACCACGCGGTCCTCCGTGGCGCTGACGGGCAAGTCGACCACTCGGATGCGGCGCCGGGCCACGGGCAGCGTCTCGCCACGGGCTGTGCGATCTCGACAGAGATCGCAGAGGGTGGCCACGTCATGCGGGTCACAACTGAAAGGACAATCGGCCACCACATCAATTTCAGGAAGAAGGGCGGCCAAGGCACGCACCGCTGTGCTCTTGGCTGTGCCCCGCTCACCCCGGATGAGTACGCCCCCAATGCGGGTGTTGATGGCGTTGAGGATGAGCGCGCGCTTCATGCGCTCTTGGCCAACGATCGCCGTGAAGGGGAAAATAGGTGCCATACCTTCGTGCCTCGTCGGGAATTTAGGGGGAAGTATAGTCTTGTGCTCCCCTTCTGGCAAGTTGGTGGGGGGTTGCCATGAACTTCATTTCAGCCGGCAAATTTGCGTCTCTGGTGACATGAAATGAGAAAGTTTGGCAAACGGTATTTTGACATGGTGTGCGAACACACCTATACTTTAATCACCTTTCATACATTCAAGTCCCGCGCCAGAACCTGTCGGAAAGGAGGAACACCACCAATGGAGATGTCCAAGCGGGAGAGGCCTGCGCACAAGTCATCACCTCAGCAGCTTCCTCTCTTTCCAAAAGAGACTCACTCCGGGGAAAGTGGGCCACCTGTCGCGCACCTTCCGCCTCTGGCAAAGGGGGCCTCGCTGGCCAGTGCTGTGAGTGCCTTTCACGATCACCTCATTCGGCGTCAGTCCAGCCCACACACGGTCAAGGCCTTCATGAGCGACTTGCGCCTGCTGATGCGCTTCTTGGGGCGCTCAAAGCCTGTGGACCGCATTCGCACCAAGGAGCTGCGCGATTTCCTGACCTATTTGCGCGAGGGGCGCGGGGTGCCCTGCTCGCCCAAATCCTATCGCCGGCGCGTGACCACGCTCAAGTCCTTCTTTCGCTGGTTGCACGAGGGGGGCTACGTGGCTGTGGATCCCGCTGCACCCCTGATTCTGCGGCCGGCGCCCACGCGCCTGCCGGAGATTCTCTTCGACGACGAGGTGGAGCGCATTTTGGCCGTGGCCCGTGCCCGCCGCGCCGATCCGGACCACGCGGACGCGCGTCCCTACTTGCTCTTCACCCTCCTGCTCAAGACGGGCATCAAGAAGGGGGAGTGCGTGAACATTCGGCTGGAGCATGTGGATCTCAGCCGGCCTCACGAGCCGGCGGTCTACATTCGCTATGAGGATGCCCGCCACGCTCACAAGGAGCGCAAGTTAGCCTTGCCGGCTGATTTCCCCGAGGTGTTCGCTGAGTACAAGGCACAGTACGCCCCAGAAACCCATCTCTTCGAATGTACGGCCCGAAATCTGGAGTACGTACTCCAAGGTTTGGCCGAGGAGGCCGGTGTGGTCAAGGGGTGCTCCTTCGAGATGGTACGCATGACTTGCGCGGTGCGCGATTGGCAGGCGGGCATGGACCCGGACCGGCTGCGGGAGAAGTTGGGGCTCAGCGAGATCACGTGGCGTGAGACGGCCCCCAAGATCGAGAAGCTGGCTGCTCCGCCTCTCTGAGGTTGATCAGCGGGGGGCCGGTGTGGGCGTGTTCTGTTCGTTACCGCTCACGAAGGGCACGAAGGTGGTGAAGATGGCCCGGTAGCGCCAGGCTGAGGCTTGGGGCTCTTCTCCGCGTTGACCGCCCAACACGTACACGTAGGGAGAAAGCATCACCACGGCCGCGCTCTCGATGGCCACCGGCGGTGCCGGCACCGAGTGCACCGGCTGCCACGCCTCCGTCACCACGCTCAAACGCCACATGCCGGCGGCATTGAGGAGGTAGAGGGCATTGGCCACAGCCAGGGCCCTAGAACGGGTTGCCTGTTGTGGCAAGGGAGGAATTTCCACAAAGGGGACATTGGCCACGCGGGGCCGGAAGGCCCACGCTTCCCGGCGGGATGTGTTCTTCTCGTCCACTCCTCCTAAGAAATAGGCCACATCGTGAGCTACCACGCCTTCCAGGAGCCGGCGGGGGGCGGACAACGACCACATGGCCTTCCAGGTGTCCTCTTCGGGGTCGTAGGCCCAGACTTCCGCACGCGTGGTCGTGCCGTCCCAACCGCCGGCCACGTACAATCGTCCCTCGTAGGCCACAAGCCCGTAGTCAGCTAAAGGGGTCGGCAGATCAGCCACTTGGTCCCAGCGGTCGGCCAGGGGATCGTAGATTTCGACGGTGGCTACCGGCCGGCCGTTGGCGAGCAGGCCGCCGGGGACGTAGATGCGGCCGTTCAGGAGCGCGGCTCTCGCGCCGGTGACGGGAATGGGTTTTGGTGCCCCGGTTGTCCAGCGCTCCGCCACAGGGTCGTAGATGGCCACTTGGGGAAGGGGGCCATCGGAGGAGGCCCCGCCAACGACGTAGATGCGCCCTTGGTAAGCCACAGCCGCCCCCCCAGCCCGCGGCGCGGGAAGGGCACGCACTTCCTGCCATTGTTCCACCAGCACGGCCGGCGGTGCCGACGGTGGCGATGCCGGTCGGGCGCGCACTAGCCACACGACGCCCAACAGCAGGATCACGACGGCGGTCAAGCCGGCAAAGAGGCCCCACGGCGGCACGCCCAGCGGGCGAGGGGGCGCAGGCGTTGCGGCTTGGGCGTGGAGCTCCTGTGGTGCTCCCCTCTCGGCGGAGGACGGTGCCTGAGGGGCAGTACCTTCGTCAGGGGCACCGCCGATGCCGGGGACCTCCAGCCACCCGTGACGGAGGGCCACCATGGTGGCCTCGGTGCGGGAGGCTACACCGAGCTTCTCGTAGATGTTGCGCAGGTGGACCTTGACGGTGTTGGGGCTTATGTGGAGGGCACGCGCGATTTCCTGGTTTGTGGCGCCCGTGGCCACCAGGCGCATGACTTCGAGCTCGCGCTCGCTGAGCGGGTTATCGCGCTCCACCATGAGTTTCCGGTCCTCCACGAAGTGTGCTGTGTCCACAGGATATTATGCCACACGGGGGCAGCGAAGCAAAATACAAAAAGGGGACACGGTTGGTCCCCTTTTCGGTCAACCGGCGGCGTTTGGCCGCCTGTGGGGCCGTATGACCTGTGCACCGCCACAACACGAGCCCAATTACGCGTTCTTTTTCCGCTTGCTCTTGTCCTGCTTGCCGTTTTGGGCACCGTTTCCGTTGGCCACTTCCCGGAGCCGAGGTGCTGGCCCCAACTTCTTCAACAACGTACGGGCGACCTCCTTGGCTTTCTCCTTCTCGCTCATTTCACTCCCCCCCTCGTGGTCCACATGAATTCCATGCTGGTGTGCCAACAGCCTCCTATTCTGTGCTCAAGTGTACCCGGCCAGCATTCACGTTCTATGAACTCGATCGGGCAAACACGTGAACGTTTTGTCAACATACTCGTGTGTTATTCAACGAGGGGGACGAGGTCGTTTGTCGGCCACGAGGCAAAATGGAGAATGCGGTTGACCGGCCGACGAACTATGCTACAATTGACAAAGCACACATTCCAAGTAGGAGGGGTGAACGATGAAAATCGTGATCGAGTATTGCGCCGTTTGAAAGTATTTGCCCCGAGCCGTCAGGATGACGGAGCAACTCTTGACCGACTTTGAGGAGCAGGTGGCATCGCTGACGTTGATTCCTTCAGACGGGGGTGTCTTCGAGGTCACTGTGGACGGCGAGCTGGTCTTCTCCAAGAAGCAGCTCGGCCGCCATGCCACTTACGAGGAAGTCCGGGATGCCATCCGGGCGCGAGTGGGTGGGTAGCCCGCTCACGTTGACCTCGTGAGTGAAGCACACACAGAAGGAGGACGAGCGGCGGAAGCACCGCCGCTCGTCCTCTGCTGAGCCGGACAAACGGGGGAGAACCTATGGCGCGCGTTGCCCAAGCCGGGGACCGTGTGTTGCTCATTGACCGGCGCCACAAGCGCCACATCATTACCCTAGAGCCGGGCAAGGCCTTCCACACTGACCGGGGTGTCATCTCCCACGACGCCCTCATTGGCCGCCCATACGGCCGACAGGTGCACACCCACTTGGGCGAGCCCTTCACCGTGCTCCGTCCCAGCATTGCGGATTTGGCCAAGGCTGTGCGGCGTACCACGCAGATTGTGTACCCCAAGGACAGCGGCTACATTCTGATGCGCATGAACGTTGGCGCGGGCGCGCGCATTATTGAGGGGGGGACTGGCAGCGGCAGCTTGACTGTGGTGCTCGCCCATGCCGTCATGCCCACGGGCCACGTCTACACATACGAACGCCGGCCCGAGATGAGCGCCTTGGCGGCCCGCAACTTGGCCAAGGTGGGGTTGGACCGCTACGTCACCCTGCACGTGCGGGACATCAGGGACGGATTTGTGGAAGATGACGTGGACGGTATTTTCCTGGACGTGCGCGAACCGTGGCTCTACTTGGAGCAGGTCACACGCGCCCTGAGCAGTGGTGGCTTTTTCGGCGCCCTGCTGCCCACCACGAACCAAGTCTCGGCCTTGTTGGCCGCCATGCACAGTGGCCCATGGTGCGATGTGGACGTGGTGGAGCTCCTCCTGCGCCGCTACAAGCCCAACCCCGAACGGCTACGGCCCGAAGACCGCATGGTTGCCCACACGGCCTTTCTGGTCTTCGCGCGGTACGTCATTTCCGGCTCGTCCGGGGCAGCACCTTCTCCGCCACCACAGGAGCACACGCTCAGCGACGGCGGCTAGCGAGCCCCCTCTTGTTCTTGGGCCTTGCGCCGTTCCTCCTCGGCGAGCTGCCGGCGCAGGATCTTGCCCACCGTGGTCTTGGGCAGGGAGTCCCGGAACTCAACCAGCTTGGGCACCTTGTAGGGTGCCAGGCGGTCGCGGCAGAATTGGATGAGCTCCTCTTCGTTGAGCGTCTCCCCCTCCCTGAGCACCACGAAGGCCTTCACGGTCTCGCCCCGGTAGGGGTGAGGCACCCCCACGACGGCGGCCTCGAGCACTTTGGGGTGCTCGTAGAGCACCTCCTCGACCTCGCGCGGGTAGACGTTGTAGCCGCTGGCGATGATGAGATCTTTCTTGCGATCCACGATGTAGAAATAGCCGTCCTCGTCCATGCGGGCCACATCACCGGTGTGGAGCCAGGTGCGCCCTTCAGCGTCCGTGCGCAGGGTGGCTTCTGTTTCCCGTGGGCGGTTGTGATACCCGGCCATGACTTGGGGGCCGTGGATGATGATCTCGCCCACTTCGCCTACCGGGAGCTCCTCGCCTGTTTCGATGTGAACGATCTTGGCCATGGTGTCGGGCACGGGAATGCCGATGCTGCCGGGCTTGCGCACGCCGTTGAGGGGGTTGGCGTGGGTCACGGGGCTTGTCTCCGTAAGGCCGTAGCCCTCCACCACCTTGGCGCCCGTCAGCTCCTCAAACTGCTTCTGGACTTCCACGGGCAGGCTGGACGCACCGCTCAGGCAATATTTGACGGAGCGCAGGTTGTACTTCCGCACGTCGGGGTGGTTGTTGATGGCGGTGTAGAGGGTAGGCACGCCAGGGAAGAAGGTGGGCTGGTATTTGTCAATGAGCTTCAGAACACGGTCCAGTTCGCGGGGGTTGGGCAAGAGGATCATAGCTCCGCCCACGGCAACGGCGAAGTTCATCACCGTGGTCATGCCGTAGGAGTGAAAGAGGGGCAGCGCGCCCAGGACTGATTCCTGCCCTTCCCGGAGGCCAGGAGTCCACGCGCGCACTTGGAGGGCATTGGCCACCAGGTTCCTGTGGAGGAGCATGGCCCCCTTGGGCACCCCGGTCGTGCCTCCCGTGTAGCCCAGCACGGCCAAGTCATCCTTGGTCGTCCCGGCCGGTCGCCGGCTTTCGGGGCTATGGCGACGCAGCAGGTCCAAGAACCAGTAGGTAGTGGGCAGGCCGCGGATGTCAGCAGCGTGTCCCTCCTTCTTTTCCTTGAAGAGGGTGAAGAGCAGCTTGAGCAACGGTGGGAAGTAGTCCTTGATGTTGGTCACGATGACGTGCTCCACGGGCGTCTCATCCCGCACCGCTTGGACCCGCTCCAAGGTCATGGTCAGGGTCACAATCGCACGGGCCCCGCTGTCGTTGAGCTGGTGGTGGAGTTCGCGCGAGGTATACGTGGGATTTGTGGGCACGACGACGCCCCCGGCACGGAGCGTGCCGTAGTAGGCGATCACAAATTGGGGGCAATTGGGCATGTGGACAGCCACCCGGTCTCCCTTCTCAAGCCCTAGATGCTGGAGGGCGGCGGCGAAGCGACTCACGGCCTCGTCCACTTCGCGGTAGGAGAGCTGTTTGTCGAAGAAGATGATGGCAGGGCGATCGGGAAACCGTCGGGCCGTGTTGGACAGGAGCACATCGAGCGTGTCATCGGGATAATCAAGGGACTCGGGCACACCCGGTTCGTAAAACTGAAGCCAGGGCTTGTCCATAAGACCTCCTTTGGCGCTATGCACTTTTCACGCCAGCCTGTGGGAAACGTAGTGGTGTGGTGCGACCCCTGTGGACATCCGCTTAACTTCCAGTATATACCAAACAAACGTTTGGTGCAAGGCCTGCCGTACCGGTGCCCTGTGGGCAGGGGATCACCTGGTGTCCAGCCGCTCAATCGCCACAGCGCACACTTTGTAATCCGGGATTTTGGCCTGAGGGTCGAGGATATCCAGCGTCAACTCATTCGCA
>JAUZRY010000040.1 GCA_030949995.1 Ardenticatenia bacterium
CCGTGACCGGGGGCGTAATGAGCACACCATTGCGCACCATGAAGAGATTCATGGCGCTTCCCTCGGAGACGTGGCCGTCGTGGGTGAGCACGATGGCATCGTCGAAGCCGGCCAGCACAGCCTCGGACTTGGCCAAGGCACTGTTGACGTAGGCGCCCGTGACCTTGCCGCGCGCCGGGATCGCGTTGTCGTCCACACGCCGCCAGGAACTCACCATCACCCGGGCGCCCTCTTCCTTCTTGATGTAGCGCCCGAAGGGCTCCACGAAGAGGGCAAACTCGTCGGTCACGTTGTGAAGCCGCACGTCAATGACGGCATCCGCCTTGTAGGCCAGGGGACGACAGTAGCAATCCTCCCGGTATCCCTCTCGCCGGATCAACTCCGCGGTCAGGCCCACGAGCTCGTCGGCCGTATAGGGCACCTTGATGAAGAGCAGCCGGCAAGAGTGCAGAAAACGTCGGTAGTGGTCGTGGGCGCGGAACAGGTAGAGCTGTTGGGCATCGGCGTTCCAGTATCCCCGGATGCCCCCGAAGACGCCGGTGCCGTAGTTGAAGGCGTGCGTGCGGATATTCACGTTGGCTTGCTCGATGGGAACGAATTCGCCTTTGAAGAAGGCAAATGTGGCCATGGAGCTACTCCTTTGTAGGCTTATGGGGGGGTGTTGCTTCACTACCATTCCGCCTGCGTTTGATTATACTGGCTCCTCGTCCGGACGCCAACCGGGGGGCAGCATGGGGACATGGACAATTGGGGTTGAACTTGTCACCCCGCCTGTTGCTGGCATAATGTGAGGTGCATCCACATTGTTGAACGATTTCCACAGAGCGAGGTGTGTCATGCCCAAGATTACAGTAGCTGTCAACAGGGAAGCGTGTATCGGGGCCGGAGAGTGTGCGATGTTGGCCCCCCACATCTTCCACTTGGACGAGGAGAACAAGGCCGTGGTCAACGAGGCCGCCGCGGCCGAGGCCGACGAAGCCCTGCTGTGGGATGTGGCTGACTCCTGCCCGGCCTTGGCCATCATCCTCTACGATGAGCACGGCGATCAAATCTACCCTCAGTGACGAGGTGGAACCCATGTCAATCGGGGACAGACGCGCGCTCCTGGAGGCTGCGTTGGCCGGAGAGCCCCTCGAACGGCTTCCCGTGGCCCTCTGGCGACACTTTCCGGTGGATGACCAGCGCGCCGAGTCTTTGGCCGCTGCTACGCTCCACTTCCAGCGCACGTGGGACTTTGATGTGGTGAAGATCAGCCCGTCGAGCAACTACTGCGTGGCCGACTGGGGCGTGGTGACCCGCTGGGAGGGGAACCAGGAGGGCACACGCACCTACATCTCCCGCCGTGTGCGCACGCCCGAGGAGTACGAGCACATCGAGCGCTTGGACGTGCGCCGGGGCATGTTGGGCGAAATGGTGCGCGCGGCCGAGCTGATTGTCAAGGCACTGCCTGAAGAAACGCCCTGTGTGATGACTGTCTTCAGCCCCCTCACCGTGGTGCGCTACTTGCGTGGCGACGAGTTCGTGGTGGACCTGCGCCGTTTCCCGGACGCCGTGCTCCACGCCTTGGAGGTGATTACCCGCGTGTACGAGGACTTTGTGGCATCGGTGCTCGACGTGGGGTGTGCGGGCATTTTCCTGGCCGTCCAGCCGGCCACCCATCGCCTTCTCTCCGAGGACGAGTACCGTCGCTTTGGGGAACCCTTCGATCGCCGCCTGTTGGCCGTAGCTGAGCGGGGCTGGTTGAACGTGCTCCACGCCCACGGCCACGACATCATGTGGGAGTTGTTGGCCGCCTACCCGGTGCAGGCCATCAACTGGCACGACCGCCACACGTTCCCCTCGCTGGCCGAGGCGCGCTCCCGCTTCGGCGGCGCGTTGATTGGGGGGCTGCGCCAGTGGGAGACCCTCCTGCGGGGAACGCCTGAGGCCGTGCGCGCTGAGGTCGCCGATGCCCGTGAACAGGTGGAAGGGCGTAGCCTCATTGTGGGCGCCGGTTGCGTGATTCCGGTGACAACGCCTTGGGGCAATCTCCGTGCAGCCGTGGAGGCCGCGCGCGGCACGTAGCGCACGGGGCGACCACAACGCCAAACAACGCCACGGGGAAAAGCATGGCCCAGCCTGCCCACGTCACGTGGGTCGAGATCAACTTGGACGCGTTGGCGGCCAACGTGCGCGCGTTGCGCCGCCGGCTGCCGGCCGAGACGGCCCTCTTCGCCGTGGTCAAGGCCAACGCCTATGGCCACGGCGCTGTTGAGGTGGCCCGTGCTGCCCTGGCTGCCGGCGCAGCCGGCCTCTGTGTGGCCCGCGTGGCCGAGGGCGTGGCCTTGCGGGAGGCCAACGTTGATGCGCCCATCTGGATATTGGGGTGGATGGCTCCCCAAGAGGCCGACGCCTGCGCACGATTGCGCCTCATCCCCACCGTCAACAGCGTGGACCAGGTGCGTGCCCTGGCCGAGGCCAACTCGGGGACGCCCCTGCCCGTCCACGTCAAAGTGGACACGGGCATGAGCCGCTACGGCCTGTTGCCCCACGAAGTGCTCCCCTTTGTGCGCGCTCTGAGCGCCTTTCCCCAATTGCGCCTGGAAGGACTGTGGACTCACCTGGCCCGTGCTGACGAGGCCGATCCCGCGCCAACAAGACGACAACTGGAGACCTTCCGGGCTGTGGCCCGCGCGCTGGAGTCCTCAGGTCTGGCCCCACACCTGTACCATGTGGCCGCCAGCGCGGCTGTCCTGCACCCCTCGCTTGCCGGCGAGCTCTTCCAAGCCGTCCGCGTGGGCATTGCCCTCTACGGCCTCTACCCGAGCGATGCGGTGGCCTGGCCGGTCTGCCTTGTGCCGGTGCTCTCCTGGAAGGCCCGTGTGGCCCGCGTGCGCACTCTGCCGCCGGGCACGCCCATCAGCTACGGCGGCACATATGTGACCCCGAGAGCCACGCGCGTCGCCCTTGTGGCCGCGGGCTATGGGGACGGGTATCCCCGAGCGCTCTCCAACCGTGGCGCCGTGTTGATCGGAGGTCGGCGGTGCCCGATTCTGGGCCGTGTTTGCATGGACGGCCTCGTGGTGGACGTCAGCCACGTGGACACCGTGCAGGAAGGAGACGAAGTGGTGCTCATTGGCCGGCAGGGGAACGAGCACATCACTGCCGACGAGCTGGCTTATGCCCTGGGGACTATCAATTACGAAATTGTCACCCGCATCACAGCCCGCGTGCCCCGCCTCTATGTTCGGCCCGAATAGCCGGGGCACTGCCGAGAAGCCGTTGCTCGCCGCCGGAGGATGGCTGCGACAAGGGCTGGCTGCCGGATCGGTTTCGACGGTGGGGAATGCCTGCCTTGGCTGAGAAATGTGGCGGTCAATCGCCCTGTTCGGACAGAGGAGGCTTGTTCATGTCCAAACGTATGATCACGCCCCACGATCTCTACCGTTTCCGCTTGATCAAAGACTTGCGGATCTCGCCTGATGGCCGTTGGGTGGTGTACGTCGTGGAGCGAGTGGACCGGGAGACGGAGAAGAAGTACACCAACTTGTGGCTGGCCTCCACGCGGGGTGGTCGGCCGAAGCCATTCACCACGGGCGACCAGCGGGATACCATGGCACGGTGGTCCCCCGATGGCCGCACCCTGGCCTTTCTCTCGAACAGGGAGGAAGAGCAACAGCCCCAAATCTACCTCATTGACCTGGATGGCGGCGAAGCCCGCCGGCTGACTAACCTCCGCGGTGAGGTGGGGGAGATGCTCTGGTCCCCTGACGGCGCGCGCCTGTTGGTCCAGTTCCGCCACAAGGACCCGGAGGCCGTCGAAATGGAGCAAGATCCCAAGAAGAAAGAGCGGGGCCTCGTGGAGCGCCACATCACCCGGCTCTTCTACAAGCTGGATGGATACGGCTTCCTGCCCAAGGACCGCTGGCACCTGTACCTGGTGAATGTCCGCACTGGGCGCCTGGTCCCACTGACCGATGGTCCCTATGACGAGACCGACCCGGCGTGGACGCCGGATGGCCGGTGGGTGGTCTTCGTCTCCAACCGCAGTGAGGACCCCGACCGGGAGCCCGACGCAGTGGATTTGTGGCGCATTCCCGCGGAAGGCGGCGAGATGGAACGCATCCCCACGCCCTACGGGCCCAAGCACAGCCCTTCCATTTCCCCTGACGGCCGCACCATCGCCTACTACGGGCGAGGGGGAACAGGGGAGTGGTGGCGAAATCAGTCCCTCTGGGTGGTCCCTTGGGCAGGGGACGAGGCCCGCAACCTCACTCGTGACCACGACCTGCACGCGGCCGTTGACATCATCAACGACGTCATCGGCGCCTGGGCCACGCCGCGCCCCCACTGGAGCCCCGACGGGGAGTGGCTCTACTTCCCCGTGGCCTTGCACGGCAAGGTGCAGCTTCGCCGCATCCGGCCTGATGGCTCCGCCATGGAGACCGTGATTGACGAGCCGGGCGCGGTGGGCTTCTTCGACCTGGACGCCGCAGGCCGTCGCGTGGCCTACTTCTTCGGTACCCTCACCGAGCCCGGCCAGGTGCACGTGCTGGACCTGGCCCGGAAGCGCTCCCGTCGGCTCACCAACCTCAACGCCTGGCTCCGCCGGGTGGACTTGGGCACCGTGGAGGAGATCTGGTTCACCGGCAAGGACGGCTACCGGCTCCAGGGCTGGACGCTCAAGCCGCCGGGTTTCGACCCGTCCCGGAAGTACCCCTCCATCCTGGAAATCCACGGCGGGCCCCAGACCCAGTACGGCTTTGCCTTCATGCACGAGTTCTACGTCCTGGCCGCGCAGGGCTACGTCGTCTACTTCAGCAACCCACGGGGTGGTCGGGGCTACGGCGAGGAACACACCAGGGCCATCTGGGGCCGCTGGGGCACATACGACTACGAAGACCTCATGGCTTGGGCCGATTACATGGCACAGCAGCCCTACATCGACCCCGCGCGCATGGGCGTGACAGGTGGCAGCTACGGCGGCTTCATGACCCTGTGGATCATCGGCCACACCACGCGTTTCAAGGCCGCGGTGGCCCAGCGGGTGGTGAGCAATTTTATCAGCATGTGGGGCACCAGCGACTTCAACTGGGCCTTCCAAAACCCCTTGGAGGCGGGCCCGCCGTGGGAAGACGTGCAGAAGTACTGGGAGCACTCGCCTGTGGCCTACCTCGGAAACGCGGAGACGCCCACGCTCATCATCCACAGCGAACAGGACCACCGCACGCCCGTGGAACAGGGGGAGCAGGCCTTTGTGGCCCTCAAGTACAAGGGCGTGCCCACAGAGTTCGTGCGCTTTCCCGGCGAGCCCCATGGTCTGTCCCGGGTGGGTCGCACCGACCGGCGCATTGCACGGCTTGATCACATCCTGCGGTGGTTCCGGCGCTATTTAGGAGGTGGAGAGGCAGACGCCTAGACGCCTCGGAGGAAGCGCTCTCCTCCTAATGGTCTCCCCGTCGCCCAGTCCTGAGCGTCGTCCACGGTGTAGAGGGCGGTGTCACGTTGCCGGCAGAGGTGGTGTTGGAAGCGCAGAATCTGCTCGATGGTCGGGCTGGGATGCTGGGCCAGCCTTTGTGCGGCGACGGCTTGGGCTTCGGCGAAGCGGCCACTGCGGCGCAACACATCTGCCAGGATGGCCGCCTCGGCCTCAGGGGTTTCCGCAAAGGGGTGTCCACGGCGCTGAGCCTCGGCGAAGAGCGCCGCGGCCCGGCGCCGACAGAGAATTGCGGCCGCGTTGTACGCCTCGTCGTCACAGTGCCAGGCCGCGCGCAGGGCCGCCCAGCCGGCGTTGGCGTAGTCCCCTTCGGCCTCCAGGATCATGCTCTGGCAGAGGAACATGTTCGCCAGGTAGGTGAAACGCTCGTCCTGCAGTTGGGCCCGGTAATCCGGCCGGGCCACCACAGCCCGCGCCGTGGCCGACGCCCGCGTCACGTCCCGCGCGCAGTAGCCGCACGAGGGGCAGCATTGCACCTGCAGGGGCAACGTGAGGCGCAACAAGGGTGGCGGCCGCGTGTCCAAATCCGACGCGCCGAAGGCACTGCTGGAGATGAGCACGGTGTGGGTAGACGTGTGTCCGCACACGGCACAGGTAAGCTCGTCCTCGTAGAACGTGGTCATGACAGCCTCCGCCAGCGGTTCGGGAACGGGAGCGCCCTTCAGCTCAACCCCGACTCCCACTCGTACCGGTAAAAGGCCACCCACGACGCTCCCTGGAGGGCCTCTTCCAGGCGGGCCATCTCCTCCCGGAGCCACGTTTCCCGGTCTCGGGTCCGGTATTCCTGTTCACGCCACCAGGCCCAAAAGGGCTCGCGTGTGCTCTCGTCCAAGGCCCGGATCTCCTCGCCGGTGAAGAGCCCCACGTAGTCCAAGTAGACGGGGTTGGGCTCCTCGAAGAAGCGGTCCTGCCAGTGGCGACTCCAGAACGCCCGGTACCGGGTGTGCCCCCACTCCCACCAGTAGGGCTCCCGGAAGACGGCGCAGCCGGGGCGTGCCCTTTCAGGCACCATCCACACCCGCGTCCGCCCGACGATGAGCCAGCGGGCGTCCTGAAGCGCCTCCAGCAGGGCCTGCCGCCGCGCCGAGGCCGCCTCTGCGAGGCTCTGCTTCTCGGGAAGCCCGTGGCGCCGTTGGCCCTCCGACTCCCCAGGACGAGCCCACACCTTCTTGCCCGCGCGGAGGTCGTAGGTGAGGATGCGCGTCCACCCGATGAGCATGACTTCTCGGCCGTCGGGCAGGCGGACGCGCCGGTCGGCGTTGAGCTCGAAGAGGCGCTCCAAGTCCCACCAGGGGGGCACGTCGAAGCGCAGGCCGGCTTCTGCCGCCTCCCGCGTGAGGATGTAGAGCCTAGTCGAAATCGCCGGCACGGGTCACGCTCCTTCTCCGGGATACGTGCGTTCGATGTAGCGTCGCCGGCGGGCCTCCACCTCCGCCCAGATTGGATCGGGAACGATGGCGCGGATGAGCTGGTGCAGGGCAGTGCGCTCCTCCTCGGGGAGCAGGTGGATGGCCAGGCGCGCGCGTCGCCCGGCCGCGGTCACGTTCAGCAGGCCCGTTTCGCCCCCGATGTCCGGGGCCGTGGGGGACTCCTGGACGCGGTCAAAGAGGCCGGCGGCCTGCATCCAGTTGTGGAGCAGCAGGCGGGCCGTCAGGTCGGGGTGGAAGTCAACCGCCCACGGCTCAACCCCTTCCGAGGGATAGTCGGGCCAGAAGAGGAGGTGGCCCCGATCCGGCGGCTCCACGACGACGGTGTACTCGTAGTGGTGCGGCGGGGGTACGCTGCCGGCAGCCCACTCGTAGGTGAGGACAAAGTCGTCGGGGAGGAGCGAACGGTAGAGGCCGACCCAGTCGCGGCGCTCAGGGGGAATAGGATGGTCGAGAAAGCGGTCCAGTTCGGCGCTGGCCACGTAGATTACCCCCTCGGGCCCGACGACCCGGCAATCCTCGCCCAGGGCCTGCCACCGCCAGCGCACCTCCTCCCGGGAAAGGCCCGGTTTCCGCATCTGCTCCACAGAGCTCCACGTGCGGCGACGGGCGTACTCCACGGCCAGTTCGCGGGAGGGAAAGCCGAGCACGGCGACTTCGTGGTCCGGCTCGTGCAGGTTGAAGAGATCGCAGACAATCACGGAGTAGGGTGAGCCTCGCACGGGATCACTCCTCGAAGACACGTGCAATCCAATTCGGCCGCCTTTCCGGCTGTCCCACGTAGTGTGTGTGGCTCTCGGTTGTGGCCTCTGCGAGAGGAGGGCTTATGTCAAGGATAGTCCTGTTCCGGGTGACAGACAAATTCGACGTTCCGGTAGCCTTGTCGTGTGGGGGCAGGGTCGGACCACCGGTGCCGTCCACTGTTGAAATGTGAGGCGGGGACATTCGGTTGTCACTCCACTTGCTCGTGATTACAATAGAGGAAGGCACGAGCATGTCCGTGAGTGTGCAGATCGATATGCCGCCGCACAAGTTTTCCTCTGGAGGTTTTCATGAGCCTGGAGTTCGTGCTTCGGTGGATAGGTGGCCTGGTCATGGCCGTGGTCGGCTGGGGCATTGGCACCGCGCTGGCCGAACGCGCGGGCAGCGATGATGTGCGCAGTCTCATCGTGTTGGCCTTGGCCGGCTTCGCCTTTGGCCTGTTGCTCACACCCTACCTGACCACCCGGCCCGCCGGATGGCTCCGCCGCAAGATCCGCCAGATTCCCGCCCACTACCTGCTCTCGGGTACAATTGGCCTTTCCCTGGGACTCATCATTGCGGCCCTATTGGCCTTTCCCCTCTCTATGCTTCCCGATCCGTTCGGGAACATTCTGCCCTTTGTAGCCGCCCTCCTCTTCGCCTATATTGGCGTGATGACCATGGTTACCCGTGAACGTGACCTGATCGCTGCCCTCCGCGTTCGTTTCTCGCGCAACGGCAGAGGCGCCGAGCGCTACGTGATCCTGGACACCAGCGTGATCATTGACGGCCGCATTGCCGACATTAGCCGAACGGGCTTCATCGACGCTACGATGTTGGTGCCCCGCTTCGTGCTCAACGAGCTCCAGCACATTGCCGATTCCAGTGATCCGCTGCGCCGGAACCGGGGGCGCCGGGGGCTGGAGATGCTCAACCGGCTGATGAAGGACTCTGAAACGCCCATCCAGATCACCGACATGGACGTGCCCGAATTCCACGAAGTGGACATGAAGTTGGTGGCCCTGGCACGGGATTTGGACGCAGCCATCATCACTAACGACTACAATCTCAACAAGGTAGCTGAACTCCAAGGCGTGCGCGTGCTCAACATCAACGAGCTGGCCAACGCCGTCAAGACCATCATGTTGCCGGGTGAGACCCTGAAGGTGCGCATTATCCAGGAAGGGAAGGAGCCCAACCAGGGGGTGGGCTATCTGGACGACGGCACGATGGTAGTGATCGAGGAGGGGAAGGCCCACATCGGCAAGACACGGGAGGTGGTCGTCACCCGCGTGATCCAGACGGTGGCTGGCCGCATGATCTTCGCCCAGTTGTCTAAGAAAAATGGCCGCTCCGGGAAGTCGTCATGAGCGTGATCACCGTATCGCGGGAGCTGGGGAGCTGGGGGAGCGAGATCGCCGCTGACGTGGCCCGCTCGCTGGGATGGCGCTTTGTGGACCGGGAGATCATCTACCGGGCTGCCCGGGCTGCCGGCGTGCCTGAATTGGCCTTAGCGGAACTCTCCTTCGAGGGCCGACGTTCCTTCGTGGACCGGTTGCTGAGCGCCCTCCACCTGGAGCCAACCGTGCCCCCCTTGCCCGAGGCCAGTGACCGGGAGCGTCTGGCCCAACCCTTTGGGGGCATCTTGGCGCCGGTGTTGCCCCCCGTGGCGCCCACGCTGGAGAGTTACGCTGCCATGTTGGGCGACGTGGTGCGCGCCATTGCCGACGGGGGGCATGTGGTCATCGTGGGGCGTGGAGCGCAGGTGATTTTGGCCGGCCGGGAGGATGCCTTCCACGTGCGCGTGACAGCTCCCTTCGACGTGCGCGTGCGACGGCTGCACCGGGAACAGGGCTTGCCCGTGCCCCAAGTGACGCGCCAGGTGCGGGAGAGCGACCGGGCCAGGGCCGAATACGTGCGGCGTTTCTACCACGCCGATTGGCGTGACCCTCTGTTGTATGATATGGTTATAAACACCGACCGGGTGTCCAGGCGCACAGCCGTGCGCCTCATTGCCCTCGGGTGGCACGAGACGGTACAGCGATCATCAGCCAAAACAGGGGGCTCGTAGTAGGATCATGGTGCGCATGTATAATACCCTGACCAGGACGAAGGAACCGTTTGAGCCGCTGAACCCACCTGCCGTTACCATGTACGTGTGTGGCCCCACAGTGTACGACAGCGCCCACATCGGCCACGCCATGAGTTACTTGGTCTTTGATATGGTGCGCCGTTACCTCGAGTACCGGGGCTACCGCGTGCGCCATGTCCAGAACTTTACCGACATCGAGGACAAAATCATCAAGCGATCCCGCGAGCTGGGCGTGGACTGGCAGGATCTGACGGCCGGCTACATTGACGAATTCCTGCGCCAGATGGACATCCTCAACGTCAAACGGGCCCATGTCTACCCCTACGCCAGCCGGGAGATCCCTGAAATTATCCGCCTGATCGAGGGATTGCTCGACAAGGGGTACGCCTACGTGGTGGAGGGTGACGTTTACTTCCGGGTGCGCGCCGACGACGATTACGGCAAGCTGAGCGGCCGACGCCTTGACGAGCTCCACGCCGGCGCCAGGGTGGCCGTGGACGAGCGCAAGGAGGACCCCCTGGACTTCGCCCTCTGGAAGGCGTCCAAGCCCGATGAGCCGGCGTGGGAGAGCCCGTGGGGGCCCGGGCGCCCAGGCTGGCACATCGAGTGCTCGGCCATGAGCATTCACTACTTGGGGCCCCAAATCGACATTCACGGCGGCGGCGCCGACCTCATCTTCCCCCACCACGAGAACGAGATCGCCCAAAGCGAGAGCTTCACCGGATGTGTGCCCTTCGTCAAATATTGGATGCACAACGGCCTGCTCCAGCTCGGCGGGGAGAAGATGAGCAAGAGCATTGGGAACCTGGTCACTATTGATGAGCTCCTGGCCCGGCACGATCCCAATGCCCTGCGCCTCTTCGTCCTCTCCAGCCACTACCGCCGGCCCGTCACGTACACCGAGGAAAGCTTTGCCGCCGCGGAACGGGGGCTGGAGCGGTTCTACGCGGCCCTGCGCCCCCCCTCGGGGCCTTCCGGGCCCACAGGACCGAGTGTTGGGCGAGAAAGCCCACGCCACTCGCCTGGCCTTCGAGGAGGCCATGGACGATGACTTCAACACGGCCTTGGCCTTGGGCCATCTCTTTGACTTGGCCAGGGCCATCAACGCGGCGCGCGACGAGGCCGTGGCCGGCCCGGGCTTCACCGAGGCCCAGGCCACCCTGCGCGACCTGCTCGAGGTGCTCGGCTTCCGGCTCCAGGGCGAGCATCGCCATTCCCCCGATGCGGACGTTCGCCCCTTTATCGAACTGGCCGTGGACGTGCGCTCCCACTTGCGAGCCCAAAAGGCGTGGGCCCTGGCCGACAGCATTCGTGACCGCCTCCAGGAGCTGGGCGTAGAGCTGCGCGATACACCAGAAGGCACCGAGTGGACGTGGAAGCCACCGGCGTAGTCGATGAGGCCCTCTCCTCGGCGCAAGGGGCTCATCAACTCAAGCGGGAGACTCGGAACATCCTGTTGCGCGGATCAACTCGTGAACCACAAAGGAGAGAGGAACCATGAAAGCACTACGGGCCGCAGATCTCCCCTTGGACTACAACGCCGTGGACATCCTGGAACATAATCTGCCGGCGAGGGCCGACAACGTGGCCCTCTACAGCTACGAGCGCACCTTGACATTCCGCGAGGTGGCCGAGGAGGTGAACCGGGTCGGCCACGCGCTCAGGGACTTGGGCGTGCGCCCGGGTGATGTGGTGGGCATCCTCTGCCCGGACCGACCGGAGTGGGTGACCACCTTCTTCGCGGCGTTGAAGATCGGTGCCGTGGCCCTCGGCATGAACACCTTGCTCACCCCGCGGGAGTACGACTACATCCTCAAGGACAGCCGCGCCCGCGTGCTCCTCGTCCACGACTCCCTCTGGCCCTCGGTGGCCGACATCCTCGACGCCCAGCCCTTCCTCGAGCAGGTCATTGTGGTGGGTACCCCTCAGCGCCCTGACGACATTGTCTACGAGCAGTGGATTCAGGGTCGGCCCGTGGACTTGGAGCGATCACCCACCCACCGGGACGACTTTGCCACCCTCAACTACTCCAGCGGCACCACCGGCCAGCCCAAGGGGATTTTGCACGCCCACAAGGACTTGCCCCTCTGTGCCCACAACTGGGGCCTCAACGTGTTGGGGCTGCGAGCAGAGGACCGCACCTTTGCCGTGGCCAAACTCTTCTTCACCTTCGGCTTGGGCGGCAACCTGATCTTCCCCTGGTATGTTGGGGCCAGCGTGGTGCTCTTCTCCGGGCCGCCTCGCGTGGCCACCAACGTGTTGGAGGTGATTGACCGCTTCAAGCCTACTATTCTCTACAACGCGCCTACCAGCTACGCGGCCATTCTCGCCGTGGAGAACTTTACCGAGCAGTACGATCTCTCTTCCTTGCGCCTCTGCGTCTCGGCCGGCGAGGCCCTGCCGGCGCCCCTCTGGCACCGCTGGAAGGAGGCCACCGGCTTGGACATCATTGACGGCATTGGCTCGACCGAGAACTTCCACATCTTCATCTCGAACCGGCCCGATGACATTCGCCCCGGCAGCAGCGGCAAGCCTTTCCCCGGCTACGAGGCACGCATCGTGGACGAGGAGTTCAACGACGTGCCGCCCGGGGAAATCGGCAACCTGCTCATCAGGGGGGAGACGGCTGCGCTCTTTTACCTCCACCAGTACGAGAAGAGCCGCCAGACGTTCTTGGGCGAGTGGCTCTTCACGGGCGACAAGTACTACGTGGACGAGGACGGGTACTACTGGCACGCTGGCCGCTCCGACGACATGATGAAGGTGGGCGGCATCTGGGTCTCGCCGGTGGAGGTGGAGAGCACCATCATTTCCCACGAGGCCGTCCTGGAGTGTGCCGTGGTGGGCCAGGAGGACTCGGCCGGGTTGATCAAGCCCAAGGCGTTCGTGGTGCTCAAGTCCGGCTACGCGCCTTCCGACGAGTTGGCCCAAGCCATCATTGCCTATTGCACGGAGCACATGGCCGCCTACAAGCGGCCCCGGTGGATCGAATTCGTGGACGAACTTCCGAAGACGGCCACCGGCAAGATCCAGCGTTTCAAGTTGCGGCAGGCTTGACCACTGAACCGACAGCCTCCTATAGCCAGAAGGAGAGGAGCGTCTTGTAGGCATAGGCTGTGCGCTGGCGCAGGTCGTGCAGGCCCTGAAAGATCTGGTTCCACGGGTCAAGCACACGCCACTGGCCCGGCTCTTCTGCGGCCGCGTGGAGAAAGCCGCTCATGCGGAACCAGAAGACGAGCATCCTGTACAAGGGCATGAGGGGAAGCACCCACCGGAGGCGCTGAACACGCCGGCGGGCTAACTCGTTGGCGTCCAGCCACGCAATGCCCGTCCACGCCAGGTCCACGAGCACGTAGAAGGCATAGGTGAAGAGGACGGCCGTCACCAACACGGAGAGAGGGTAGCCGAAGAGGGCCAAAATGGGGACCAGAAAGGTCCAGACCAGGCGGGGAAAGGCCATCGTGTGGTCGATGAGCAGGATCCGGCTGGGCGCGAAGCCCCACAGGCGCCACCAGGGGCGTTCCAGCAGGTGATGATGGCGAGCACTCACCTCAAGCTGACCCCGCTGCCACCGCACGCGTTGGGCGTAGAGGGCTTTCAAGGACTCGATGGGGTGGACGTAGGCCACTGCCGTGGTGACGCATCCAATGCGGTGGTTCCGAAAACGGCTGTAGAGCTCGAACGTCAGGTCGGTATCCTCGGTGACGGTCTCCTGGTTGTACAGGAAAGTCTCCAACAGGACGTCCCGCCGGAAGACTGAAAAGGCCCCGGAGAGCGTGTAGAGGCTCTGCAGGAGCGTCTGGTGTTCGCGGCCCACGTGGAAGGCCGACAGGTATTCGAAGAACTCACAGGCGGCCAAGAGGCGTTGCTGTCGAGAGGCTCCCTCCGGCGGCGGGAGGACTTCAATGGCGCCGGTGACGGCGCCCAAATCGGGCTCGGCCTCCATGGCCTCGACAACGCGGCGCACGGCGTCGGGAGCCAACACCACGTCGCTGTCCACGTTGAAAATATAAGTGCCCCGTGCCAGGTGGATGCCGGCGTTGAGGGCCAACGCTTTTCCCTTGTCCAAGATCGTGTGCCAGCCGGCCAGGAAGGGAAGCTCGGGGTGAAGGCGGGCGAAGACTTCAAACGATCTGTCCGTCGTGCCGTTGCTGAGCAGCAACACCTCCATGCGGTCGTGGGGGTAGTCCTGGTTGGCGAGGGAGCGCAAACAGGCCTCCAGGGTTTCCTCGCTGTTGTAGACCGGGATGACGATGGAAATGAACGGAGCATGGTCCAGCGGGCGCCACCGGCACCGGCGCCGGTGGCGGGCCACCAGCACGCTGATGATGCTGCTGAGGGCTGTCATCCCGTCCACGAAGAGGGGAATGAGCAGCCACACGCCCCAGAAGACGATGAAGTTGAGCAGGTACTCAGCCATACGGCGGCCTCACCCGGACGAACTTCCCGCTTTGGCCGGCGCCAAGGGCCGGTCAACGGTTGCTCTGGTAATAAGGTGCCAATAGATGCCCACAGTCAGGACGAAGAAGACGATCTTGCCGATAAAGGTGTGGGAGAGCGTCAGCGCCTGCTTGCCGTACATGTGAAGCGCGATCACAATGATGAGGAGCCGAACCACGTTGGCCGTCCACGTGGCGGCTAGGCCCACCAGGATGCTCGCCAGCCGTCGGCGCAAGCTCCAGCCAGGGTAGAAGCTGAGCAGACTCACCAGTACTCCCATCTCCAACAGCCCCGACGATTCCACACCGATCTGGAGGACCGTCCACCCCACAGGTTGCACCACCACGAGGACGAGCAGGATACCCGGCGCGTTGGCGAAGATGCGCGTTGGCACACCCACTGCGTTGGCCGCCATGTGGACGGCTTGGGCTGCCGAATGGGCCAGGAAGGGCTCCAATCCCAGCACGTCCCGTGCGACGAGAATGATTGTAAAGTGGGGGGGATTTGGATTAGGAGAGAGAGAGAGAGAAGAAGAAGAGAGAGGAGGATTTCAGCAACTGCCTAGCAAGCACCATTGCCACCACCCCATGCTGACCCAGCGCTCCCAAGCGCCTCCCAGCCCACCACCCTCCGTCTCACCCAATCCCAGCGACCCAGCAACGAACATTCGCTGCTGGCTGGATCGTCAGCCCTGCACCCGAGCGCAGCAGCGACTCGTGCGGCTAACCAGCGCCCGGTCTGTGGCCAAGCTCTGGGTGATGAGCTCCACCCACCATGGTGTCTCCTCGACCGGGGCGGTATGAGGCCACCAGGTCAGCGACACATCGCTTATTAGTCTGGCGCACGTTGGGTGGCCGGCTTGTCCGATCAGCACATGGCGGCAAGGTGACAGCGGCCCGGCCACGGGCTCGCTGAGTTCACCACGTCTTCCCCGGAGGCTACCGCTACCGCGAAGTGTTATCAACGTTCATCTTCGGTACTTTCTGGTTTAAGAGTTAGCCCTGTCTACTGTGACTTATCTCGTTGTACTAGTTAACACTTTCGTCAATACCCGTACCTGAGCCGGGTTCAACTTCATCATCTTATCCTTTGCCATCATATCTGGCAGGTGACGCTTTCTCCGTGCCCTCGGTGTCCACGCCGTGAATGCTCCCTACCACCATGGTAAGCCAACCAGCCAGCATGTTTACACCTAGAGCTGATTTCAACGTAACACAATTTTGAACGCCCGGAAAACACAATGTCTCCAACGCTTTCCATGACTCGTCCCGTACCGTCAAACTGCTTGGCAAGCCAGCGCGTTGTCCAGCGTGTGGCGCCCTGGCTGGCGCAGTACCCGCGACAAATCTCTCGCCTGTGTCAAGCGTATTATCGGCGCCAATATACGACTGACAGTTCCCCGCTCTCCCAAGTAGTCCAAAAGTGACTGTCTCCACGTCTACTGCCAAGGGCGTGGGTGTACCACAGTTTCGAGGGCCGCGGAGGCTGTGGGGGGATTC
>JAUZRY010000041.1 GCA_030949995.1 Ardenticatenia bacterium
GCCCAAAAGGAAGGCTGAACCCTCCTTCCTGCTTCCTTTCCCCTCCGCCAGCAGGTCTTCAATACTTCCCGGCCTCCTCGGATACCGGCGTTAATGCGATAGTCGCCCGAAACGTCGGCTTGGGCGCGCCAGAAGAGGACCACCGGCAGCGTATCACCCGTTTGGACGGTGTCGGTGACGAGACTGGCTCCCAGCAGCCGTACCTCATTGCCAAAGGTCAAGTCCATGGGGCGCTGAATGGGCAGGGCTGTGGTGGGGATGGGCGCGGGCGGACGGGTCACCGTGAGCTCGCCGAGGGTGTAGAAGGGAGCGATCGGATTGCCTCCTGCGTCTAACACATCGTATGGTCGGCCTGTGTCGGCCTGGTAGAGGGTGAGGCGCAGCGTGTAGCGTAGAGGGGGCGTGCCCGGCTCCACGGGCACACCGGCCCGGGTTTCCGGCACCTCCAAGGGGGTGTCGAATTCTCCCCACACGGTGCCCCCCGGCCCCACCAGTTGCAGGCTGAGGCGTCGGTTGTCGGTTGGCCCCTCCCACGTGAGCACCACCGGCACCACGCCCACGCCGGCCGGCACGGGCGAAGCGCGGTAAGCCACCCGGCGCAACACATTCCCACCGCTGAAGGTCACGTGGGGCTCGCCCTCGGCGCTTGTGTCGGCACGGGCCGTGAGCCACAGCCGCGTAGTGCCGTACCACTCATCCCAGACCGGAACCCCTTCCTGGCGTAAGGTGGCTGCCAGACGCTCTTCGAGCATTCGGCCCTTGACCTGAAAGGCGGGGAACCAGAGACGGGCAAACTGAGCGTAGAGGGCGCGTACCCCCGTCCGACGGGCGCCCTCGTCCTCGGACCAATTGAGGGGCACCGCCACTTCGGCCGGGCGTTTTTCGGGCAGGTAAGCGCGCAAGTAGCCGATTTGCCACGGGTAGACAGCCAGCCACGCATCGCCGGGCCCTTGTCGGGCGGCCACGTGGGCCAACAGCGGGCGGTAATCGTCCTCAGGGTAGCGGGGAATGGTGTAGAAGCCGGCCAAACTCAGGGCATCGGCCACGAGCAGCAGGAGGCTGGCCGCGAAGGCGATGGCGACGCGCCCGCGGAATGTCAGGGGCATCCACTCCGTGATCCAGGGGCGGGGAAGTGGCCTGCGGAGAGCTTCCACCCCCCATGCCACGAGGAGCAGGAAGGGCGGGAGCGCGGCGATCAACTGGCGCTCGATGCGTGGGTCGGTGAACGGTGCGATGAGGTTGACCAAGAACGTGCCCACGGCCGGCACCCACAACCAGATGAGCAGCAGCCCAACTTGCCACTTGGCCCGCTGCCACCCGTACCAAGTGCCCAGCAGGGCCAAGGCCACGAAGGGGAAAGCGCCCACACCCAGCTCAACCTGCTGGGGCATCAGGTGGCCCACGCTGAAGGCCACGGCGTGGCGCAGGGCAAATGTCCCCACACTGAGGGGGCGGTCGGCCTCGATAGCCACCTTGCCCACGACGTAGGCGTAGAGCCGTGGGGCCGTGTAGAGCGCCCAAGGGGCGTAGAGAACACCCAGGAGCATCAACCACCGGGCGGCCGCCCTGGGCTCGGGAATGTGCGCAAAGGCGGATGGCGCTGAACGGCGAAGCCACCACCAGATGAGAGCCAACGCTACCACGATCAAGAGGCCATAGTACTGGGTCAACATAGTGGCCGTGGCGAGGAGAACGAGGGAGACCCAGTGTCTCCGCCCGCCTGTTCGACAAGCCTCCAGAAGTCCCATGACACTGGTCAACGTCAACAGGACGAGCAGGGCGTACATGCGCACTTCTTGGGAGTAGTAAATGTGGAGAGGGGAGATGGCCAACAACACGGTTGCCACCGAGGCCACAGGGCGGGGGGCCAGCCGGTGGGCCACATGCCACATCAGGCGCACGGCCAGCACGCCCAGAAGCACGCTCAACAGGCGGGCGCGGATGGGGCTCACGCCCACGAGGGCAAACCACGCTTTCAGGAAGACGTAGTAGAGAGGGGGATGGATGTCGAAGGAAGTGAGCTCGATAAGCCGGCTCAGGGACTCGGTCGAGAAGTAGACAGAATACCCCTCGTCCCACCAGAGGGGCTGGGCGTCGAGGAAGAGCAAGCGCAACGCGAGCGCGGTTACGAGTATGGAAAAGAGAACCGGCCTCCGTGCGGAGCTCATGCTGAATCAAGAACACGGACGGGGTGGGGCAAGGTCCCTGTGGCCAGTCACCTTGCCCTCAGCCCCGCCGCGGCCACGAGTGTGGCTTAGTTCTCCTGGAAGACCACTTTGGCCACGTTCACGTCACCGGGGTTGCATGAGCCCACGGTGACAATTTTCACCGTGTTGGAGAGGCGGGCGCCATCCTCCTGCCGGTAGACTTCCACGTAAAAGACAAGCCCCACGGGCACGTTGTTCACGGTGAAATCCCACCCTGCTTCGTTGGTTTCCGGGCGCACGTACTGGCCGGCCACGGTGGTCAACGGGGGGCCCCTCACGACCTTCCCACCAGCCACGGACCGTAACGCCGGGCTTGGGGTTGCCGTTGCGGTCCAGCACCACACCGAAGACTTGGGTGAGGCCGCAGTTGGTGAACGTTTGGACCACTCGGCCGGTGTACGGTGTTGCGGGCTTGGGCGTGGGCGGCGGTGGCGCAGGTGTCGGCGTTGGGGGTGGCGGCGGCGGCGGCGAAGTCGGCCTGGGCCGAGGTGTGTTCGTGGGGAGCGGTGTGGCCGTGGCCTCGGGCGTGGGCGAGGGCTCCGGCGTGTTGGTGGGCACCGGCGTCGGTGTTGCCTCTGGGGTCATGGTTGGCGTGGGCGTGGCTGTGGCCTCGGGCGTGGGCGTGAATGTGGGCTTGGGCGTCTTGGTCGGCGTGGGCGTGTACTGGGGGGCTTGGGCAACGCCGCCGGTGACTCCACAGCCGACGACCACGAGCGCGAACGCCAGGGCCAGCACGGCCAAGCTCAACGCCTCTCTTCTTGACATCACCGTTTGCCTCCTTCACCTTGTCTAGGAGTGCCAAGGGGCATGGAGGACCGTGGGGGACAGCAGTTCGTCTGAGCTCACACATGCTCATTACACAAACGAACCGCTGCGCCTGTGCACACAGCGGTATCGGTGCGTACCCCCTGACCTGGTGTGTAAGCGGACGTAGTATATCACAGGTGGAAGGGAGAGCAAGTTCCTCACAGCCGGCCAGCGAAGGGAAATGGCCCTCAACCTTCGCCAACGGTGCGCACGAGGGCCAACACCGCCGGCAGGAGCCGGCTGTTGGTGGCGATACCCTCCCGCGCCGCCCAGGAGGGGCGTCCCTGCCAGTCAGTGAACGTCCCACCGGCCTCTTCCACCACCACCTGAACGGCTGCGGCGTCCCACACCTCCATGATCGGGTCCACCATGATGTCGGCGCGGCCGGTGGCCACCAGCGCGTAGCCGAAGGCATCGCCCCAAGTGCGCTGGAAGGCTGTGGCCTCCACCAGCCGTTGCCAGGCCTCGGGCCTTGCCGTGGCGGGCAAACCGGTTGAGGTTGGAGGCCATCAACCGTGCGCGGCCGAGCTCTTCCGTCTCCGAGACGCGAGCCCGCCGGCCGTTCCAGAAGCACCCTCGCCCCCTGGCAGCGTAGACCACGTCGTTCAGGGCCGGGAAGAAGAGCACGCCCAGCACAGGCTCACCGCGTCGCAGCAGGGCCACAAGGGTGCCAAACAGGGGGACACCGGTGATAAAGGATTTGGTGCCGTCAATGGGATCAACTACCCAGACAAATTCGGCGTCGGCCCGCTCGTGGCCGAACTCCTCGCCGATGAGGCCGTGTTCCGGCCAGTAGCGGGCCACGAGCTCACGGACGATGCGCTCGGCCTGCCGGTCGGCCTCGGTGACCGGGCTGGCGTCGGCCTTGAGTTCCACGGGGAGGCGAGTTTGGAAGTACCCCAAGGTGATGCGCCCGGCTTCCCAAGCAGCTTCCAAGGCAAACTCCAACAGGGTGTCGAGTTGATGGTCCACAGCAGCGCCCTCCTGTGAAAGCGTAGGCCCCGTAACACGGAGTGCTACTTCTTGACCCTGCGCTTGGCGTGTTATTGAGGGGAGGAGTATACCATTCCTTACCCCCATGACAAGAGCAGCAGTGTGTGGCGCGCTTGCCCCCCTCATCCCGTTGGGTTTTCCCGCTGGTTGCTTGGTGCTACAATACTCCTGCTCCCGAAATTTCGCTCCTGGCGTAAGGAGGCCCCTAATGTGGAGACGCAGCGCGGCAGGAGTTGGGGTTCTTTTCGGGCTATGGCTCCTCACGGGCTGTGCTCTGGCCGAGCCTGTACCCCCTGTGGCCGAGGCGGGCGGCGAACTGACCACGGTGGCCGGGGAGCCTGTCCTGTTGGACGCTTCTGGCTCCTTTGACCCTGACGGAGGGCGTCTGGTGCGCTACACGTGGACCATCGTGGGCACGCCGGCCGGCCGGGAGACCCGTTTGGGAGAGGTGTTGGCCGATGTGGAGGAGCCCGTTGTGGCCGTTGGCCCTTTCGGCCCCAACGATGTGGGGCGGTGGGAGCTGGAGTTGGAGGTGACTGACGAGACGGGCCTGAGGGCTACGGATACGATCTTCTTGGATGTGCGCCGTCCATGAGGCCCGAGGAACACCAGGCGAGAACTATGAAGGCGACGACAGGGGTACACGTCTCAGCGCCCACGCGGTGGGCGTTGTTCTTGGTGGGAGTCATAGTGCTTTCGTTAATGGCCGGCCTGAGCGTGGTGAGCCAAATAGGCAGCCTGAGCCGGGAAGTGCGCACAGAGCTCACGCCGCTGGTCCGCCAGGCCGTGCGCGGCGTGCATGAGGGCGACGAGGCGGCGCTCGCAGCCCTGGTGGACGCTCAAGCCGATCCCGCATGGCGTCGCACCTTTCTGAGCCAGCCCCAGACGTTCGTGCCCCCCTTGGAGGGTCCGGTGGAGGTGCGTCAGGTACGCTCGTTGGAGGGCACAGACATTGTGCAGGCTACGGCGGTGGGCACCTTTGACGTGGAGGGCATCTCAGTGCCGGCCCATGTCTTCTTTTACGCCCGGCCCGTGGACACTTCGTGGAAGCTCACCTTCCCGCTCATTACAGAACACTTTGGCGTTCCCCTGGCCCACGAGCTGGACCGAGTGACCTTGGTGGTCTACAGCAAGGAAAACCGGGCGGTGACGCCTGCCCTGGCAGATGTTCCCCTTCTCATCGCTGAACTGGAAGCCATCACGGCCCAACCATGGCCCCCCCTGCGTGTGGTCGTGGAGTTGTTGGGGCCTCCCGCGGGGTGGGCAGTCTCAACCTCCGGGGCGCAGGTAGACGTGCGCGTGATCTCCTCCTCGGTGGGGTGGTGGAGCGTGGAACCCAAGGTGGACCTGCGGGCGCGCGTGGCCTGGGGAATACTGCAGGCCATGTCGTCCATGTCACCTCGCCGTCGGGCCGTGGCCCATGCCGTTGCCCGTTTCTGGGCCGGCGACATTGACGGACTGCACCCCGAGTTCGACGTGCCCCTGGTGCGAGCGGCGAGGCCTCTGGTGCGGGCAGGCCGTTGGCCCTCCCTGGAAGAGAGCGTTGTTGGCCCATTGGAGGGGTACACCGTCGACGAGCAGATGGCCATTTGGAGCACCGCCTCGCTCTGGCTGCTGGCCAACGGGGTGCCCCTTGCTGATTTGAGCCGCTTGGTGGACGAAAGCGACGCGCCACTCTTCCGCAAGATGGCGATGACGTGGTTTGATCGCCCGCTGGAAGAAGTGGAAGCCCAGTGGCAGGCCGACGTGGAGGTGCGGTACCGTTAACTGTGAGGGCTACCGGCGCACTTTCTGGAAGACCAGCGTTGTTGACCCCACTTGAATGATGTCCCCGTCCTCAAGCGAGGCCACAGCCTTGATGGGCCGGCCGTTGAGCAGCGTGCCGTTGCGGGAGTAGTCAATGATGGTGAACTCGGCCGTACCCCGAGGATCAGGCCTGTGAGTGATCTGGGCGTGAAACCGGGAAACGCCCTCCTCGTCCAGCACGACGTCGGCGTCGTCTGCGCGGCCAATGGTCAAGGTGCTGAGGCTCCGGATGAGAAATGTCTCCCCCTGGTGCAATCCCCGAGTGGAGCGCAACACGGCCACAGGTGCCGAACGCCGTGCTCGACCCGGTGATGGCGATGCCTTGGAGCGGCGCAGAAGGTTGGCCACTACTTGGGGAGCAGTGGCCTGCACACTTCTGAGCAAGCGTTGAGTCTCCGTAGTGTCCCACGTGTGCGGCTGCCTGTCGGCCTCCTGACGCAGTTGCCACGTGACCAGCGAGCCGGCAATGAAGCCGATCAACGCACCCAGTAGAAGCCAACCAATTTCGGGCGGAATCATAGTTTTGCCGATCTCGTCGTCTTAGAGGTGCACAGCCGGAAGCGTCCCCCGAGGTTAGGCGGGGATCAGTTCCAGGCGGGCCTCGGTCTCCCGTTCGATGGCCTGTCGGCTCCAGAGCAGCGGATGGTAGCGTCCGGCAAGCCAATCGTGCAGCCTGTCGTCAAAGTGGTGGCTGCCCGGGATCGCACACTGTCCGCCCGGCAGGCTGGAACGACAGCGGTCCCAGTTGCTCACATCGGCCAGGAAGCGCCAGGCCGGCCCGATGATGAGCCCTCCGTCGTTGTCGGGCACGATGTCGCGGAAGCTGGCCGAGACCGTGAAGGGACCGCCGTCCACCGGCATCCCACCGCGCTCGAAAATGCGGCGGAGGAGCGGGTGGTTTCCCAAGATGTGCGCCAGCCGCAAGCGGTTCACAGAACCCCACGCCGGCACTGACCCTTCCCCTGCTCCGTGAGCCAATCCACGACCTCCTCGAAAACCTCGCGCACCACGTGGTCGGGCGAGCGCTGGGATGGCCGGCCGGCCTCGTGCCACCAGCGGCTCTGTGGCTCCTCTAGCCGCTCGAGCAGCCAAGCCACGCTCTGGCAGGCCAACGGCGTCATCAACACGAACTCGGACAGGACGAACGGCCGTCCCTCGTAAGCGGCCGTCCACTGGGCCAGCTTGTCGCCCAGCAGGCGGTGACGCAGGCGCATTAGGGTGAAGAAGGCTACCGTGGCCTCCACGCTGTCGGCCACCATGTGGCCGTCCCACCTGGACAGTTGAGCTTGGAGCGGCCGCAGGTCTGGCCGCACCTCGGGAAGGGTAGCCACATGGCGGGCCAAGCGGTACTCGGGGATCGAGCGGGTATCGCTCTGGATGGCGGCAAACGTGTTCAAGTCGTGCTGCATGCGTTCCTCGATGGCCTCGGCAATGCGACGGGCGCGGAACCCGGGGGAAGAAATCCTGGCCGAGCCAGTGGGGATACTCGTCGTCCACGGGCTTGTTGTTGGCGTGGACGACGTAGTCGGCCGGCGGGTCGAAGACGCTGGGGAGCTGGTCGGCGGAGAGGAACCCCTGCCACTCGTAGTCACCGCTGGCCCCGTCCACCGGCACGAGGCCGCGGTGGTTGGCGCGCACGGGGATGCGTCCGCCCAAGGTCCACCCGATGTGACCCTCCACGTCGGCGTAGCAGAAGTTGAGGGGGGCAGCGCTGAAGGCGGCTACGGCCAGGCGAAACTCCTCCCAGGAGGTGGCCCGGTTGAGCTGGAGGATGGTGCCGATGGCGTTGTCCGGCTCGTACAGGGTCCACCTGAGGGCTATGTCACGGGATTCTCCGGGCAAGAGCGGGCTGATCAGCGGGCCGTGGTGGGTGACAACGACTTGGAGGCGCTCGGGGCGCTCTGTTCCCCGCACGAAGATGCGCTCCTCGTACACGCGGGCGGGCATCCACTCCTCGCCGTGTTGGAAGAGATGTGGGTGTTCAGGGTGGCGTCGCTCAACGTACAGGTCCTGGCAGTCGGCCAAGCTGTTGGTCACGCCCCAGGCCATGTGGGCGTTGTGGCCGATGATGACGCCCGGCACTCCGGCCAAGCTGGCCCCAATCACCGCATAGGTGGGGCTGTGGAGGTGAATTTCGTACCAGGCGGGCGGGGAGGTGAGCAGCATGTGGGGGTCATTGGCCAACAGGGGAGCGCCGTTGGCGCTGCGACTTGGGCCCACCACCCAGGCGTTGCTGCCCGCTTGGGCGAAGGGTGCCCCCAAGGCTTCCAGGCCGGGGCGGGCGATGATCGGCGCGTAGCCAGGATACGCTGGCCACAGCTCGTGAAACGTCTCCTCGCCCACCAGGGCTATGAGCCGTTCGCGCAGCAGCTCGAGTTGGAAATCCCCGGAAAAGGTGAGGGCCATGAGCCGGAGAATGGCCACGCTGTCGGCCGGCGTCCACCGTTGGGGTTCAAAGCGCAACAGGTGAAATTCGGGTGGCCATCGGTTGTCCTGGTGTTCCAGCAAGGCGTTGACGCCTTCGGCGTAGGCCATGGCCGCGGAACGGGCTTCATCGTTGTGGTAAGGCCACGCCTCCTCGGCCGATGCGTAGATGCGCAACGTGCGCATCCAGCGATCGACCGGCAAGGCTTCGGGGCCCAAGATCTCGGCCAGGCGGCCGGCGGCAGCCCGTCGCCAGTATTCCATCTGCCAGAGGCGGTCTTGGGCGTGGACGAACCCTTGGGCAAAGAAGAGGTCATGGTCGGTGTGGGCGAAGATGTGAGGAATGCCCCAGCGATCCCGGATGACCTGAACCGGTTTGTGCAGGCCACGAAGGCGCACAATGCCCTCGGTCTGGGGCTTGGGCTGGCGGAAGAGGCGATCGTACAGGGCTGAGGCCCCGCCGGTCAGGGCAGCGAGGAGCGTCAGGGTGACCACACGCCTGTTCATCTGGCGATCCTCCTCAGGCTGTCTGGGCTTGGTCATGGGAGAGTTCGGGGGCCGTTGTCTCGGCGGGAGTGCTCTGCTCGTCGCCGTCGGCCCGCACTGAGGGCTTCACCTCCACGAGGGCCTCGCGCAACACCTCATCCACATGTTCCACGAGCACAAAGCGCATGGAGGTGCGCACCTCGTCGGGCAGCTCGTCCAAGTCGGGCTCGTTGCGTTTGGGCAGAATGACGGTGTCGAGGCCCGCGCGGTGGGCGGCCAACACCTTTTGTTTGATGCCCCCGACGGGCAACACGCGGCCCCGTAGGGTGATCTCGCCCGTCATGCCCACATTGCTCTTCACCGGTCGGCCGGTGAGGAGGGAGACAATGGCCGTCACCATGGTGACGCCCGCGCTGGGGCCGTCCTTGGGAATGGCTCCTTCGGGTACGTGGATGTGAATGTCGCTTGTGTCGAAGAAGCGCGGATCAATGCCCAGCCGCTCAGTGTTGGCCCGCACGTAGCTGAGGGCGATTTTAGCCGATTCGCGCATCACGTCGCCGAGTTGGCCGGTGAGAGTGAGTCCTTTCTGGCCGGGCATTCGCGTGGCCTCGATGAAGAGAATGCCGCCGCCCGAGGTGGTGACGAAGAGCCCTGTGGCCACGCCTGACTGGGCGGTGCGCTCGGCCACTTCCTCGTAGAAGCGGGGCTTGCCCAAGAAGTCGGGCACACTGTCGGCCGTTACCGTGACTTTCTCGGTCACCTCCCCGGCCGCGATGCGGGCAGCTACCTTGCGCATGATACGGGCGATCTCCCGTTCCAGGTTGCGCACGCCGGCCTCGCGGGTGTACTCCCGAATAATGCGCCGGATGGCGTCGTCGGTGATCTCAATCTCCTCCGGCCGCAAGTAGTGGGACTCCAGTTGTCGGGGAATCAAGTAGCCCCGCGCGATGTGCACCTTCTCCATTTCTGTGTAGCCGTCCAGCCGGATCACTTCCATGCGGTCCAGCAGGGGCGGAGGGATCGTTTCGGTGAGATTGGCCGTGGCGATGAAGAGCACCTTGGAGAGGTCGAAGTCCACGTCCAGATAGTGATCCCGGAAGGCGTGATTTTGGGCCGGGTCGAGCACTTCGAGCAAGGCCGAAGTGGGGTCGCCCCGGAAATCGCGGCCGATTTTGTCCACCTCGTCCAACATGAAGACCGGGTTCTTGACGCCCACCCGCTTGAGGGCCTGAATAATGCGGCCGGGCATGGCGCCGATGTAGGTGCGGCGATGGCCGCGGATCTCGGCCTCGTCGCGCACGCCGCCCAAGCTCATGCGGGTGAACTTGCGCCCGAGGGCGCGGGCGATGCTCTGGCCCAAGCTCGTCTTGCCCACGCCCGGTGGCCCCACGAAGCAGAGAATGGCGCCTTGGCTCTCGGGTTCGTCCAAGTCAGCGCTGCTGAGCACGTCGGGGGATTCGACGAGAGGCTCTGCTCGGGAGCGGATTCCTGTTCGGCTTTGTCTCCCTCCTCCTCACGCTGGATGGCCAGTTGCCGGGCAGCTTCCTTTTCAGCGGCGGCCTGGCGCCGGCGCTCGTGGGCGAGCTTGCGCACGGCCAAGTATTCGATGATGCGCTCTTTAATCTCTTCCAAGTCGTAATGGTCCTCGTCGAGCACACGTTTGGCGTGGTCGATGTCCAAATTGTCGGGGGTCACTTCGACCCAAGGGATGTCGAGGAGCCAGTCCAAGTATGTCTTGATAACGCTGTACTCCGCGGCCTGAGGGGGCATTTTCTCCAGGCGCGAGAGCTCCCGCAGGGCCTGTTCCTTGGCCTCCTCGCTCATGCCACGCTCCTCGATGCGCTGGCGGTACTCCTCGATGATCTGCTTCTCCTCGTCCTCGCCCAGCTCCCTTTGGATGGCCTTGAGCTGCTCGCGCAGGAAGAACTCCCGCTGCATCCGCTCCATTTCCGACTGGGCTTCGGATTGGATTTTGCGGCCCAGCTCCAACACTTCCAGTTCCCGGTTGATGATGCGCGTCAGGAGGCGCAGTTTTTCGGCCACGCTGTCCGCTTCGAGAATCTGTTGGGCTTCGGCAATTTCGATGCGGATGCTGGCGGCAATGAGATAGGCGAGGTGGCGAGCGTCCTGGGTGTTTGTGGCGGCCAGGATGAGCTCCTCGGAGAGGTAGGGCACCAATTCGACCAGTCGGCGGAAGAGGTCCAGGAGGTTGCGGCTGAGCGCCTCGACCTCGACGGTCTCCTCCAGAATTTCGGGGCGGTGCACCACGCGGGCTCGGAGGAAGGGCTCTTCGGCCACCCACTCGGTGATCTCGATGCGCTCGAGCCCCTGGACGATCAGGCGCACGCTGCCGTCGGGCACGCGCAACATGCGGTGGATAAGGGCCATGGTGCCCATGGTGTGAACTTCGTCGGGACCCGGCGTGGGAATTTCGGGGTTCTTCATGGCTACCAACCCGATAAGGCGGTCGCCCTGCATGGCTGTGTCGATCAGCCGCAACGAGCGCGGCTGATCGGCGCTCAGTGGGATCACCGTCAGCGGGTAGACGACCGTGTTGCGCAGGGGCAGAATGGGCAAGATCTCGGGGACTTGGATCTCCTCCTGGTGTGACTTGTGGGAGCTATGGTGTCCGTTGGAGTGGTCAGATTTCACATCTGTGCTCATCGAACTCCTCCTCGATCTGGTTTCGTGGCCGTGTGGTGGGGCGTCTGGCTCAGGAGGATGGTTCCTCCGGCGGGGACGACGGGCGCTTGGGCAGCCAGATGGTCAGAAATCCGCTTTCATATTCGGCTTCGATGCGGTCTTCGTCCAGTGCGTCCCTGAAGCGCACGGCTGTGAAGAACTCCCCGTAGCGAATCTGGACCTGGTGATAGCGACGGTTGGGCACGAACGGCTCCGCGCGCGTGCCCCGGATGGCCAAAATGCCGTTCTGGTAGGTGATCTCGAACTCCTGCTCGTTCATGCCCGCGATTTCAAGGCGCACGATGTAGGCCTCGTCGGTCTCCAACACGTCCATGGGGGGCATCCACGCGCGCGGTCGTCGGAGGTGAAAGGTGGCGAATTCCTCGAGGATCAGATGATCGAACAGGCGCTCGATCTCGGCCTCGATGTTGCGGATTCGGCTCTCGACCAAAAACATTCTGTGGTGAGGCATGGTGACCTCCCGGCCATGACGCTTGTGCGCAGTGTTGATGGGGCAATTGCATAAAATTGTACCACACTTTAGGACGAACGCGAAGAACAGGGGGATGTGTACGTCTGACGGGCTGTTCGCGAATGGCGATGTGAGGGTACAATGGCGAGAGGGATTGGCACGTTTGCTCGAAGCCTCGAATAGGAGGGAATTCAAGATGGGAACTGTTGCTCTCCACGTGTACGACTCCCCAAAGGCGTTTGTCCGCGCGGCGGCTGAGCTGTTCGTCGACCGGGCCGAACGGGCCATTCGGGAGCGCGGGCGCTTCTCCGTGGCCCTGGCGGGTGGCTCGACGCCACGGCCACTTTACGAGATGTTGGCCACACCTCCGTGGTCTGGCGCGGTGGACTGGGGCCGAGTACACTTCTTCTGGGGAGATGAACGCCCTGTGCCCCCCGACCACCCGGCGAGCAACTACCGCATGGTGGCGGAGACGTTGTTGGCCGAGCTTCCCATAAACGCTGAGCACGTCCACCGGGTGGAGGCTGAGCGGCCGCCGGAGGAGGCTGCCCTCGCCTATGAGCTGGACTTGCGGCGCCATTTTGGCCTCGCCGTGGGCGAGTGGCCCCGCTTTGACTTGATCCTGCTGGGGCTGGGCGGTGATGGTCACACGGCTTCCCTGTTTCCCCACACTGAGGTGCTCTGGGAGCACCGCCGGCTGGTGGCTGCCCCCTTCATCTCCAAGCTGGGCACTCACCGCATTACCATGACGGTGCCCACGATCAACCACGCCCGCGTGATCCTGTTTCTGGTGATGGGGCAGGCTAAGGCGGAGGCGGTGGCCCGTGCCTGCCGAGGCCACTACGCGCCGGATGAGTGCCCGGCACAGCTCATCCACCCGCGCGACGGCGAGCTGCACTGGGTGGTGGACAAGGAGGCGGCCGGGGCGCTCTGAGGCCCGGCGCTCATGGCGTCGGCCAGGCGGCCCGCACGAGGGCGGGCAACACCGTGCCGGCCGGGCCGGTGAGCACGTAGTGGGCGAGCCGCGTCACCGGGGTGGGCTCAACGTTCACCTCCACCACGGTTGCCCCGTGGCGGGCGGCCTCGACGGGGAGGGAGGCTGCCGGTTGGACGACTGCCGAGGTGCCCACGACGAAGAAGAGGTCGGCTGAGGTGGCCGCTTCGAGGGCGGCCCGGAGGGCCTCTTGGGGCAACATCTCGCCGAACCAGACCACGTCCGGGCGCAGGTAGGCACCACAGCGCGGACACATGGGCGGCGCATCGTCCTCTGGCTCGTCCCACGTGTGCACGATGATGCCCTCACGGGAACATTTGGTTCGCATGATGTTGCCGTGGAGTTCGATCACACGACGGCTACCGGCCCGGTGGTGCAGGCCGTCCACGTTCTGGGTGATGAGGGTGAAGCGAGGGGCTCGGTGTTCCACCTCCACAAGGGCTCGGTGGGCCGAATTGGGCACAGCTCGTCGGATACGGTCCCGCCTCCACCGGTACCACGCCCAGACGAGGTGGGGGGTGCGCTCGAACGCCTGTGGGGTGGCAAGCTCCTCCGGCGAATAACGCGCCCAAAGGCCCGTTTGGGCGTCGCGAAAGGTGGGCACACCGCTCTCGGCGGAGACCCCGGCGCCGGTGAGGACGGCCACATGGTGGGCCCGGCGCAGTGCTTCTGCGACTCGAGAGATGAGGTCGTGGTGTGCTGCTAAAAGGTGATTACCCATGGGAGCTCTCCACGTGTGGTTCCGTGAAGGCGCAACATCGCACGCCGTGCAGGGAAACGGGAACTGGGCGCCACGCCATGCGGTCAACCTCGCTCCAGATGAGGCGACCGTCGGAGAGCACGGCCAGGAGGCGGAGGGTGGACGGCTGGCCGGCGATGGAAAAGGCGTCTACCATGCCGGGCATGGGCACGGGCAGGCCCGTGGAGGCCAAGATCCACGTGGCACCGCCGTTCTTGGTGGCGAGAATGCGCCCTTCTCGTCCCACCTGGCGTGCAGGGCCGGCGAAGGCAATGTGGGGCCTCGCCGGGTGGTAGATGACGGCGCGCGTGTAGGCGTCAACAAGGCACGTCCACGATGTTCCGGCATCGCGGCTGAGGTACACTCCTCCACCTGTAGCTGCCAACAGGATGTCAGGGTCGGCGGGATGGGCGGCCAAGGTGTGCACGTCCGGGTGCAGATTGCCTTGCAGGTGCCACGAGCGGCCGCTGTCGTCGGAACGGAGCAGTCCGCCCACTTCGATGCCGGCGAAGAGGCGGTGGGGGGCCTTTGGGTGAACAGCGAAGGTGCGCACGGCGCCGGCGCGGGGCGAGTAGGGGAGGTGCCATGAGCTCGCTTGGGGCCACGTGTACAGGCCGGCATCCTGCCATGTCTTGCCCCCGTCGGTGCTCCAGAAGATGTTGGCGGGTTCAGTGCCCACCAAAAGGGCTGAGGGTTGGCCGGGCAACGCACAGAGCGCTCGGACGAAAGTGGCGTCAATGTCCACGGGCTCCCATAGCCCTCCGCCGTCCCGCGTCACGAGCAGGCCGTCCCCGTATGTGCCAACCCATATCGTGTGAGGCGTGTCGGGCATGGGAAGCACGCAGGTGATCTCGTGGCCGTGGAGCACGTGGTCCACGACCGACCACCGCTCGCCATCAACGGCCAAGGTATACAGTCCGTCACGGGTGCCGACGAGCACGGTTCCGGTCATCCTGGACTCCGGGTTGTGCCGTTCGCGTGTTGGCGTGTTGGGACTAGGGGATGGGGTCAGGAGCGCAAGTTGGTCATCACCCAGCCGAGCTGGAACAGGCCAAAAGCCAGAAGGGCCAAGGCCGAGATGCTGACCAGCACACGCCGAGCACGCACGCTCTGTTGGGCCGCGACGCCGGCTAGGTAGACGAAGAGGCCCAGTCCGCCAACCAGAGCCCCGTACATGCCGGCAACGAATCCCACACCATACCAGGCCGACTGCTGCCACCCGCTCAGGAGGATGGGCCGGCCAAAATGCTCCAAAACAGATATGGATTGGGGTTGAGGAAGTTGGTCATCACGGCCTTCCAGAAGCCCGTGGTCACCTGTGCGGCCTGCAAGGTCACGGGACGCTCCACGGCGTGCCGGGCCCGGTAGGCATCCCATGCCAGGTAGAGCAAGAAGAGCCCTCCGGCAAACCGCAGCCCGATCAGGAACCGGGTTGGCAGTTGGGTCAGCACAAAGAGGACGAGCACCACGATGGGGCCGTCACTGAACAGGGGGGCCGTGGTGGCCGGCAGGGCCCGCTTCCAGCCGTAGCGCAACGTTTGGGCCAGGAGAAAGGCCTGCAAGGGGCCGGGAACGGCCGCGCCCGAAACGCCCAGCGTGATCCCTTGGAGTACGTATGCTAGCATATGCCCCTCCTCCTGAAGAGTAGTTCTATTCTAACCCGAGATATGTCCATCGGACAAACTCCACTATCCCCTCAAACTGTTTGGCATTCGCCGTTGGTCGTGCTATACTTGCTGTGGGGCGCGCCGGGAGCGCGCCCTTTGCGCGCTAGGGAGGACGACCCCTATGACCGGTACGCTCATCAACGTCGTGACAGTGCTCGTTGGCGGCACCACCGGGTTGGTGCTCGGTCACCGGTTGTCAGAGCAGGCGCGCCAGACCCTGTTGGGCGGCGTGGGCTTGGTCACGGTGGTTGTTGGCGTGCAGATGGCGTTGACAACCCGCTCGATTCTCATCGTGTTGTTCAGTGTGTTGCTCGGCGGGCTGATTGGGGAGTGGTGGCAGTTGGAGGCCCGCTTGGAAGCGCTGGGCGATTGGCTGCAGCGGCGGCTGAGCCGGGGAGAGGGGCCGTCGAACCGCGTGACTGAAGGGTTCATTACGGCGAGCTTGGTCTTCTGTGTGGGCCCCATGACCATTTTGGGGGCTATTCAGGACGGGCTGCTGGGCGATTACCGGCTCTTGGCCATTAAGAGCGTGTTGGATGGCTTCACGGCCATGGCCTTTGCCGCCGCCCTGGGGTGGGGGGTGCTCCTGAGCGTGATCACGCTCCTGGTCTACCAAGGTGGGATTAGTCTGTCGGCCATGATCCTAGCGGGCGCTTGGGCAACCAACGTGGGGCGTGATGTCCCTGCCATTGTGGAGTTGACGGCCACGGGCGGGGTGCTCATCATCGGCATTGGCTTGCTCCTGCTGGACATCAAGCGCCTTCCGGTGGCCAACTACTTGCCCGCCATTGGCATCGCTCCCCTGCTTGTGGTTGTGCTCCAGCGCCTCGGGGTGGGGTGAGGAAAGAGCCTTCCCAAGGCGCTTCTCTCCCTGCACTGGTGTCCACGTCGGCTGTCGCTGAGCTCATAGCTCAGGGCCGTGTTGCCGGACGGACTGAACGTGCCACCTTGTGCCACTTTGACCAAGTGAGGAGTGACGTACATGGAACCGAAGTCCAAAAAGGATGTGGCGCTTTTCATTGATTTCGAGAACGTCTACATTGCTGTGCGGGAGATCTACGGCCAGAATCCGAATTTTGAGTACATCACGGAAAAGGCCAAGGAATATGGTCGTCTGATTATTGCCCGGGCATACGCCGATTGGTACCGATACCAGCGGGTGACAAATGCGCTCTACGCCAACGGCATTGAGCCGGTCTACGTGTGCCGACGTACTACTACGGCCAAGCCCCCCACAAGGCCACGGCCATCAAGAACAGTGTGGACATCCACATGGTCATTGATGCCATGCGCATTCTCTACACGCACGAGAACATCGGCATCTTCATCTTCGTGACCGGAGACCGGGATTTCATCCCGTTAGTGAACGCCATTCGCCAAAAGGGCAAGGAGTGCGTGGTCATCGGTGTGGCCGAGGCGGCCAGCAGCCACTTGGCCCAGAGCGCCGACGAGTTCCTCTTCTACCATCAACTGGCCGACGACATTCGCCCGCCTAAAAGCCAGGCTGATCCCTACGAAGCTGTGCCGGAAGCTGTCAAGCTGGCCCGCAAGCGGGGCAACGTGCCCACGTTCGGCACGATTAAACTGTTGCTCATTGAACTGTTGGGCGAGTTTGACCACACTCAACTGAAGGACCGCAACGGCAACGGCAGGCCCTTTGCCAAGTTCAAGGATTTCATGAAGGAATGTGAGCGGCGGGGGCTGATACAGATCGCCAGCAGCGGGACCGTCAACGAGGTCTTCCTGCCGGGCGAGGACACAAGCGCCGGCGCCTTCAGCGAGCCCCAGGAGCGACCGGCCAAGGGCAACGGCAAGAAGAAGGGGCGCGACAAGAAGGCCGAGACAGCGTCCCCGAACCAGACGGTGGACCCCTTTGACCTCTTGGTACGCGCCATTCATGAAGCTCGCCGGCGGAACAACCTCTGTACCATGGCCACCCTGAAGGTATTAATGAAGGACTTGCACCCGGGCTTTGACGAACGCAACTTCGTGGACGCGAATGGCCGCCGTTTCACCAAGTTCAAAGACTTGGTCCGGGAGGCCGAGCGGCGGGGCATGGTGCAGATTCTCACCACCGGCACAGTGGACGAGGTCTTCCTGCCCGGCGAGGATCCCATGAAACTCAGCCGGTTTGCCGGACAAGCGCCGACGAATGAGCCCATGTCCACCACCCCACAGGAGTGAGGTGGTCAAGTGCAACGTTCGCCTGAATTGGCCAAACCGCCGTGGACGTACTGGGAAGCGGCGCTGGTCGTCGGGCTGACGTTGGTAACTGTGTGGGGTGGCTTGTGGCTGGGCGCGCTTGTGGTGAGGGGCTTGTTGCCGAATCCATCTCCTGTGATGATGGTGCTTGTTTTGGGAATGGGTGAAAGTGCGCTCGTGGCGCCTGTCATCTGGTTGGCACGTCGTCACAGGGTAGGATGGCATGTTGTGGGGTGGCGACATCCGGCCGGGGGATGGTGGGAGACGGCAAAAGCCATAGGGCAGGCCATGGTGTGGGGCTACGCGGCCATGCTGGCCTGGGGGCTCATTTTGCTGCCCTTGGGGCTGCGAGCCCAACAGAACATTCTGGCCGCCTTGCCCCAAGACGATCCGCTGGCCCTGGGGTTGATGGTTCTCGTTGTCGTCGGCGTGGCCCCTGTGTGCGAAGAACTTCTTTTCCGCGGGCTGATTTTCACGACTCTGAACGCCTACCACCGCCCTCGGACGGCCTATGGCCTCAGCGCCCTTCTCTTCGCCCTCTTTCACTTCCAGCCGCTGGCCTTCCCACCTCTCTTGGTTCTGGGTCTCCTCTTGGCCCACCTCTACCGGCGCACGGGATCAGTCTGGTCGCCCGTGGTCTTTCACGCCCTGATCAACGGCTTCACTTTCCTGGTGTGGGTTGTGGAAGTGTTCTTCCCCCAAGGATGAGCCGTTTGCCTCTCCATCCTGGCCAGGTGCTGGGCAGTGGCCAGCGCCTGGCTTGGTGAACTCCTCGTCGGGTGGAGCCACGTCGATCACTTCGTAGGCTCGAACCGGTTCGCTGCGCCCCTTCAAATGGAGGGGGGCGATTTCCTGCACGTTGGTGACGTGGGCGACGGCGCGGTAGGTGACCTCGTCAATGAGAATCTGACCGTGCTGAGCAGCCTCCTGGAGCCGTTTGGCCGTGTTGGGCGTGTTGCCGATCACGGTGTAGTCCATGCGCTGTTCGGAGCCCACGTTCCCCACCACGGCCTCGCCCGTGCAGATGCCAATGCCAATGCTCAGTTCCTGGAGCTCTGGGCGGTGTTGTTGAAGTTCGGTGAATTTCAGGCGCATGTCCCAGGCCGTGCGCACGGCGCGCTCTGGGTCGTTCTCGGTGGGGATGGGGGCGCCGTAGAAGCCATAATGGCGTCGCCCAAGTATTTGTCGAGGGTGCCTCCGTAGTCGAAGACCACCGGGGCCAACACGTTGAAGATGGTGTTGAGGGATTCGAGCACCTGTGCTGCGTCGCGCCGCTCGGCGAAGCTGGTGAACCCCCGGATGTCGGCGAAGAGGACGCTCACCTGACAATGTTGGCCGCCCAGCCGGAGTTGGTGTTCCGGGTCGCGCAGGATCTCGCGCGTGATCTCCTCAGAGACATAACGGTTGAGAATACGCTCCAAGAGAGCATTCTTGGCTTGCAGCTCGTCGTGCAGTTGCTTGATGCGCAACAGGGAGCGCACGCGGGCCAGCAATTCGATGCGGTTGAAGGGCTTGCTCAGAAAATCATCGGCTCCGGATTCCAGGCCCCGAACCTTATCCCGCAACTCGCGGAGGGCAGTCACCATGAGGATGGGAATGGCGCGAGTTTCCTCCTGTTGGCGCAGGCGGCGGGCGACCTCGAAGCCATCCATCCTGGGCATCATGATGTCCAGGATGATCAGGTCAGGCGATGTCTCCTGGACTCGCTCCAAGGCTTGGAGGCCGTCGTAGGCTGCCGTCACTTCGTAGCCCTGAGGAACTAACATGGCCTCCAGCAATTCAACGTTCTGGACGTTATCGTCTACGACAAGAATTTGGGGGATGTGTTGAGGGTTCACCGTACAATCCACTCATCTTCGGGCTCAATTTCAGGCCCTTCGATCTCAGTCATCGGGGGCATTTCCCGGATCGGAAAGGCCACCGTGACTTTGGTCCCTTGACCCACTTCACTCTCCAACGTGACGAATCCGCCGTGGAGTTCGACGAGCCGCTTGACCAGGGCGAGCCCAAGGCCGGTGCCTTCAGTGGCGCGGCGGTAGCGGTCTTCCACGCGGGTGAAGAGATCGAACACGCGCTGTTGGTCTTCTGGTGGAATGCCAATGCCGGTGTCCTCAACGCTCACGTAGACGTACGTGCTGTCCGCCCAAGCGCGCACGGTCACTGAGCCCTCGGGCGTGAACTTGATCGCGTTGGAGAGCAAGTTGTACAACACCTGCTTGAATCGTAGCCGATCGGCTACGAGGCGCTCAGGTGAGCCGTCTAGCTCCTTGGAGAAAACAAGCTGTTTGTTTTTGGCGAGGGGCTCTACAACGGTCATCACTTCTTCAATGGCCCCGCTCAGGGTGAAGGGTTCATAGTGGAGCTCCATTCGACCTGCCTCAATCTTAGACAGGTCCAAAATATCGTTAATCAAGTCGAGCAAGTGGCGGGCGCTGGTGAGCACGTTGTGAATGTAGCGGAGCTGGCGTTCGTTGAGCTCGCCGAACGTTTGGTCCTGGAGAACTTCGCTGAAGCCAATGATGGAATTCAGGGGGGTGCGCAATTCGTGGCTCATGTTAGCCAAGAACTCGCTCTTCATGCGCGAGGCCTTGGCCAGCCGTTCGTTGGCCTTTTCCAGCTCTCGCGTCTTGGCCTGGAGTTCGGCAATGAGCCGCGCGTCGGCAATGGCCGTGGCCACTTGGTGGGCGAAGAGCTCTAACACTTGGATGTGTTCCAAAGTGGGGCGCCGGCGGTCCACGGGGTCATCTACGGAGAGGTGGCCCAGAATGCGCTCGCCCAGCCGAATGGGCACGACCAATATGTCGGCAGGTTGCCACTGTCCCTCAAGCCGTTCTCCCAAGTCGAAGATGAGCACGGCATCCTGAGGCACATTTTCGGGCCATTGCTCGGCGGGCACGAAGTAAGAGTTGCTGATGCGATACTCTTCTCTGAGCCAGTACTCGTGGCCGAAGGGGCGCGGGGTGAGGCTCATGATGCGCTCCCGGATTTGGGGGTCGCGCGCGGCCGCCGCTACCGGGCGCACCAGACCGCTTTCCTCGTCCCGGAGGAAGAGGGCCACAGTGTTCCACCCGAGAGTGTTCTGCACGGTCTCGCAGACGAGGTTGAAGAGTGCCTCCAAATCACGCTGTTGGCGCAAGTGGTGGATGATCTCCAGCAACTTGGTGACCTGTTGGGCGTGTTGGCGCACCGTCTGGAAGAGCCGGGCGTTTTCGATGGCCACGCTGATCTGGGTGGCTAGGGCCTGAAGGGTCACCACGTCGCTGTAGCTGAAGGCGTTCTTGCGCCGGTCCTGGAGGTCGAGCACGCCGATGATGCCCGATCGCCCGAAAACGGGCACAGCCAGCTCAGAGCGGGTTTCGGGGAGGGTGGGCACGTAGTAGGGACTTTGGGTCACGTCGTTCACCAGGAGAGGGTCTCCCTTAGCGGCCACGAAGCCCACAATGCCCTCCTCGCCGACAGTGAAGGGGCGTTCGCTCCGGCGCTGGGCCAGTTCTGGGTCGGTGGAGGCGGCCAGGTAGATGTGGCGTCCCTCGACCAAGTTGATGTTGACCAACGTATACCCATACGCCTGTTGAATGGCCCGCACGATCTCTTGGAGCAAGGTCTCCAGCTCCAGGATGGCGGTGAGGCGCCGTCCGATTTCGTACATGAGGGCAAACTGGCGCGTGCGCCGCTTTTCCTGTTCGATGAGGTAGGCGTTCTGGAGAGCACTGGCTGCCTGCTGGGCGTAGAGGTTGAGCAGCCGTTCGTCCGCACTGTTGAAACGGTGTTCACTGCACCGGTTGAAGAGTTGTAAGATGCCCAGAATTTGCCCTTCCCAGAGCAAGGGGGCGGCCACACATGTGTCGAAGGGAAAGCGCACAATCTGCCCATCTACATTCCAGGAGACCACGCCCACCTGGTGGCCGCCCTCTTGGGTTTCGACAATGCGGCGGAGCTCGCCGTCTACCAGGACGACGCCAAAGGTGTTCACATTCTCGGGAAGGCCCCGGGCGTGGGCCACGGAGAATCCCTCCTCGTTCCGCAGGAGCAGGACCCCGGCGCGGGCAGGCACGAGGCGCATGGCCTCTTCGACGATGAGCCGTTGTACGGCGCCCACGGTGTAACTGCCGGTGAGCTTGATGGCCGCCTGGTAGAGCGAGGTCAGCTCTCGGAGGCGGTGTTGGCTTTCGTTGAACAGGCGTGCATTTTCAATGGCAATGGCCACGTGGGAGGCCAATGACTCCAGAACCGGAAGCTGATCGGGTGAGAAGGCGGCGCGCTGATCGCTGTCGATGCTCAGGGCTCCGATGACCCGGTCGCCGATGATCAGCGGTGCCACCAAGAGGGCGTTGACCTCGGTGCCGAAGTCGAGATAGGCCGGATCTTGGCTGGTGTCGGGGATGCAAAAGCTGCGCCGTTCCAACACAGCACGGCCGGCCACGCCGTGGCCAATGGGCATTCCCATGTTGTCCTGGACCGGCTCTCGTCCTTCGGAGAGGGCCACGGGGTAGAGCCGGTTGGTGGTTTCGTCCACCAGGTGGACGATGGCCTTGCGGGCCTTGGGAAAGGCCTCCACGCTTTCGCGCAGGATGCGGCGCAACACTTCGTCGAAGTCGAGGGAGCCGGTCACTGAGCGGCTGATCTCGAGCAGGGCGTTGAGCTCTCGGAGACGCTGCTCGAGCTGACGGTTGAGGGCCACCTAACTCGTCCTCGCTGCGGTTGGGGAACTGACCATGTGGTTAAAGGCGTCCGCCAGCACATGGAGCTCGTGGGAGCACGTTCCAGGTGGACGGGCTGGAATTTGCCCCCGCCGCTCTGACGGGCGCTTCCGGTCAGCCGGGCAATGTGGGTAATGGTAGTGGCCAACTGCCAGCCGGCCAACACGATGATGGAGAAGAGCAGGGTGGCTAATCCTATGGTGACGAGGCCAAAGCGTTCTGCTCTTCGGCAATCGTCATCTCGTAGCGTTCGCTGATTTGCGCTTGACGCGCGTGGCCGCGTACGTCTCGGCGTACAGC